>NZ_JBJQIZ010000003.1:0-491280 GCF_046487695.1 Escherichia sp. WS1118 | reverse complement strand
GCGCGGTGGTCCCACCTGACCCCATGCCGAACTCAGAAGTGAAACGCCGTAGCGCCGATGGTAGTGTGGGGTCTCCCCATGCGAGAGTAGGGAACTGCCAGGCATCAAATTTAGCAGTAAGCCGGTCATAAAACTGGTGGTTGTAAAAGAATTCGGTGGAGCGGTAGTTCAGTCGGTTAGAATACCTGCCTGTCACGCAGGGGGTCGCGGGTTCGAGTCCCGTCCGTTCCGCCACTTATTAAGAAGCCTCGAGTTAACGCTCGAGGTTTTTTTTCGTTTGTATTTCTATTATTGCCAAAATCGCAAAAATCCTCTGCGTTTTACGCCATTTTTCCACAACAGTCTGAAGCCCATAATCACCTCAGTTAACGAAAATAGCATTAAAAGAGGCATATTATGGCTATCCCTGCATTTGGTTTAGGCACTTTCCGTCTGAAAGACGACGTTGTTATTTCATCTGTGAAAACGGCGCTTGAACTTGATTATCGCGCAATTGATACCGCACAAATCTATGATAACGAAGCCGCAGTAGGTCAGGCGATTGCAGAAAGTGGCGTGCCACGTCATGAACTCTACATCACCACTAAAATCTGGATTGAAAATCTCAGCAAAGACAAATTGATCCCGAGTCTGAAAGAGAGCCTGCAAAAATTGCGTACCGATTATGTTGATCTGACGCTAATCCACTGGCCGTCACCAAGCGATGAAGTCTCTGCTGAAGAGTTTATGCAGGCGCTGCTGGAAGCCAAAAAACAAGGGCTGACGCGTGAGATCGGTATTTCCAACTTCACGATCCCATTGATGGAAAAAGCGATTGCTGCTGTTGGCGCTGAAAACATCGCTACTAACCAGATTGAACTCTCTCCTTATCTGCAAAACCGTAAAGTGGTCGCTTGGGCTAAACAGCACGGTATCCATATTACTTCCTATATGACTCTGGCGTATGGCAATGCACTGAAAGATAAGGTTATTGCTCGTATTGCAGCTAAACACAATGCGACTCCGGCTCAAGTGATTCTGGCGTGGGCTATGGGGGAAGGTTACTCAGTAATTCCTTCTTCTACTAAACGTGAAAACCTGGAGAGTAATCTTAAGGCACAAAATTTACAGCTTGATGCCGAAGATAAAAAAGCGATCGCCGCACTGGATTGCAACGACCGCCTGGTTAGCCCGGAAGGTCTGGCTCCTGAATGGGATTAAGCCTCTCTGACAGCTCCTCCGGGAGCTGTTTTTACATGCTCGCTAAGGAAATCGATAAAAGCCCGGATGCGCGTACTTACCGCACGGTCGCTGTAATAGACTGCACTGAATGGCATTTCCACTGGCAACACTTTATCTGCCATTAACTCCACCAATTCTCCGCGAGCGATTTCTTTGTCGATCATGTAGTCGGACAAACACGCAATCCCGTTGCCACTCAGGCAAAGCTGTTTCAGTGTTTCCCCACTATTGGATGACAAACCGTACTTCACCTCATGTAATTGTCCATCGCTACAGGCTATCGGCCAGGTATTGAGGGAAGCGGGTTCAGTGAATCTCAGGCAAATATGTTGCTTTAAATCGTCGATCGTTTCTGGCTTCCCGTAGCAGGAAATATAATCGGGGGAGGCGATAATTTTTCGATAACTGTTAAATAACGGCCTGGCACGTAAGCTGGAATCCGTTAACGTACCGGCGCGTATCGCGACATCCACTTTTCTTTCGATCAAATTAATAATCGTTTCGGAGGAGACTAGCGATAAAGTGACTTCCGGATAGCGTTCACGAAAAGGCTTAATCAACGGCATCAGAAAGTGCAGTACCACTGGAGTTGCGGCATCGATCCGTAACAGTCCACGCGGTGTATTACGCGTCTCCATAATTTCTGATTCTGCCGCTGCCATCTCCTGCAAAATTGACTGTACGCGACGAAAATAACGCTCGCCTTCTTCCGTCAGGCTAAGTTGCCGCGTGGTCCGATTAAGCAGGCTAACGCCAAGTTTCATCTCCAGCTTTTTCACCGCCCGGCTTACCGCTGAGTTTGCTTGCCCTAATTGTTCCGCTGCCCGGCTAAAGCTGCCGCTTTCGACGACTGAAACAAAAATGGCGAGTTCTTCCGACGTGGCTTTCATTTTTGCTCCTGTTGCAAAATAGAAGAGATATTTTGAATTTATTTGTCATTAAACCATCAGGATGCGAGATATGCCATCCGATTTAATGTTCTCAATAATGAGCAAAATCCTGACCGGTGTAAGCACTTGCTTACATAACAATATACAATTGCTCGTTGAAAGAGTGAGCTAAAATCCCTATAACAGTAGAACCCTCCCGAGTGCGGAAGGGTTGACGTGATAGAGGTTTCAAAGTCAAAAGTGCGAAAAAACACCTATGCCATGCGCTATGTTGCCGGACAACCAGCGGAAAGGATCTTACCGCCGGGGTCTTTTGCGAGCATCGGCCAGGCATTACCACCTGGAGAACCGTTAAGTACCGAAGAGCGTATTCGGATCCTGGTGTGGAACATATACAAACAGCAACGCGCTGAATGGTTGTCGGTATTAAAGAACTACGGCAAAGATGCACATCTGGTGTTATTGCAGGAAGCGCAGACAACGCCAGAGTTAGTACAGTTTGCGACTGCTAACTATCTTGCCGCCGATCAGGTACCCGCTTTCGTGCTGCCACAACATCCTTCTGGCGTAATGACCCTTTCGGCGGCACATCCAGTGTATTGCTGCCCGTTACGTGAACGAGAACCCATTTTGCGTCTGGCGAAATCGGCACTGGTGACGGTCTATCCCTTACCTGACACCCGCCTGTTGATGGTGGTTAATATACACGCCGTCAACTTCAGTCTGGGCGTGGATGTCTATAGTAAGCAGTTACTTCCTATTGGCGATCAGATAGCTCACCACAGTGGCCCGGTCATTATGGCGGGAGATTTCAATGCCTGGAGCCGTAGAAGGATGAACGCGTTATATCGCTTTGCGCGGGAAATGTCGCTACGCCAGGTGCGTTTTACCGATGATCAGCGCCGTCGGGCGTTTGGTCGCCCGCTCGATTTTGTTTTCTACCGTGGTCTGAACGTCAGCGAAGCTTCTGTACTGGTTACGCGCGCGTCCGATCACAATCCGCTACTCGTTGAATTCAGTCCCGGCAAGCCTGATAAATAAGGTATGTCAGGTCTGCCACAGGGCAGGCCAACGTTTGGCGCTGCCCTTTTATACTCAAACAACAAAAGGACAGCGCAATGACAACACAATCCCACCATGACCACGTAGAAAAGCAGTTTAGCTCTCAAGCTAGCGAATATCTGACTAGTACCGTACATGCATCCGGACGAGATTTACAGCGCCTGGCGGTGCGTCTGGCTGATTATCCTGATGCAAGTGTACTTGATATGGGCTGCGGAGCAGGGCATGCCAGCTTTGTCGCTGCGCAAAACGTGAGCACGGTGGTGGCGTATGACTTATCTGCCCATATGCTGGATGTCGTGGCACAAGCTGCCGAAGCCCGGCAACTGAAAAATATCACCACCCGCCAGGGTTATGTCGAAAGCCTGCCATTTGCCGATAACGCATTTGATATTGTTATCAGCCGTTATTCTGCCCATCACTGGCATGATGTTGGTGCAGCACTGCGTGAAGTGAACCGGATATTGAAACCCGGTGGTCTGCTGATTGTGATGGACGTAATGTCTCCGGGTCACCCAGTGCGCGACATCTGGTTACAGACGGTAGAAGCATTACGCGATACATCTCACATACGGAACCACGCCAGCGGTGAGTGGTTGACGTTAATCAGTGAAGCCAATCTGATAGTTGATAATTTAATTACAGATAAGTTACCGCTGGAATTTTCTTCATGGGTAGCGAGAATGCGTACGCCAGAAGCGTTAGTAGACGCTATTCGCATTTACCAACAGAGCGCATCGACAGAGGTGAAAACGTATTTTGCCTTGCAGAATGATGGCTCTTTCACCAGTGATATCATCATGCTAGAAGCACATAAAGCGGCATAAATAAAAAAGGCACCGGGGGAATCGGTGCCTTTTTTATTATCTGGTTTGTCAGGAATCTGGCATGTTGTTGTTTTTCACAAACAACGTCAGCTTATCGCCTGGTTGCAGATTCGCAGTGTCGCTGTTCCAGCGCATTACATCTTTGATGTTCACGCCGTGGCGTTTAGCAATGCTTGAAAGCGAATCGCCTTTGCGCACACGATACGTAATGCTATCGCTGTTGTTTGCCAGTCGCTGTGCGCTACTGCCTGCACCAATCGTCAAACTTTGGCCTGGCTTCAGCTTAGATCCGCGCAGTTTGTTCCATTGCTGCAAATCTTTGGTGCTTACGCCGAGACGTGAAGCGATACTTGAAAGCGTGTCGCCAGAGCGTACGGTGTAAACACGGCTGTTAAGCGGCGTATTGTCGGCAACCAGCGTCGACTGTACAGCAACAATTTCGCCTGAAGCCAGAGATTCACGCAGTTGATCTGCATGCTTCTTTGGCACCATCACGTACTGCGGACCACTTGCGCCCAGCGTGGAGCCTTTCACGCCTGCGTTGAATGTCTTCAGCTTGCTGACGGAAATCCCCGCCATATCTGCAACCTTCGCCATTTCAACCGGGCTGCTCAGGTGCACACGTGCCAGAGCACGGCTTTCATCGGTCGTTGGCAGACGTACGCCATAACGCTTGCTGTTTTTGAGAATATCACTCAATGCCAGCATTTTAGGCACGTACTGCTTCGTTTCCTGCGGCAACGGTAACGACCAGAAGTCCGTGGATTTCCCACGCGCTTTGTTCGTTTTAATTGCCTTCATGACCCGACCTTCGCCGCTGTTATAAGCCGCTACGGTCAGAAGCCAGTCGCCGTCAAACATCTTGTTCAGACGCTGCATCATGTTCAGCGCGGCAGTTGTTGAAGCAACAACATCGCGACGCGCGTCATAATTGCGGGTCTGTTTCAAACCATAATTGCGCCCCGTGCTCGGAATGATCTGCCAGATGCCCGCGGCATTGGCGCCAGACGTTGCGTGAGGATCAAAAGCGCTCTCCACTATGGGTAGTAGTACCAGTTCCATAGGCATGTTACGTTTTTTAACTTGCCCGGCTATCCAGTACATATACGGCTCTGCCCGTAAAGTTACATCGTGGAGATAGCTCTTATTGCGTAAATATTTCTGTTTCTGTTCGCGAATCCGGTCGTTTTCCGGAATTCCCATCTTTAGCTCGTCGCCAATGAAAGCCCACAAGTCACCATCTGGCGCGATAGACGTCCCATCGTCCATCCATCGTGCCTGACTTGTAAACTTTGCTGCTTCCCCTTGACCAGCTGCAGAAAGGCTCTGTGCGTGCTGTTGAACGTTGCCGGTGCTCTGGCAACCCACGAGCAGGACAGAGGCGAGTAATATCGCTTTTGCCTTCATGTGTGTGTCAATAGTTGCTTAAAAGACGACCGATCATAACGGCGAACGGAGCCGATGACAAGAAAGTTTTATCAGAACCTATCTTTCTTTGACCTTAACCATGCAAAACGTTCTTCAGGTTGTTGCAATAATGTTTCTTCATTAATTACATTAATTAAATCAATATCTTCCGTTCTTAAAAAAACATTAATTTGCCGCTCATTTTTCAGAATTACGGGTAGTGTTATTTGATTTTTTGCCCGTAACTCCTTAACTTTACGATAATAATCATTTATGGACAAATCGTGCGGAAGAATACTCAAAGCAAACTTCATATTTGATAAGGTATATTCATGAGCACAACATACCAATGTATCGTCAGGTAACGCACTTAACTTTTTAAGTGATTGATACATTTGTGATGGTGTCCCTTCAAACAACCGACCACACCCACCAGAAAACAGCGTGTCGCCGCAAAATAGATAAGGTTTACTGAAGTAACAGATATGTCCTAAAGTGTGACCCGGTGTGGCAATTACACTAAATTCATGCCCCAAAACGAAGGCAGTTTCGCCATCTTTGACTACCTGTGTTGTTCCCTTATCTTGTGTCTCTTGTGGTCCATACACCACAATTTGCGGAAACTTTTCCACCAGTTCTTTTACGCCGCCAACGTGATCGTGGTGATGGTGGGTGAGAAATATGGCCTCCGGTTGCCAGTTATTGGCGGAAATGGCGTTTAATACTGGCTCTGCGTCCCCGGGATCGACAATCAGACAGCGACCTGCTTCATCATTCAAAACCCAGATGTAATTGTCATCAAAGGCGGGAATACTGTTAAGATTCATAGATTACCTCTCAGTGTGAAACGGAAGGTTGTGATGAAACCGGCAAGAGTCCCTCAAACTGTCGTGGCTCCTGATTGCTGGGGCGATTTGCCCTGGGGAGAGCTTTATCGCAAGGCGCTGGAGCGTCAGCTCAACCCGTGGTTCACTAAAATGTATGGTTTTCATCTGCTTAAGATTGGCAATTTAAGCGCAGAAATCAATTGCGAAGCGTGCGCGGTTTCTCATCAAGTAAATGTTTCTGCGCAAGGAATGCCCGTCCAGGTGCAGGCGGACCCACTTCATCTTCCTTTTGCCGATAAATCCGTTGATGTTTGTCTACTGGCACATACATTGCCGTGGTGCACTGATCCGCATCGTTTATTGCGTGAAGCCGATCGGGTACTGATTGATGATGGTTGGCTGGTGATTAGTGGCTTCAATCCCATCAGTTTAATGGGATTACGCAAACTTGTGCCGGTATTGCGCAAAACATCGCCCTATAACAGCCGGATGTTTACTCTGATGCGGCAGCTGGACTGGCTCTCTTTGTTGAATTTTGAAGTGCTACACGCCAGCCGTTTCCACGTTCTCCCGTGGAACAAACACGGAGGAAAACTATTGAATGCGCATATTCCTGCGCTTGGTTGCTTACAACTTATTGTTGCCCGGAAACGGACTATTCCTTTAACGCTAAATCCGATGAAACAGAGCAAGAATAAACCGCGAATTCGCCAGGCGGTTGGTGCCACCCGGCAATGTCGTAAACCACAGGCTTAAACTTCGACTTGATAGCCTGTATCTTCCAGTGTGGGATTCATTGCCGCAGCACGAGCCAGTTCATCACAGCGTTCGTTTTCCGGGTGTCCGGCATGGCCTTTAACCCATTCCCATTTGATTTGATGCTGCCCCAGAGCAGCATCAAGACGTTGCCAGAGATCGACATTTTTTACTGGTTTTTTGTCTGCTGTTTTCCAGCCACGTTTTTTCCAGTTATGGATCCACTGGGTGATACCCTGGCGGACATACTGGCTGTCGGTACTCAAAATGACTTCGCAATGTTCTTTTAACGCCTCCAGCGCGACAATAGCGGCCATCAACTCCATACGGTTGTTGGTGGTGCGGGTGTAGCCAGCGCTAAAGGTTTTCTCGTGTCCGCGATAGCGTAAAATAGCGCCGTAACCCCCAGGTCCAGGATTACCCAGACACGAACCATCGGTGAAAATTTCTACCTGTTTAAGCATCTCTGGTAGACTTCCTGTAATTGAATCGAACTGTAAAACGACAAGTCTGACATAAATGACCGCTATGAGCACTGCAATTACACGCCAGATCGTTCTCGATACCGAAACCACCGGTATGAACCAGATTGGTGCGCACTATGAAGGCCACAAGATCATTGAGATTGGTGCCGTTGAAGTGGTGAACCGTCGCCTGACGGGCAATAACTTCCATGTTTATCTCAAACCCGATCGGCTGGTGGATCCGGAAGCCTTTGGCGTACATGGTATTGCCGATGAATTTTTGCTCGATAAGCCCACGTTTGCCGAGGTAGCCGATGAGTTCATGGACTATATCCGCGGAGCGGAGCTGGTGATCCATAACGCAACGTTCGATATCGGCTTTATGGACTACGAGTTTTCGTTGCTTAAGCGCGATATTCCGAAGACCAATACCTTCTGTAAGGTCACCGATAGCCTTGCGGTGGCGAGGAAAATGTTTCCCGGTAAACGCAACAGCCTCGATGCGTTATGTGCCCGCTACGAAATAGATAACAGTAAACGAACGCTGCATGGGGCATTACTCGATGCCCAGATCCTTGCGGAAGTTTATCTGGCGATGACAGGTGGTCAAACGTCGATGGCTTTTGCGATGGAAGGAGAGACACAACAGCAACAAGGTGAAACAACAATTCAGCGCATTGTGCGTCAGGCAAGTAAGTTACGCGTTGTTTTTGCGACAGATGAAGAGCTTGCAGCACATGAAGCCCGTCTCGATCTGGTGCAGAAGAAGGGTGGAAGCTGCCTCTGGCGGGCATAAATACCTGTAAAAGGCGCTAAAAATAGCGACTTGGGCGATTTTTGCAGCAAACGATTCAAAAGATGAGAAAAACCGTTGACGAAGGGTGAGGCAATCCGTAATATTCGCCTCGTTCCCAACGGAACACAACGCGGAGCGGTAGTTCAGTCGGTTAGAATACCTGCCTGTCACGCAGGGGGTCGCGGGTTCGAGTCCCGTCCGTTCCGCCAAATTCACTCATGAAAATGAGTTCAGAGAACCGCAAGATTTTTAATTTTGCGGTTTTTTCATCTAAATCCCGCTATTTCTTTGGTCTATGATTTTGTTATGCTGTAAATGTGTTAATCACATATGATAGACCATATCATTAATATTTAATCATGCTATCGAATCATTCAATTTAAATATATTTGCATGTTATGATTTTCATTTTTCTATTGATTTAATGAATTTATATTTGCTGTTATTTTTTGTTTGTTCTGATTCAAGTGGAGTATATAATTAAAAATCGTTAGCTAAACATTACCATGATTATGACAGGCGAGGGAGTGTCCGATTATGAATTTAAAAAAGGTTTGTTGTATATGTGTATTATTCTCGCTGCTTGCAGGATGTGTCTCTGAATCACCTATTGATGAAAAAAAGAAAAAAACTCAAACCACACAAATTTCTATTAATAAAAACGTTCCCCAGCAACTAACAGACAAAGATTTATATGGTAATGAAACCACACTGGCTGTATCCGAGGAGGATATTCAAGCTGCGCTTGAAGGAGATGAGTTTCGTGTGCCTCTTAATTCTCCTGTAATACTTGTTCAGTCTGGCAGTCGCGCACCGGAAACCATTATGCAGGAGGAGATGAGAAAATATTATACAGTTGCCACATTTTCTGGCATTCCTGACAGGAAAAAAACTGTAACCTGTAATAAAGACAAAAACAAAGATGAAAGCCTGGATATTGTAGATGCCGAAAATATGAACTGGATGCAGGCATTGCGTTTTGTTGCAGCAAAAGGCCATCAGAAAGCGATTATTGTTTTCCAGGATACGTTGCAGACAGGAAAATATGACTCTGGATTGAAATCAATAGTTTGGACAGATTATAAAAATCAAAAATTGACTGACACGATGTCACTGCGTTATTTGGTTCGATTCACGTTGGTGGATGTGGCTACAGGTGAGTGGGCTACCTGGTCGCCTGTGAATTATGAATCGAAAGTGATTTTTCCGCAGATAGGGAATAAAAATTCTGACAGCCTTGATGTGGCAGAACAGCAGATTTCACAACTTAAGCAGAAAACGTATGCAGCAGTGGTTAAAGACCTGGTGAATCGATATCAGTAGTGAGGTTTTATACCAGACGTTTTAGTGGTACTTAGCAAGAAAGAGCATTTCTCTTTTCTATTTTACACTATGGAACAAGTCTGCTAATTAATTTTACATATATCTTTTAGGAGTGGTAAAAACTTTCCTAAAGTTATTTATTGTCCTCTCAACATATAAGCTGTAATTCGAGTTTTCGGTTGAACTGTCAAAAATACATCATATACATCTATAAAACAGCAGGTACGGTTAATTAAGAATTTTTATTCGTGATTAACCGTACTTTGTCATTTTATCCTATAATGTTAAATTGCCTTTTTAAAATATAACAATAATGCAGATGAAAGACTCCCTGGTAACTTAGAAAATCCGTTCACTCCAAAGGCTGTATGCACTGGTTCCGGCGACGCTGTGCTCCCAATTGATGCTCTCATAGGTAAATGACACAGACTCTTCCGCCTGCCCAGGACTGTCGTTAATGGTATGGGGAACGGTAAGGCCGATGTTTGAGAGCCGGGCGTTAGCCAGTTTCAGCTTGTAGTACGGTTCATTAATTCCAAAGCGGTTGGTGCGGTAGAATACAAAATCACAGGTCAGACATTCATTCTCTGAAATGGCCTTGCCCAGCAGAGGGGAGGATTTGTCCACCGGTTTCGTGATGGTCAACTCCTGATGGTTGACATTCTGCGCACGGCTCAGACCATGGGACAGTGACGTCACCATGATCTGATCCTGATGTGCAATCTGGGCTTTGTTACCGATGGACGGCATTGACGAGCATCCGGATGAAATCAGCCCCTGAAGTTCTCCGTTCAGTGTCAGATAGACGGGATTTGCCATTGTTATTCTCCTTAATCTCAATGAGTTGGATGGACAGGTTCGGTTCTGTTATCCGTTGCCATATCCTGTCCGGTATTTTTCAGCAGCAGCCAGCGGCTTAACAGCCCGTCCAGCCGTTCGTTGATCTCTTTTTCCAACGCCTGTGTGTCCTGCTTCTGTGTACGGGTCTCCTGGTACTGCGTCAGCAGGTACTCCAGTGGTGTTTCTTGATTCAGTAACCGTTCGGCCTGCCAGGTCACCGTTTTGATATACGATAGGGTGAAACCTTGTTTCTCCGTCTCCTTCTTCATCATCAAATCTGCAAAATCCCGCAAATTCTGCCGCGCTTGTTGCCAGCCCTTCATCTGCGGACTGGCTTGCGCCCGGTTTCTCAGCGTGTTGCTCCACATCCTGCTGGCTTCCTGCTGTTGCAGGCTTTCCGGCCAGAGGGTGTCTGCGGTGCGCATCATCTGCATTCCGGTTTCCAGCGGCTGTAGTGGCGGGGCATTCAGAAGCTGTTGCAGGTACTGTTCATATTCTTTCAGTACCGGGGAGGCCAACCAGACGGTGGCGGCTCCCTGTGTGGTATCCCTGACCTGTGTAAGCTGCTGCTGCATCGGATACGCCTGCCACCACCAGAGTGCAGATGCGATAACGGCAGTACAGGCGGCACCGGCAACAAAACCTTTTACCGTGTCGCCCTGTTTTGCTTTGTCGGCGTTATCTGCCACACCGCGCACCCCCACCCGCATTTCCGGCAGGTCGGGTAGGGGGGGCATGGTTTCCGCTGTGGCGGAAGCCGTGCCTTCAGGCGCATAGACCAGCGTTCTGACCATGGTCTGTGCCGCCGTATCAGTACGGTTTCTGGGCTGCGGCTCAAACCGCTTGCGTGTGTTCTGCACAAAATAAAGCAGATTTTCCACGCGCGGCTGGCGCTTCAGTTCCACTTGCTGGAGTTTGTCGCAGATAAGCTGCAAAGCCCGTTCCGTGCGGTAGAGCAACGAAAGATCATTTTCGGAAAAGGAAACCTGCTGGCGCAGGATATTCCCGGTGCGGGTGTTGAACCAGTCCAGCATCTCAGTCCGCGCCGGGCCACTCTGCGGCCAGAATTTATCCCATTCGTGGATGATCATCGCAGCCAGCAGTTCCGCGCCTTCACAGAACCCTGCCAGTCCCTGATTACGTGTACGTGCCAGCGTATAGTAGGTGGCGGTATGCAAATCCACCCCGTTGGCCTTAAAAATCGACAGCGCCAGCGATTCCACCAGTTTCCAGTTCAGCTCCGGCTGTGACGGGTGGTTAGCTTTGTTAATTTCTTCGCGGATGGCGCTGAACTCCGGCAGGGCGCGCGGATCGCTGCCGGTAACGATAGTTTGTGTCAGTGCGTTATTGCTCATCACTATCCCCTTAATACAACGTATCTGGTAAACGGAACTGGCTGAACAGACCGCCGGTGAACGGGTTATCTTCGGTATCCACATGCACCCGGTAAACCATCGCGCCGCCGTCCACGTTAAAGCGCACGTTAAAGGTGTCACTGGTCACATTGGTCAACTGGCCCGCGCCGAACAGGCGGAACTGCGCCCACGGTCCACTGAACGCGATACTGCGCGGTGCTCTGCCGCTGGTGCCAATCAGCGTCAGCTGGCTTTCATTGCCTTCACGCATGTTGTTCGGCCAGACCAGATGGGCGGTGTAGTTGCGTCCCTGGCTGTAGTCCACTAACTGGCCGTCCAGGTTAAGTACGCTGCGCCGCTTATTGCCGGAAAGCGATACGGTTTCCACGGCAAACTGTGCGCCCAGCCCGTTCTGCTGGCTGAAGAAGATGTCGCGGATTTTCTGCGCGGTATCCAGTTGCTGCCGGATATCTTCACGGATTAACACTCTGCCGTCGTCGCCAAAGGTCAGATCGTTTTCAAGGAACAGGCGCAGGTTGTTCTTGTAGAAATTGTCCAGAATGCCATCCGGTTTAAAGAAACGTTCAAACGAATCCAGTGAGGCATCCTGTGTGGCGCGCGGATTAAACGGATAGTTATCGGCAAGCTGCTCGTTGAAGGGTTTCACTACATTGTCGCGCCAGTCCACTTCCATGTAACGAACGGCTTCCACCATCACCACATGCCAGGCCTGATCCGCGAGCTTACCTACCCAGCGGTTAAGAGGCGCAGGCAGGGTTTTTGCCATCTGACGGGTGGCGAAGATTGGATCGCTGCTGTTTTGATCCAGCCGTAGCTGTACTGCTTTCAGCGCCGATTTCCCCGGCACTGGCGAGTTCTGGATCGCCAGCAGGTAACGGTGCAGCTCGGTCAGTTGCTGGTACACGGCCTGTAGCGTACTCGCCTTGTCCTTTTGCTCCTCCAGTGCGCTGTTTTCCGGTGCGAACTCATGCCCCAGCCGGGATAACAGGCGGTAATCCATCTCATTTATCGCCGCTTCCCTCGCCTTATCATCCAGTTTGCCGGAGAGCGTCAGCGCGTGGGTATTATCGCGCAGCGCCGTCAGCGCACGCTGGAATGGCTGATCGCCGCTGATAATCTGCTCCAGCGCGTCGGTCAGCGCCGACATGGCCTCATAGTCACGGACGTTGAGGTTATCCATTCCGGCACGCCAGGTGGCGGTATAGTCACTGATGTACTGTTCGGTGATATGGCGCTGGATCTCTTCACGGTCGGCCTCGCTGTAGGCGACGCTTTGCGTCAGGTTCAGTACCCACGAATCCAGCGCGGTCAGCTCAACGAGGCCCTCACGCTGTTTGACAAAATAGCTTTGCAGTCCATAGCGGGTGAGGAACTGCGGGATCACCAGTTTTTCATCATTACCGGCGACGAACACGTTGTCGAAGGTGGGACCAACCTGGTCGCGCAAATTCAAATCGGCGGGCAACACGCTTAATGCTTTGGTGCGCAGGGTCTGGTAGACACGCTGGTATATGGGCAGCTTGCTCAGTTCCTGCTGCGCATTAATGATCGGTTTATCATAGGGGGTCCAGCGGCTGACAGCATCGCTGTCGCTGCTTTGGCGCTGCGCGTGCCAGTCGGTGTGCTCCAGCGCATAGTCCAGATGCACCATCAGTTGCGCCTGAATATCGCGCTGGCCGTGAAATTCATTGCTCCAGCGCCGTGCCATGTACTGTTTTACCGCCTCGTTGTTGCGCCCACTTTTGTCTTCCATCATGCGCACTACGCGCAGCACAGCGAGCTTTTCTTCGCTCTCTGGCGGGGCAATGTTTAGATCCCGGATCAGGCCGTTCATTAACGAGGGGAGATAACGCTGCTCAAGAAGCTGAATGTAGGTTTGCTCCACATACGGCCCTACGCGGGCGCCCTGGTACAATCCCATATCCGCCAGAAAACCGTGATCGCGATAATCACCATAGGCCAGGGTGGCATCGCGTACCGGGTTAAGCAATGGCAATTGCAGATTGCCGAATTCATCCGTTCCCTGCGGTGGTGGTACGTCCATAAAGGCTTTAGCTTGTGCCAGTACGTTAACGCCAGACTGCCAGTTCTGATTGTAATAATGGTGCCAGCTTCCGACCATCAATGCCGCCAGTGCCGCGCCACAGGTGGAAAAGGCGGTCAGCCTGCGCCGGGAGCTGTTCAGCCAGACGCTGTTTTCACCCGCCAGGTTCGGCTCAGCCAGCAGGACTTCCGGGAAGAGGCGGCGAGTAAAATACGGCGTCGTCTCCACCAGAGGCCAGGTTGCCAGCGAGCTGTTACCCAGTCCGTACTGGCGGGCGGCGGACTGCGTGAAAATATCATCCACCTGGCCACGCTGTAGCGAGGATGTGAGCCAGACGCCACGCAGCATTACATCCATGTTCTCACCGTCCAGCAATGCGGCGAGCAGTGCGGTGACGATTTCTCCTGTTCCCTGCATCTGACGGGAGAAGCTGAACACAGCGCTGCGGGGAGCAGCACCGGTTTGTGCGAGCACCAGATCCGACAGCGCCAGGTTCACCTGTTGTACCCACGTCTGCCAGAAAGCCCCCAGTTCGCTGCGCCAGCCGTCACTTTCATGGGCGCGGCGGGTAAATGTGACGCCGAGGATCGCATCGCGGTCTTTTTTATCCAGTGAATGGAACAGCGCGGCAAAGCCGTTCAGCAGATCCAGCCGTGTCAGCACCACGTAAACGGGCAGACGGCAGTGCAGGCTCTGACGGATCTCCTGAAGTTGCTGGCGCAAATTTTGTACCAGTGTCTCACGGCGGGATTTATCCGCCGTCAGCAGATCGGGAAGATCGAGCGTCAGGATAAGACCGTTGAGCGGCTGGCGAGCGCGCGTTTGCATCAGCCAGCCCAGCCAGTGTTCGCGCAGGCGGCGGCGGAGCAGATCATCCCCGCCGGGAGTGGTCAGTACGCCGTCAACATCGAAAATTACCGCCTGGTTGCCCACTCGCGGTGTGATCAGCGGGTGGTATTCCACACCCCGGATGCTTTCCGGCGTGTAAACAATGTCAGACGGAAAGCCCTCGCGCAGCAGCGTGCTTTTGCCGCTACCCGCAGGACCAATGACCATATACCACGGCAACTGCCACAGATAACGGCGGTTATCCAGATGGCGGCGCAGGCGCAGCAGCCAGTGATCCAGATATTGCTGCTGGCGGTGGAGTTCCACGGTCAACGGATCTTTTTCTTCCTCCCGCTGCTGTTTCTGCTGTTTTTCCAGCTTTTGCAGACGCTTCATCACCCGCCAGGTGAGCCAGACCAGAGCGATAAGTCCCCAGACGGCGGTCGCCAGCCAGCGGTTTGCCAGCGGAGCCAGCCAGTGCTGCTCATAGAGCGTCCATTTTGGACCCTGCCACCAGATCCACACCAGCAGAAAAATCCATGCCAGCGTCAGTAGCCAGGTGGCGGAAACTTTAAACCGCGGCATCGCTGGCCTGAGCGCAGATTTCAACGTGCTGAACAGTCGGGATGTGGGAAATTTGAACACAGTAACTCCTTGTTATCTTTTACTGTTCTGCCGTGAGTTTTTGTTCCAGTGCTTTCAGCAGGGAAGGCTCCCATTCGGATAGCATCATGTGTAATCCTGTTCTGAAGAGCATCCGGTACTGCTGTTGTGCAAGCTGAACCATACCGGCCTCTTCCAGTAACTGCGCGCCGAAAAACTGGCGGTGAAACTGGTGGCGGGGATCACCTTCGGGCAGGTTTTCCAGGTACCGCAGCGCGGCTTCCAGCCCGTTTTCATCGAAGCACGCCTTGGCCGCCTGTAATTCTTCATCGGTCTGTACAACCGGGACGGTCTGGTTGACTGAGCCGGATGATGCCAGCCACTGTTTCGTCTGTTCGGACACAAACGGAGTGCGGTCGTTAAACAACAGGTTGATCAGTGCGGGCAGGCGGGCCAGAAAATCGGTAACTTCATCACGGATAGCATCCGCCACCTGTTTATAACCGAGGCGCAGCGCGGTCTGTGCTGAGAGGTAATGACCGTCCAGCCAGTACGGGGCCAGCAGCAGGCTTTTTTCCACCTGCTGCCACAGCGCCATGTCGGCATTGTTCAGCCGCGCCAGGTAATCATCCATCATATCGACAGGGAAGGCTGCCAGTGGGGGCCGGCCATCGCTTTCTGCCTGCGGGGTACTGGTGATGGTTTGCCACAGCGCATGGCGGCGCAGTCGGTAACCCTGCGGTGACTCCGGCTGGCGCTCACAGAGAATGGCGGCCACCTTTAGCAGGGTGTCGCGCCATGCTTTATCGTCGTGGTTTTCAACGGTGACCTGCGGGATTGGAGTGGCTGCAACAGGAGGCTGAGCGGCAACCGTGTGCGGTGACATATCCGGTACATATCCGGTCGTGGCCTGCGGCGCAATGGCGGCGCTTCGTGCAGATGATGTCATTTCAGGCGCTACATCACGAAACGCGCGCTGAAACAGGGAAAATAAATCGTCTGTCGCCTTTGCCAGCTCAGACGCGTTGTGCGCCTGCCAGCACTGTGCCAGTTTTGCCAGCTCTCCCAGCAAAGCATCGCGCTGTATTGTCGCAGCATTCCCGGCAAAGTCCTGAACGGCAGACTCAAAGCGTTTTATCACCTGGGCGGCAAAGCGTTTTTTGTGGGCCATGTTCTGCGGTGCGGCGCATGTCCAGTAGTGCTCTGTATATTGTGCCAGCATCCTGGAGGCCAGCAGAATATCACCGGCATGTTGCAGGGTACGCAGCAAGTGGGCCAGCAGGCGAAAATCTTTGGTTTCTGAGGCCAGAAGCATCAGGCCCCGGCGCTGAAGTTCCGGGATATCAAGCTGGCTGTGCGCCAGTGAACCGAGCTTGACGATTTCGCTGTCGACAAACTCCCAGTCTGCATTGCCATCATCAAGCGCGGCGGACAGCTTATCTTCTGGCAGGTTTTCCAGCAGGTGTGCAAGCCATACATCGGGATTACGTAAGTCCATTGCCATATTCTTATTCTCCCGCCCAGTGGCAGGCGTCGCGTAGCGGCGCAATAACCCGTGCCAGCCCGTCAATGTTAAAGGTCAGCTTTCCGGCGGCGTTGTCTGTGCCGGTATCCACCGTCAGCGTTTTTGCGCCGAACAGTTGCTTAATTTCATCGATACCGGATAACCCCCGGCTGGACTCCAGCAGGGTGCCGTTCTCGCGCACAAACCAGTGGCTGCGCAATGCCCGGCTGTCGGCATTCAGGGTGACGGCGATATCATGGACATCCAGAGGGTGCATCAGCGCCACCTGCATCCGGGTGATATTGTCCACGCAACTGAACATCAGCAACGGGCGTGGCGGAACATGGCCGATAGCCGGGGTGGTTATCACCACCGTCGGGCGTTCACCCGGTACTTGCGTTACCAGCAGCTCCGTGGTGTTGCCCTGGCGGCGTTTTTCCTGTTCTGTCGCGCGGGCCCAGGCTTCACCCTGGTAACGAGCTTTCACCAGTGCGGCACCACCAAAGCCAGCCTGTTCCGGCGCAAGAATGCGGTCATAACAGTCAAGCCGCTCCAGCGCCGCCGTCTCCTGGCGGCAGGACTGCATGGCCTGTAACGTGGCTGTCGCATCCGGCGGTGTCGCTGTGGCGACAGCTACCGCCACACCGGCCACTGACGATGTTTCTGTGGGCGCGGCACTGGCGGGTAAGCCCGCCATCAGGCCCGCGATAAACCATCCTGTCTGCCGGAAAACGCACAACCTGCTCATAAAACCGTTTCATCCTCTGTTTGCGGTGTCACGGCATCATCAGGCAGCGCATCTTCCACATCTGCCGTGAACGCACCGTCTGCCGCCGACAGGCGAATCCGGGCAATCGCCGTGTTGGCCGCCATTTTCTGCAACAGCAGCAGCGAGAGCGGCGGCAGCATGTCGCCGTCGATAACCGATTCCAGCATCCTCGCGCCGTTTTCCGCGCGGGTGACGCGGCTCATGATTTCGTCCGTCACTTCCGGCCCAATAATCACGTCCGCGCCAAAGCGGCTGCGCAGCACGTTATCCAGGCGGGCCAGTTTCCCGGCAATAATGGTAGCGAGCGTCTCTTTCGACAGCGGTAGGTAAGGCACCACTTCCATGCGCGCCAGCAGAGCAGGTTTAAAGAAGTCCGCCAGCACCGGATAGAGGGCTTCCTGCATGGTTTCCGGGTCATCGGCGTGTTCGACAATCACCTGGTAGCCAAGGTTGGAGGTCAGGAAGAAAACGATATTTTTACAGTCAATCAGGCGGCCTTCACCGTCTGCCATCTCGCCCTTGTCAAACGCCTGGTAGAACAGGTTGAGTACATCCGGGTGCGCTTTTTCTACTTCATCGAGCAGCACCACCGAGTACGGTTTCTGGCGAATCGCTTCGGTCAGTACGCCGCCTTCACCGTAGCCGACATAACCCGGAGGAGAGCCAATCAGCCGCGAAACGGTGTGTTTCTCCTGGAACTCAGACATATTGATGGTGGTCAGGTATTGACGTCCGCCATAGAGCAGTTCCGCCAGTTGCAGGACGGTTTCGGTTTTACCCACGCCGCTGGGGCCAGCCAGCAGGAACGCACCAAGCGGGCGTCCCGGACGGCGCAGGTCGGCGCGTGCGGTCAGCAGGTGTTTATGCAGGCTGGCAATCGCCAGGTCCTGGCCTTTGATGGTGCCGCCGAGCCATACCGGCAGGTCGGTGATGACCGACATCTCATTCTGTGACAGGCGGTTAAGCGGCACGCCGGTCCA
This sequence comes from Escherichia sp. WS1118, assembly GCF_046487695.1. Classification (NCBI taxonomy): domain Bacteria; kingdom Pseudomonadati; phylum Pseudomonadota; class Gammaproteobacteria; order Enterobacterales; family Enterobacteriaceae; genus Escherichia; species Escherichia sp. WS1118. The sequence continues at coordinate 472,763 of NZ_JBJQIZ010000003.1, read as the reverse complement.
TTCAGCAATCACCGCTGCAATCTGTTTTTTATCGACATGCGGGGAAACCAGCAACTGGTCGTTATGCAGGGCGTCCAGTTCGGCAGTGAGTTGTGCCAGCCGTTGTACCGGGGAAACTGTTTCAGCGGTCTCTTCCGGCTGTACGCTGCCTGCATCATCAGCCGATTCGGCATCGATACTATCCTGTTCTGCCTCTGGCGGCGTATCCTCCACGGCATCTGCGTCCGGCAACGACGCAACGTCGTCTTCTGCCACGCCCAGTAACTGCTGGCGCAGCGCGATAATTTCCTGTACCAGCGTCTGCTGCTGCTGCCAGGCGACTTCCAGTTCGTCCAGCGCCGACAGCGTTTCATCATACTGCTCCAACACCTCAGTCATTCGTGAGGTGTCGGTACGCAGCCCGATGCGAAGCTCGCGCTCAAGCTGGCGAATTTCTGCCTCCTGCTGGTGGCTCAGGGTGGTCAGTGCCGAGATTTGTTTTGGCGGCGATGACAGGTTGATGGCCACACGGGCGCAGGCGGTGTCCAGCACATCAATGGCTTTGTCCGACAACTGACGCCCGGAGAGATAACGCTCGCTCAGTGTCGCAGCGGCCTGCAAGGCGTCATCATCAATCAGCACGCCGTGAGATTGTTCATAGACCGCCGACAAACCGCGCAGAATAATGGTGGCTTCGGCAGCGTTGGGTTCGCTGACCTTCACTAACTGGAAGCGGCGCGACAAAGCTGCATCTTTCTCGAAATATTTTTTGTACTCGCTCCAGGTGGTGGCGGCGATGGTTTTCAGCTCGCCGCGCGCCAGTGCTGGTTTGAGCAGGTTGGATATATCCAGCCCGCCCTGCTGGTTGCCCGCGCCAATCAGGGTATGTGCTTCGTCGATAAACAGAATGACCGGCACCGGGGAGAAAATGACCTCCGCCATCAGCCCCTTGAAGCGTTTTTCAAACTCACCTTTCACCGACGCACCGGCCTGCAATGCGCCCAGGTCAAGGGTCATGATATCGGTGTTTTTCAGCTTGTCCGGCACCTGGCCTGCCACGATGCGCAGCGCCAGCCCTTCAATCAGCGCGCTTTTACCCACGCCTGCTTCGCCCACTACCACCGGATTGTTTTTACGGCGGCGGCAGAGAATGTCGATCATCAGGTCGATTTCATAGTCGCGGCACAGTACCGGGTCAAGCCTGCCGTTACGGGCGTCTGCGGTCATGTTTTTGGCGTAGCGGGCAAGCAGGGTGTCGCCGGTTTCCGTTGCGCGGGGCGTTTGCCCGCCAGCCAGATCCACGGATTCGGCGGATTCTTTTGTCCATGCTGCGAAATCCTGCTGTAACTGGTCGCGGTTTATGGCCGTCAGCAGACGGGCAGCAGCGGGTGGAATATAGCGCAGCGGTGAATGCAGCAGAGTAAGCAGCAGGACGCCGCTGCGCAGTTCGCTGTGCTGCATCTGGGCTGAGGCCAGCAGCCATGACTCCTTGAGCCATTCGATCAGCATCGGGGAGAAGCTGGGATAGCCTTCGGCGGAACGTCCACCGGGATAACTCTCCACGGTCAGCGCCTGGCGTAAATCCTCCGCACTGATGCCTGTGCGTTCGGCAATCACCCTTACGTCGTTGCGCGGGATTGCCAGCATCTGTAACAGCACATGGGCAACGGTGATCTCACTGGCCTGCTGGCTCATACACTCCGAGGCAGCCATTTCCAGCGCCTGTTTTGCAAAGGGGTTAAGCCGCTTTACGAGCGTGGCTAAATCAATCTGGATCATAAGATGTCCTTATCGGAGTAATTTATTGAGCTGATGCAGAATATCCTGTGTCTGGCTGTCCAGACGCAGCAGATAAAACAGATAAAATACGGTCAGCACAACAAGACCGCCGCACAGTACATGCTTGATGGTCAGTCGTCGGATTAACTGATAACGCCCACCCTGTATGTTGTTCTTCTGATGAAGTAGCGGAAATGGCGCGTCACCGCGCAGTTTGTGCAGGGCATGGTGCAGGCGCTGGTAGATCCGCTCAAATTCATCCTGTTGCTGAATGGCAACCTTGTAGCGCCCGCGAAAGCCGAGCGAAAAACAGAGGTATAAAAATTCCAGCAGATCCTGGTAACGTACCGGCTCCCGGATCAGGCGTTCGAGCAGGATAAACACTTTCTCGCCGCCCCAGGCTTCGTTATGAAAATGAACCAGCAGCGACTGTTTGATCCATTCGTTTTTGTTGGACCAGCCGTTGCCCAGCGCCGCTTCATCAATAAACGTGCAGAGAATGTAACGGAACGAAACAATGACGCCCGGTTCGTATCCCTGTTCCTGGAGTAGTTGCTCTACGGCCTGGACATCGGTTACTACCTGGGCAAACAGATGTTCCGGCATGGCCTGACTGTTCATAGTGGACAGACGCATCACCATGCCGAGCAACGGCGTGGCGGCGTCAATCATTGGATTCAGGCTGTTGCCGCGAAGGGCGAGACGGTACTGGCGTCCTGGTGTTCCGCTCTCCGGCTCCACGGGAAAAACCGACGCTTCACTCATATCGCTCATTCACTTATCCCCTTATAGCCCAGAGCTGGAGGTTCAGATCGGGGAAGCTGCCGGAGATATGCAGCGCCAGTGCGCCCGCTTTTATCACGTCCTGCCAGGCCGGGGTGCCTTTTTCCAGTTCGAAGTAAACATAACCTTCGTGGTATGGCAACTGACGTGGCGCAGCGGTAAGCGTGTGCAGCGGAATACCCGGCACCTGCACGCTGACCACGCTGCGGATTTTGTCGGTAGCGGCCACTTTCGACTGCTGGATGAACTGGCGTTGTACCTGGTCGTAGGGCATCCTGGCGCGCACTGCCAGTACCAGCTTGCAGGACTGCAACAATGTGGGATCGTTGATGGTGGCGATCCAGGTCCCCTCTGAAAAGAACAACGGCAGATTCTGCGCACGCGGCACCAGTACGGTATTGAGCGCGCGCCGCAGTTCCGGGATCACGGTTCTGGTGAAGGTCGCGGTAAGATCCCGGTGATTATACGGCTCCACGGTGCAGGGCAGGCGATTACCTTCGGTAAAGGTCATCAGTTCTCCCAGCAGCCCCACCAGATCCCGGTAGAAGGCTTCCGGATGCAGCGTGTGCAGTTGGGAACGATGCGTGAACTGCATTTGATAGCGGTTAAGCATCTGCAACATCATAAATTCGGCCACATCGGCGATCCCGCTCTGTTCAGGCGAACCAATGCGCCCGGCCAGGTCAGCGGCGCGGGTGGCAAGCAGTCCCTGCACCTCGCCGGAGAATGCCCCGAGCAACCCGCTGACACGGACGGCCTGAATGGTGGGAATAAAGGTGTTGTCCAGCACCAGTGCGCCGGTAGCATTTTTATTGAGGATACGGCACAGGGGGAGGGTCACCATCGCGCTGAGATCATCTGCGCCGCTGACTATCCTGGGGATCAACTGCCCCAGACCGACCGGCTGTTCGTCGCCTTCGTCAGTGTGAAAATCACGGACGCGGGTATGGGTGAGGCGGTAACGCTCCGTACCCTGACCGGCGCTGTGCAACCCCTGGATTTCATTGATCACGTCGCTGATTACAGGCAGCGCCAGATAAATATTGTGGCTCTCTTTCGATGAAAGGGTTCCCGGCTGGAAAGGTTCCGGCAGCAGATCCTGGTCGGGAATGCTGAATACGGTGCCGTCAGGCATACAGCCCGCCGCACGGTCAATCATGATTTTGCCCTGGGCAAGCAGTTCGGTATTGATGGAGAGTTCCGTAAAGCCCCAGAAAAAATCACCCTGAGCATCCAGACGACGGGTCAGCAGGTACTCGCAGTGACGCTGCTGTTGCTGAAAATGCTGCGGCAGGGCAAACAGCCCTTCCTGCCAGATCACCTTGTTTTTCATTGTTGCCATCGTCAGTTTTCCTCTTTTTTCATCTCAATCGCACTGGCGCGGATATGCACCAGCAGGCGATAGTGGTGGCCGATACTTTCTACCGGCTCAATTTGTTTCCATTCTGTGGCCTGGTCGTCTGAAAAATAGGCAATGACACCGATATAACCGGTTTTCTCATCCAGCTTGATCGGCGGCAGTGTTTTTACGGTGTCCGGCAACAGGTTGAAGTCCTGGTGATCGATATAGTTCTTCCCCAGCACGTCGGGCAGCGCGGTGGTGGCAATCTGATCGTAATCGGCGGCCTGGAATTTGGAGTCGTCGCTCAGATACACCAACTGGACATCCACCGGCGCGGCTTCGCCGTCCGCCGTCAGGTTGCTGTCCGGCTCGGTCAGCAGCGTGACGGTCAGTTCGGTTGACTGCTCCATCAGCTTTCCGACCTGAATATCCGGATTGCGGATCACCTGGCTGATTTTTTTCGCTGTTTCACAGCCAGTTAACACAACGCTCATCAGAACGCAGGCCAGAAACGCTTTGCCGTTCATGCTTCCGGCTCCCGCTGTTTTTCGCGCAGCACCCGGTCATAGACCTGGGCATAAACTTCATTGAACAGCATTTCAAATCCCTGCTGTCGGCTGGAGGCCAGTTCATCGTAATAGTTGCTGTACATCTGCCATGCCCAGGCGTTGTCCATTTTCTGGCGCAGCTCATGGCTGCGGCGGTATTGCGCAAAGCGGCGCATCAGGTTGCCCGGCGAGAAGGCGTCCAGCATGACACGCAACGCTTCCACAATCGCCGCCCGGTTGGCCTCTTCATGATGCCGGATGTTGCGCAGGCTTTCGGCGATGGCCGCAGGTGCTGCGAGATGTACCGGGCTTTTACCCTCGGCGAACATGACGTTCAGCGCGGTGGCATAGTCCATATCAAGGCGCAACGGGTTGTCTTCCAGTGGACGCAGGTGTTTATCCGACAGGCTATTCTGTTGTTGTTGCAGACTCAGCAATCCCTTAATGGCGGCCTGCAACGCCCGTCCGGCCTCTTCGAGAAACTCATCCGCATCCTGAGAATTGTGCAGCGTCAGCGGACACTCCATACCGCGCAGCAGCGGGGTTACGGCCAGGTGGTACTGCGCCATGGCAGAAAATTCATCGCCGTCCTCATGACGGGCATTGCCGGGCGGCAGATCCATAAACGGCGTGTTGATCCCGTTTGCACCTGTCAGATCGGATGCGGGGGCTACGGGCCGGGAAACGCGTGGGGCGATCGGATCATCTGCCACCATCAGGCTTTCCGTCTGGAGTGCCTGGAGCGGATCGCTGGAAAAACCGTGCGCCACCGTGGGGGCAAGCTGATGCTGGAACGGCATTCCCGGATACGCCGGTTGTCCCTCGGTGGTCAGCAGGGTGTCCGCCAGACTGTCGCGGTTCATTACAATCGTTTCCGGGGTCGCCATCCGCTCGTCATAGGTAACAGCTGCACCGTCATGCAGAAACACTTTCAGCGCCAGTGCGCCGAGCTGGATCTCATCCCCCTGGCGCAGGCGGATGAGCGCATCGGAAGAGGCCGGGGCCAGATTAATCATCAGTCCCGGCGTCAGGCACCGCAGGCAATAGGCTCCGTCGTGCCGGATAACGGTACAGGCACGCGCAGCAATGCTTCCCGCCCGGTCCTGTACCTGCCAGTGACATTCCGGCGTATGGCCAATATCACCGCCGTTTTCGCTGAACAGGCATTTTGCGGCGCGTCCGCTTTCCAGTTCGTTGCCATTCATCACCTGTAAAGTCAGTGAGGCCTGGCGGGATTGCTGTTTTTCCTCAGCCATAAGTGGTTCCATAGAATTATTCCCTGATTCGGATTGTGATGGCGGGCGGTACTTTCGGCTGACCAATAAAGCTGGTTCTGCCGAGGCGGGAGCTGGCCGGATCGCCAAGGCGCATCCCTTTAGCCTGCTGTGGCGCCAGGCACAGCCGTAAATCCCAGGCAAACTGGTCGCGCAGAATAAAGGAAAGGAACATGGTCAGCGGCAGGTGATTTTCGCCATCGGGTAAAAATGAGAGATAACGCTCCCGCGACAGGCCGCCAATCTGCAACAGGAATTTTCCGCTGCGATCCGGCACCCGTGCGCCGAGGGTAAAATTAACGCCGAGTATGGAGCGTCCCGGAATATGTCCAGCCGTTTTTCCTTTCGGATTACGTACACCCAGCCGGTTCTGGTGTGCCGGATCAATGGCGACTTTACGCAGTTGCCAGCGTTCAATGGTGACATCCGGCAAATCAAAACAGTGCGACACCAGATTACAGATAACCTCCGGCGCGCGGCCTGGTGTTGCCAGAATTCCGGCGTAGGCCAGCATTTTGCTGTGGTTAATGGCAAGCCTGTCACGCACGCTCTGATTACCCAGCCCGACCAGTGCGTACATGCGCTGTGAAAAGGTGTCAGTACCGCCGCTACGAAAGCAGATGTAGTAGCGGTATTTGCGCCAGGCATGATAGGCAAACTGTGTCCAGCGGTGGCTGAATAGATCGAGAAATTCTTTCAGGCCGTCTTCGTTCTGTGCGGACTCCTGCGCCATCTGATCCAGATAATAGCCCGGTAGCGGCGACTGGCTGCCGGAAAAACCCAGGAACCGGGTTTGCAGTACATACTGTCCGTTCTGGCTACGGGAAAGCGCACTCAGGTCCGTACCCGGAAAACTGATACTGGCGTCAGAGCTGAAACGCACGATCTCCCGGGCAGGCTCGGTACGCAGGGAAATGTCCTGGCCCGGCGCGCCATGCCGACGGTACAGCGCCTCCATCAGCACATAGAAATTGCAGTTGCGCACATCCGCCGGTAACGGCGGTTTTGTCGCTATATCAGGGCGTGCTGGCCCATTTTCTCCTGCCATTCCCAGGACTCCTGACTTTCCGTGTTAATGATTTTCAGACAGTGGTACGAATTGATGCTGGCGTAGAGGGCAAAGAAGTGCGAGAGCACGGTACCCAGAAGATAAATTTCACCTTCGCAGATAAACGGATCGGGACGTATCCACAGCGTGGTCGCCAGCCCGCGAACCGGTACGCCTTTAAACAACCTGTCAACAGGTTTGGTTTCGAGTTTTTCTATGGCATCCAGTTTCTGGCGTGACAGTCTGGCCCGCTGCGGATGGTGAGCACCTGGCAGGTCGAAGGTCCGCAGGATCTGGATCAGTGTCTCCCTGTCCAGCAGGGAGAGGTAGTTCAGGTTCATCGCGGAAATCAGCGACCAGTGCATGTCGCCGTCCGTGACTGGCCAGAGCGGCAGTGTCGGGCGCGTGACATTACGAAATGAGGCCACTGCCGGATTTTTGTTGACGGCCACGCAGATATCACCGGTATGCAGCCGGGCAGGGATCATACGGTTGGTACAGATTAATGACGTGGTGATCACGTCATCGTTAAACCGTGAGCTGCCCGGAATGCTACCGTCTGCATGGACAAAGGCGATAGAGTGTTCAAGCCCGTGGTGAAGCAGGGACGTTTTAGTCCGGTGATGCCAGTAGACGACTTCTCGCTGGCGGCTGTACTCCATCTGGTGCTGGAAGCTTTCAAATTCGGGCCAGACACGCGCCTGGCTACCTGGGCTGATTTCAGTACCTGAAACTTTGACTTTACTGGTGACTGTGCTGACCTGAAAAATGTCATAGGCGTCCGGATGCTTATGGCTGGCGCGCAGCGGGTATTCCGCCATCCGCCCATCCGGCCTGACGGGTTCCGCATAATGCGTAAACAGGTTAATGGCTGGCGTACAGTGCAGACGCAGCGAATCCTGGCGCAGCTTGATGTCGGCAGGTAACGGGCGGTTAAAGTGCAGGCGCAGCGTAAACGCATTGATCGGGAAATCGTCTGGTAGCGGCGCAACATCGCGCAGATGGAAAAAGAAGAAGGCTTCGGGATAGCAGAAATACTCCTGAAGCACGCGGTAGCCGCTGTGGACATTTTTCGGCCACGGCAGCAGAGCATCCCGGTTGTCAAAACCCGCCGCCTCCAGCCACAGATCCGGCAGCGGCAGGCGGTACTCTCCGGCAATCAGTTCCGCATCCATCAGGCATTCGCAAAACCACAGATAAAGCTGGTGTCGGGTATAATCGTCTTCATTACCCAGCCAGAACGTGATTTTGTTCAGGTCAAGCATGGCGGGGGAGACATTGTTATCTGCGGTAAAACTGATATCTATGATGCCTTCTTTCAGGCTGCTGGCGTTGCGGGTATCGAGAATGCGCAGTGGTTGCAGCCAGATATCGCGCGCCAGCGTGAAATGGCAGGCTACGGAAGAAACGATTTTATCATGATTGTCAGGCAGCACCTTCTGAGCAGTCAGGGAGGACTTTTCTGAGCGGCTTCTGATCAGTTCATTACGACAGACCTGAACAGGGACTTTTAACTGATCGGTTTTGGGTTCATAGGCAATAACCGTCATGGCCGGAACCGGGCGTAAATAGTTTGCCCACAGCATACGGATCAGCCCATGGGTGAACTCGGGGAATTCGTCCTCAAGTTTCTGGCGCAGGCTACCGGACATAAAGGCAAAGGCTTCCATCAGACGCTCCACGTCCGGATCACCCTCTTTCTCGGCCAGAAAGTGGGCCAGATGTGGTTTTTCCTGCGCCAGCAGTTTGCCTAGCTGGCGAAGATAATCCAGCTCTTCGCGGTAGTAACGTTCTTCAAAAGCCACAGAGATCACTCCACACAATAGCGTTGATGGTTGTCCAGCAAAATGTCAAATTCAAACACTCCCCTGGTTTCGCTGACATCGACCGTAGCCACAATATGAAAACACAGTTCCACAGGGGCGTATTCATCCGGTGCAGCAGCCGTAACAACAACATCGGTAATACGAGGTTCGTAATGTAAAATGCACTGGCTAATGGACTTACGGATTTCTCGTCTGAAATCGCTGGAGGCCAGCGATTCATCATTTAAATCAGTAATCCCCAGCTCCGGTGAACCATAACAACTGCCGGAGCGGGTATTCAGGACCTGTCGCAGGTTACGTCTGATGGAACGTATCAGTGCTTCTTTTGGATTCTGATATGAAGGCGGATTTGCCGCCTCACGGATACGTTCAAAAAGACTGCCGGTTGGTCCTGAATCCCGTCTTAGCATCGGATTATTCCTTATCCAGTCGTCCGACCAGGCTCAGGTCGAAACTGGCACCCATGTATTTAAAATGCGGTCTGACAGAAATCGCGACCTGGTACCAGCCCGGCTCACCATCCACATCCAGTACCTCGATCTTAGCCTGACGCAAAGGCCGGTGGCTGCGGACTTCGGCAGGCGGATTTTCCTGGTCAGCAACATACTGGCGAATCCAGGTGTTCAGCTCACGCTCCAGGTCACTACGTTCTTTCCATGAGCCAAGCTGTTCGCGCTGAATTACCTTGATGTAATGCGCTAACCTGCTGATAACAAACAAGTATGGCAGCTGGGTGCCGAGTTTATAGTTGGTCTCCGCAGCCTTGCCTTCGGGGGTTTTGGGGAATGTTTTGGGTTTCTGCACCGAGTTGGCCGAGAAAAAGCACGCATTATCAGACCCTTTACGCATGGTCAGTGTGATAAAGCCCTCTTCCGCCAGCTCATACTCTCTCCGGTCAGTGATCAACACTTCAGTCGGAATTTTTGCCTGCATTTGCCCCATGGATTCATACAGATGCACCGGGAGGTCTTTGACTGCGCCGCCGCTGGAAGGGCCAATAATATTTGGGCACCAGCGATACTTAGCAAAACTTTCCGCCAGGTTGGCGGCCAGTAAAAACGAGGTATTCCCCCACAGATAAGACTCATGACTCTGGCTGACATCTTCATGGTAACGGAAGGTTTTGACAGGGTTTTCATCCGGTGAGTAAGGGTGGCGCAGCAGGAACCGGGGGGCGGTCAGGCCCAGGTAACGGGAATCTTCCGATTCACGCAGGGCGCGCCAGCGGGAGTAGGCCGGGCCTTCAAAGATGGCACCCGGTTCTTTGATCCCCGGTAACTCTGTCCATGAATCCAGACCGAAAAATTCGGATGATACTGACGACAGGAACGGGCTGTGCGCCATCGCGCTGACCTGGCTGATATATTTCAGCAGCTTCATATCCGGCGTGGTGTTCTTAAAGGCAAAGTTGCCGATTACCGCCGCCACTGGCTCACCGCCAAATTGTCCGTAACCGCTTGAATATACATGCTTGTAATACGCAGACTGCGTGATTTCAGGTGCAAATTCGAAATCATCCAGCAGTTCTTCCTGAGTGACATTCAGGAAATGGACTTTGATGTTTTCCCGTGTATCCGCGCGTTCAACCAGCAGCTTCAGCGAGCGCAGCAGGGATTCCAGTTCCTGAAACTCCGGGGCATGAATAATGGCATCCATCTGCCTGCTGGTTCGGGCATCAATATCAGCAATCATGGCGTCAACGGCCAGGATATTGATAGGTTCAGCGCTACTGTCGCCCTGTAACATGGCGGCAATAAAGGCGCTCACGCCCTGGCGGGTGATATCGTAGCTTTCTGATTTAGGCTGGACGCGGGTTTGCGCCATGATTTCATCAAGCAGAGATGGGGGCGCGGCGGTTTGAGACGCGCTGACGGGAGCAATTTCTTCCTTTACTGACATACTGAATATCCTTCTGTGAAAATTATTTCTGAACGGCGATACCCAGTTCCTGGATCAGCTGCTCGCGGGTGTCTTCGTTTTCCAGTAGCGCCTGAAGTTGTGCGCGGAAGGCCGGAATATTGCCTAGTGGAGACTTAAGTGCGACCAGGGCTTCACGCAATTCGAGCAGACGTTTTATTTCTGGTACCTGGCTGGCAATATGGTCAGGAGAAAGGTCATCCATAGATTTGACTTTCAGGTTGACGTACATTTGCTCATTGGGAGCGTCACTGAGTTCAGCCGGAACAACAAACTCCCGTTCAATGTCAGCTTCTGAAATGACTGCGTTGAGGTTATAGCGGTTGATAGCAATGGCAGTTCGCTCATCCAACGGCGTGTTATCTGGTTTCCCTTTCAGATTGCCGGTGATCAATAAATTCAGCGGCAATTCGATATCAGCAGCCACCCCATCAACTTTTGGTGTATACCGAACGCTGATTCTTTCTTTCGGCGCGACACTGCCGCCATTGTTGTTCATTTTGCTCATAAAAATGTTCCCGTTCAGGCCATGAGCACAGCATTTTCGTACTGCATACAAATACCGACAATACCGTTTCAGTGGCAGTTAGATAATGTAACCTTCCTTCTGTTGTGATCGGTATTCTACTCATGAAATAAAATATTAAAAGAACTATTTATATTTTTGAAAGAGATGTATCCTTCATTATTAATACATGAGAGTTAAATCAATTTGGTATTTATAGACTTAGTGAATATGATTTTACGGCTAATAAAGTTACATAATGCATTGATTTATATGCGTTTATTAAATTGATTAATAAGTTTTATGTATGGTTTTATAAATAAATTAATTAATTGCTAGAAATACATCATAAGAAATTCCTTTAAGGAATATCTTAATTGCGTGCCGGAACGATTGTGAAGTAAGTGTTGTAATGATTGATTTTTGAAGAAATTGTAGGTTTTTATGGGGGTAAGGATACGTTATGGATAATTCTACTGTTGATGTTGATATATTTTTAGCTTATGTGATCGTGTTCTGAAATTGACTAAAAATATATTTAAACACCATAAAAGAGTTTTTCGGTAGGTGCTAATTACGTGTGCCTGTAACTCGAATAAAGAAAAGGGTGTGGTTCCTGATGTGAGCCGCATCACACTCTAACCTGTCGGGGATTAACGACGGGTTGTTCGTAAAACAGCAGTTGATAATTTCACAAGGAGTTCATAAATGCCAACCCCATGTTACATTTCAATTACAGGTCAGACCCAGGGGAACATCACTGCCGGTGCTTTCACCGCAGATTCTGTCGGCAATATCTACGTGCAGGGACACGAAGATGAAATGCTGGTGCAGGAGTTTCTGCATAACGTTACTGTTCCAACCGATCCGCAGTCTGGTCAGCCTTCCGGGCAGCGTGCTCACAAACCGTTCATTTTCACCGTGGCGCTGAACAAAGCCGTTCCGCTGCTGTACAACGCGCTGGCCTCCGGTGAAATGCTGCCGAAAGTGGAGCTGCACTGGTGGCGTACCTCTGTTGAAGGCAAGCAGGAGCACTACTTCACCACACGTCTTACTGACGCGACGATTGTGGACATGAACCTGCATATGCCGCACTGCCAGGACCCTGCACAGCGTGAGTTTACGCAATTGCTCGCAGTATCACTGGCCTACCGTAAGGTTGAGTGGGAGCACATCAAATCCGGTACTTCTGGTGCCGATGACTGGCGTGCACCGCTGGAAGCATAAATCTGAGTCAACAACATCCTGCCTCCGTGCAGGATGTTGTTTTTGTACGTGTAAAAAATGAGTGTCAGTAAGGAGTTACGCTTTCATGAGGGAGATGGTGGATGCCGGAAACCCGGGCGGTAGCGTACCTGAAAATGTAAAGATGAGTGTAACGCTGCACTGGCACCCTTTGCTGCATGGTGGGAATCATTTGGTCCGTGAATGAATCAGGGAGGTCATTATGTCCTTAAAAGGTCTTCGCTTTACGCTGGAGGTTGACGGCCAGGAGCCGGACACCTTTGCAGTGGTGAATTTCAGGTTAATCCAGAACCAGTCTTATCCGTTTGTGATGAGTGTGGATGTCGCCAGCGATTCTTTTATGCAGACGGCGGAGATGCTGCTGGAGAAGAAGGCAACGCTGACCATCTGGCAGGGCGTCATCCCGCAGCGTTATGTCACTGGCGTGGTGGCAGGGTTTGGTATGCAGGAGAACAACGGCTGGCAGATGCGTTATCACCTGCGTATTGAGCCGCCGTTATGGCGGTGCGGGCTGCGGCAGAACTTCCGCATCTTCCAGCAGCAGGATATCCGGACGATATCGGCCACGTTACTGAACGAGAACGGCGTCACAGAGTGGACGCCGCTGTTTTATGAGGACCATCCGGCGCGGGAGTTCTGTGTGCAGTACGGGGAGTCGGACCTGGCGTTTCTGGCGCGGCTGTGGGCGGAGGAGGGGATTTTCTTCTTTGAGCGGTTTGCGGCGGACAGTCCGGAGCAGAAGCTGACGCTGTGCGACGATGTGGCGGGGCTGTCACAGGCGGGGGAGTTTCCGTTTAACCCGGACACATCGGCAGGAGCGGAGACGGAGTGTGTCAGTATGTTCCGTTATGAGGCGCATGTCCGCCCGTCGTCGGTGCAGAGCCAGGATTACACGTTTAAGGTGCCGGACTGGCCGGGGATGTATGAGCAGCAGGGTGAGAGCCTGAACGGACAGCTTGAACAGTATGAAATATTTGATTATCCGGGAAGGTTCAAGGATGAGCAGCACGGCAAGGATTTCACGCTGTACCGGATGGAGAGCCTGCGCAGTGATGCGGAAAAGGCCACAGGGCAGAGTAATTCGCCGAAGCTGTGGCCGGGGACGCGGTTTACGCTGACGGGGCATCCGCAGAAGATGCTGAACCGTGAATGGCAGGTGGTACAGAGCATTCTGTCAGGAGACCAGCCGCAGGCGCTTCACGGCAGCCAGGGGAGAGGAACCACGCTGGGAAATCAGTTAGAGGTGATACCGGCAGACCGGACGTGGCGTCCACGGCTGCAAAGCAAACCGAAGGTGGACGGGCCACAGAGCGCCATTGTCACCGGTCCCGCAGGAGAGGAAATCTTCTGCGACGAACACGGACGTGTGCGAGTGCAGTTTCACTGGGACAGGTATAACCCGGCAACGGAGGCGAGTTCGTGCTGGGTGAGGGTGTCACAGGCGTGGGCGGGGCCGGGTTTCGGCAATCTGGCGATACCGCGGGTGGGCCAGGAGGTGATTGTTGATTTCCTGAACGGAGACCCGGACCAGCCGGTGGTCATGGGGCGGACGTACCATGAAGATAACCGCTCCCCGGGTGACCTGCCGGGAACGAAGACGCAGATGACCATCCGGTCAAAAACCTATAAAGGAAGCGGATTTAACGAGCTGCGGTTTGAAGACGCCACCAGTAATGAGCAGGTGTATATCCATGCGCAGAAGAACATGGACACGGAGGTGCTCAACGACCGGACAACGGATGTGAAACATGACCATACGGAAACCATCGGTAACGACCAGAAGATAACGGTGGTGAAGGGGCAGACGGTTCAGGTCGGGACCAGAAAAGAAGGGGGCCACGACCAGAGTATCACGGTGGCGAATGACCGGCGCATAACGGTACGCAACGACCAGACGCTGAAGGTGACGAACGACCGGACGGTGAGCGTGAGTCATGATGACGGCCTGTACGTCAGAAATGACCGTAGGGTGACGGTGAAAGGGAAGCAGGAGCATAAGACGACGGGGAACCATGTCAGCCTGGTGGAGGGAAAGCACAGCCTGGTGGTGAAGGGGGACCTGGCGAGGAAGGTGAGTGGCGCGCTGGGGATAAAGGTGGACGGGGAAATCGTGCTGGAGAGCAGCAGCCGGATAAGCCTGAAAGTGGGTGGTTCGTTTGTGGTCATCCATTCAGGGGGCGTGGACATCGTCGGGCCGAAAATCAATCTCAATAGCGGCGGTAGTCCGGGAACGCCGGTGCCGACGCTGCAACCGACGGTGCTGAAAGCGCTGGCAGATGATAAAAGTTTAGCGGCTGAGCAAAATGATAGTAATGCATCGTCCGATCAGAATGATAACAACGATGAGGGTGAGGAAGCGCCAGAAAAATCGGTGTGTAAGGAGTGCCTGAAAAGGGCGCAGGAAGCCGCCGCCGCTTTTGCGCCTCGTGGATAAGGGAGAAAGACAATGATAACAGTATCGCCACACGCTACCGATCAAGACAAATATATTATCTGGCTGAAGCAGGCTGAATCATTCTGTTCTGCCGCTGGTTTGGATTACATAGATGTGCTTGTTGACCAGGCTGGAACAGACCAACCTTTGCAAAATGATATGCTTCATCTGTGGCCAGCCATTCACTGGTATGCCTTGTTTGAAGGAACGCCTGAAGCTGAGACGATGGAGTATTCCCCTGTAGTGTTACGCCTGTACTTTGCGCTCAGTAGCCATCGCAAATTTCTGGCACAACTGATGGCGTCATTTGCTGATACGCCGCGTCTTACTTTGTTGATATCCCCTCTTACATTCGACCTGCTGGGGCGGCATCTTCAGGTATTGTCACAGGTTCAGTGGGAAGAACAGACCGGATTGCTGCGTTACTATGATAATCGGGTGTTCCCTTTACTGTTCACTCATGTTTTGACCAACGAGCAGCAAGCGACATTTACGGATATTGCATTGTTCTGGAGCTGGTTAGACCGTGATGGAGAGATTAACTGGAAATCAGGAAGTTTTTCACCAGAACGCAGGCTTACTGACAACCCGGAGATGAATCGGGTGGATGATGTACAGGTGGGATTGATGGGCTGTATCTGCGACGCTGAAGCCCTGATGAAGGAGAAAGCAGTCAGTGAACTCAGTCAGGAAAGCTATTTTTCGCACTGTCTTGATATTGCTATCAGGGCCAATGACGCGGGATATTTCGGGGCTTTGCGGGACTTCGAGGGATAATATTGTGGTGATGTACAGGGGTATACACAAAATCATTCAAGTTGCATCAAGGCGGCAAGCGGGCGAATCCCCAGGAGCGTGCATAAGTACGTGACTGGGGTGAGTGAACGCAGCCAACGCAGAGTCAGCTTGAAGGACGATGTGTATATTTATCTTTTTAAAATTCCGTAGCTGTTAATATCAAGAGATAATCGTGAAATAAACGGAAAATCAAGCTCGACATGTAATGGTAGTATCCATCATGTTGCATTTGTGTTCGATCGTAATGTCAGTTCACGTGGTTGCAATATATTTTGCGTAATATCATCAATGCTCTGTCGATATCCCAATGTGTGACAATCGAAAGATATGTGTTTTATTTGCTTCTTTGTCAAAGCTTTGTTGTCGTAGAAATAATACCAATTAATCAAAATCTCGCAAAGTAAAGGAACCAGCAATATGCCCGTCGAAATAAAGAATGGTATTGGTGTGAGAGCGATTTTTAAATATTTTTCGCTAATGGTTTTATTTGCAGTGCCAGGCTGTTCAATGACGAGAAATAGCGGTGATTACACTGCTGGAGATATTAAAGGTATGAACCATACCGATGTTGCTATTAATTATTTCAGTATCAATGGCTATGGCGGGCAAAATATAGTTCCGTTCGGGGAGCGGGGGGGTATTGTTGCGTTATGTTGCCAGATAAGTGGCATTCTGGATTAAAAGCCCGGATTGAGTGGGGAATTACACCAAATACAGTCCCTCTGCCACCACTCTATAAGGATTGGGATAAATATCAGGCCTGGGAGAAAAAACTCAAAGAAAGTTACATTCAACATACCGCAATTGTTGATATCCCGGAATACGGTGCTGAGCGTTGTGGCATGACCGTTCATTTTCTGCCATGCAATCAGATAAAAGTGACAACAGTCTGCCAAGGGTATGGTACACCAAATTATCCCATCAAAGAACCCCGCGAGATGAAGGAACCAGCAACATGTCCATCAAAATAAGGAAAAGTATAAGTATGAGAGCGATTTTCAAATGTTATTCTCTAATGATTTTATTTGCAGTATCAGGCTGTTCAATGGCGAGAAATAGCGGTGATTACACTGCTGTGGATATTAACGGGATAAATCATACGGATAAGGCTATAAATTATATACACATCAATGGTTACGGCGGACCAAATATTGGTCCATTCGGGGACGGTGGAGGATATTGTTGCGTTATGCTGCCAGATAAGTGGCATTCTGGATTAAAAGCCCGAGTTGAGTGGGAGGTTGATCCAAATACAGCTCCTCTGCCTCCAGGCTATAAGGACAGGGAGAAATTTGAAGCATGGAAGAAAGTTGCGCTAAACAGTTTTAGAAAATATTCAACAATTGTTGATATCCCGGAATATGATGCTGAGCTTTGTGGCCTGACCGTTCATTTTCTATCGTGCAATCAGATAAAAGTGACAACCGTCTGCCAGAAATATGGCACACCAAATTATCCTATCAAAGAACCCCGCGAGATGAAGGAACCAGCAACATGTCCAGCAAAATAAGAAATGGAATGAATATAACAAAAGTAGTTAAAGGCTGTCTGGTATTAATTTTGATGGTGATTTCGGGTTGCTCAGCAGCTAATTACGACGATTATACTGCAGGTGATCTCCGGGCAATAAATCATATTAAAGGTATCAGTATTAATTGGTTCACCGTAAATGGTTATCGGGTCCATGGTTTGGGCGGTGGATATTGCTGCATAATGTTACCAGAGAAGTGGCATTCTGGATTAAAAGCCCGGATCGAGTGGGAAGTAGACCCGACCCCCCTTGAACCTATTGCAATGAAAAAAGAAGGTTTTGGCTATGAAGAAGATGCTTATGCTAAACATGCTGCAAATTATCAAAAATATAAAGTAATTGTTGATATCCCGGAATACGGCGCTGAACGTTGTGGCCTGACCGTTCATTTTCTGCCGTGTAATCAGATTAAAGTGACAACCGTCTGCGAGGGCTATGGTACACCGAATTATCCTATCAAAGAACCCCGCGAGATGAAGGAACCTGCAACATGTCCAGCAAAATAAGTGGTCTGGCTTTTCCGTGTTATGCCCCCCCGGTGTTCCCTGAAGATGGGCGATTAATATTATCTGAAGCGCAGGTAAACGCGAACTACCTAAAACAAATCAATAAAACAGAAGAGCACAAAACCAACTGTAGTAAACAGGCTGGATTTAGAATTGGCTTTACGTGTAATCAAAGTCTGCATATTAGTCTGTTTTTTGATGGTACAAATAATAATGAATATAATGACACTCCTGGACACCCAACCAATATTGCCAAACTGTTTCATACGACCTATCAGAACGCAGAAGAACAGGGATATTTTAACTACTATATACCGGGTGTAGGCACACCATTTCCCAAGATAGGTGAAATGGATTACAGCAACAGCGGGCTGGAGTTCGCTACTGGTGGTGAAGATCGAATTAATTGGGCATTATTACGCCTCGTGGATGCCCTGAGCTATTCCATTGACCCTTCCCATAAGCGACTGGATGATAATGTGGCAAAAGAGCACATTCCTCTTATGCGCGCTCCCTGGCCTATGACTGGTGAAGTGAATCGTCGCAATGTGATTAACCCCTACCTGGAAAAATTACAGGGACTGTTAGAGCAAGCCAGTCCGCGCCTGCTAAACGTAAAGCTGTTTATCTACGGATTTTCCCGTGGCGCAGCGGAAGCACGAACTTTTGTTAACTGGTTGACTCAGTTAGCTTGCCCGCAGGAGCAACAGGTGATGCTGGCCGGGTTAGCTGTCAGTATTGAGTTTTTGGGGCTGCTGGATACCGTAGCTTCTGTGGGGGCGGCGCATGTTTTACCGGGCGCTGCCGGTCATATGGGATGGGCCGATAGTACTCAGCAACTCCCTGATGAGAGGCAGTTTCCCGGCCTGATTAAATGCTGCCGCCACTTCGTTGCCGCGCATGAGCAGCGGCTGTGCTTTCCGCTGGATTCAATCCGTCGTCCAGACGGAAATTATCCTTTAAATGCAGAGGAAATTATCTATCCGGGGATGCACTCTGATGTCGGTGGTGGCTATCCCGTTCGCGATCAGGGGAAGTCCTGTGGTGACTCAGGCGACATTCTTTCTCAGATAGCCCTGCATGATATGTATCTTGCTGCATTTGATTCAGGAGCACCACTTGCTGTTTATTCTAAATTTGTTACTCCATTAATAAAAGGTGTGTCGCCTCTGCGAATTATGAGTCCTTCTAGCGTAAAGGAATTTACGATTGCTAATTCATTAACAAAACGCTTCAACATCTGGCGACAAACGCTGCTGAACACCACTTTGCAGGGCACAGAAGAAATGATTGATACGAGGGAAGGTTATCACCCCTATCAACTTGCCCAGGTTCTTGAAAGCGCAATTAGTGACCAGATCGGCTGGATCACCGCCTGGCGTATCGGTCGCTATGCGAATAACAGTCTTCTTGTACAACCTTTTTATATTAAGGCGCCACAACTGGATAAAGATGGACTTGATAAAGAGGCCCAAGCGCGCGAAGAACAAATGGAAAATATCGAAAAAGAGCGGGTGAACAAGCAGAAAGGCAATGGCACACTTGATGAAAGTAATCAGGGCATACCTATCCTTGACCCGACGAACGCTCAGTACCAGTTGCGAGAGGCAGCCCGAGAATTTCAGAGCGATTATAAAGGATGGACGCGCGATATTAACGGCAGCGTCACGGAGAGAGCCATTCAGATTCTTGTGGATGTCATTCCTAAATATCCGGTGTATCTGATTAATGGCGATGATGAAGCAAAAGAATATCAGCAAATTAAGGCTATGGGAGACGGACTCTATCCACAATTTTTTATTGATTCACTGGGAACGGGAACGGGAACGCGAACTCAGCCCTGCGCTGAATTACTGGCTCTCTATGATGACCAGGTTCACGACTCCCGCGCCTGGTTTATGCAAAGTTCGCTGGGTGGACGCGAACCCTGGGGCGGTTATTTTCGCTACCGCATGATTTACTTCGGTGATGAGGCTAATAAAGAGCTGAAGCTAATCTCTGCAGATGGCGAAGTTGTTGGCGATCAGCCCACATCCAACCGGGTCATTTATTGGATGGAATCGAAAACGGTGAGCCGAGGTTAAGTTCATAAGATTGAGGGGTTGGAGACCGGGAAAATGTAGACATGTAGTGCCTAATCACCCCAGTTCAAACCCATCCGCATCCCGCCATGCCGGAAACTTCACTCTGTACTCCCAGGGAAAGGTCAAGTAATCAGGGAAAGATCATCAGGAGTACACTTTTTGTACTAAATAATTCGCATTTTATGTTCAATAATTGAGGTGTTCCTTATTACCTAAAGCTGTTTTTCATTGCTTATGCATGATCAAATACTCATTGCATAATTAAGGGGGGCAAAATGGATCTTAAAAAATTGATGGAACATATTTCTATTATCCCCGATTCCAGGCAAGCCTGGAAAGTGGAACATAAATTGCCAGATATTCTATCTGTTAACTATTTGCGCCGTTATTTTTGGTGCATAAGGCTGGGAAGATATAGAGGATTTGGGAAAACACATCCCGATTTTTTGAAGTGATATGGTGATTTTGAAAATGGTATTCCTGTTCACGATATCATTGCCAGAGTTGTATCCTGTATCAGTCCTGCAAAATTTCATGAGTGCTTTATTAACTGGATGCGTGACTGCCATTCCTCAGATGATAAAGATGTCATGGCAATTGATGGAAAAACGCTTCGGCACTCTTATGACAAGAGTCGCCGCAAGGGAGCGATTTATGTCATTAAAATCCGTCTTCATATTATTTGCGATGTCCCTGATGAACTTATTGATTTCACGTTTGAATGGAAAGAGCTGAAGAAATTATGCATGGCAGTCTCCTTTCGTTCAATAATAACAGAACAAAAGAAAGAGCCAGAAATGACGGACAGATATTATAGCATTTCTGCTGATTTAACCGCAGAGAAGTTCGCCACAGCGAACCGAAATCACTGGTACGTGGAGAATAAGCTGCACTGGCATCTGGATGTGGTAATGAATAAAGACGACTTCAAAATAAGAAGAGGAAATGCAGCATAATTATTTTCAGGGATACGGAAGATCGCTATTAATACTTTAACGAAAGATAAGATACTCAAGGCAGGGGCAAGATGTAAGATGTGAAAAGCAGCTGCGGACAGAGACTACCTCGCGTCAGTCCTTGCGGGGGCGGGCTTTCGTAATCTTGCTCTGCAAGGGATGATAAAAAGTGCAACTTTATTCCACGCAGCTATTTAGACAGCGTACAGTAAACAAATGAAAGTTGTTATTTCAATGGTCAGGGCAAGAGCATGAAGTGTTTACTACACACTATGCTCTTGTCCTGGCGTCAGGTCTTGTTTGGAGGGATAAATGGTAGATATTGTCGAGGCCGATAAAACGGATATTTATTTCATTCAGGAGAGTGTTTATGGCAAAATCGGGTTGCCAGCTTTTGGTAATACAATAGGACCATCCGCACAGCAAGTTGTTAAAAAGGTATTCGCTGTCGTTAAAGAACGAGATAAGACACATGCAAAACAGAGATTATTGTTGGAATATAATGGTAACAAACTCTGGATGAATGCTATTGATGGCAGTGAAGCTATCCTACCAACAGAATTTTCTAAGCGATACGAACTTTCATTATTCAATACTACTAATTTTGGAGAAGATCCTTTTCCTGATGTTAATTTATATAATAATATGAAATCAAGTTTTTTTGTAAGGTTTGGTGGAACATCCCATCCCGAGGCTTGGGCTATTTATAATGCAAGTACGAAAGAGGTTAAATATATAGAAACTGCAAGAGAAATTGATAAAATATTCAGTGATTTTAACTTGCGTGGTACATTGCCAATTCACATTGGTCAATGATTTTTTAAATTGTGTGATTAAATAATTGAACATTAATGATGATTTATAGCATCATTATTATTCTATAACATGAATAAACGGATTGAATGTGTTATGTTAAAAATGAGTTTATACGTAATAATATTGTTATTTTCCCTTCAGTTTAGTGCAGCCATTACTGGCAAGGAAAGTGAGGTTGTTTCACCATTATTAATGGATGTTAATCCTTCACTAACAATGGAAAATATTTCTGAATTATCCACATCATCGGAACCATCGCAACAGGGGGTATTTCCTGTAATATGTACTCGACTTCATCCTGGCTCCGTAATGAAACGTCAGTTATTAACCGGCTGGGGGCCTGTTTTTATAATTGGTGATGATCCTTTTTCTCTGCGCTGGATGAGTGAACATCTGGAGATCCTTAAATCGCTAAATGCCCTTGGTTTGGTTGTTAATGTTGAATCAGTAGAACGAATGGAGGTATTACAGCAGCGGGCTGATGGGTTATTGTTATTGCCAGTTATCTGCGATAATTTTGTGCAAGCTCTGCAATTAAATGCTTATCCGGTATTAATCACAGAGATGGAAATATCACAATGATTAATAACATAATTACTGCTAATAATATGGTGATTTTGAAAATGGTAATCCTGTTCACGACACCATAATCAGAGTTATGTCCTGTATCCGTTCAGTAAAATTTCACGAATGCTTTATTAACCGGATGCGTGAATGTCATTCTTCAGACGACATAGACGTCATTGCGATTGATGGAAAAGCACTTCCACACTCCTGTGATAAAAGTCGTCGCAGGAGAGCGGGCTTTCGTAGTCTTCCCCGACTCTCCCCGGCCCTAAACACAACCCCCACTCACCACAACCTAAACTCATCCGCATCCTGCCATGCCGGAAACTTTTCTCTATATTCCCGCAATGCCATCATCGATAGCTCCGCATCAATGCGCGTTGCCTGATGCGCGTCGGCAGTAGCGATAATCTCGCCTTGTGGATTAATCACCCGGCTGTCACCGCGATAATGGCAGCCGTTGCCATCGCTGCCGACGCGATTACATCCCGCAACATACGCCTGATTCTCAATCGCGCGGGCTGTCAGCAATGCCTGCCAGTGCAGAGAGCGCGGTGCAGGCCAGTTGGCAACGTAGATGGCGAGGTCATAATCGTTGAGATTGCGCGACCACACCGGAAAACGTAAGTCGTAGCACACCAGCGGCAAAATACGCCAGCCGCGCCATTCCACAATCACTCGCTCATTGCCCGCTTTATAATGCAGATGCTCATCTGCCATGCGGAACAGATGACGCTTATCATAAAAATGTACCGTGCCGCCCGGCTCAACCAGCAAAAAGCGGTTAACCGAATCAGACTCCGTTTGTAATGCAACACTGCCTGCAATCAGCGCATTGCACTGCTGCGCTTTAGCGGTCATCCAGCTCACTACGTCATCTTGTGCTAGCGACGAAGCTGCCGCTTCCATGGCAAAGCCGCTGGTAAACATCTCCGGTAGAACGATCACATCGCGCCCGGTAATACCTTCCAGTTGACGATCAAAATGGCGCAGGTTGGCAGGACCATCCATCCACACCAGTGGTTGCTGCAAAAGCGTAATCTTCAAACCAGGCACGGTGTACAACTCCTTTATGCGAAGGGTTTTATAACTCTAACACCTTATCAGGCAGTTGCCTTAGCGCAGAATAAATTGATAACAAATGCTGATATTGGAAATATCTGATTTGCAAATTATCGTGTTATCGCCAGGCTTTAGGGAGTTAATCACATGGGCAGGATAAGCCCGGGAGGAATGATGTTTAAGGCAATAACGACAGTCGCCGCTCTGGTCATCGCCACCAGTGCAATGGCGCAGGATGATTTAACCATTAGCAGTCTTGCAAAGGGCGAAACCACCAAAGCGGCGTTTAATCAGATGGTGCAAGGGCATAAGCTGCCTGCCTGGGTGATGAAAGGCGGTACTTATACTCCCGCACAAACCGTGACATTGGGAGATGAGACGTATCAGGTGATGAGCGCGTGCAAACCGCATGACTGTGGCTCGCAACGTATCGCTGTGATGTGGTCCGAGAAATCTAATCAGATGACGGGGCTGTTCTCGACTATTGATGAGAAAACGTCGCAAGAGAAACTCACCTGGTTGAATGTGAACGATGCGCTTTCGATTGATGGTAAAACGGTGCTGTTCGCGGCGTTGACCGGCAGCCTGGAAAACCATCCGGATGGCTTTAATTTTAAATAATTAGCGGATAAAGAAACGGAGCCTTTCGGCTCCGTTATTCAATTACGCGGCTTCAACTTTCCGCACTTTCTCCGGCAACTTTACCGGCTTCGTCGCCAGCTCTTCCGGATCAAAGTCATCAACGTTAATACTGCGCAGACGGCTTTCTTCAGCTTTCACCAGAATAGCGGCTTCATCTTTATCAATCAGCCCCTTCGCCAGCGCGTTGTGCGCCAGTTCATCCAGACGGGTAAACGGCAGGTTTTTACCCAGCTCTTTACAGATCCGCTGATGAATCGGGTCGGCGGCAATCACATCCACTAGCGCCTCTTCCAGTAAACCAACCGGGTTATGCTCGCTCGGCGTCAGGTACTGACCGCGACCAATGCGGGAACGGGTGGCGTTCGGCACTTGTAAAATCTTCGCCACCTTATGATCCAGCTTGTCAGAAGGTGCCAGATAATGACGTCCGGTCGGGAAGATCACCACATTCAGCAGCCCGGCAACCACGCGGTTCGGGAAGTTTTGCAGTAAATCGTCCATCGCCTGTTCTGCCTGATACAGCGCATCCTGTACGCCCCAGTGCACCAGCGGCAGATCGGCTTCATTACGGCCTTCGTCGTCATAACGCTTCAGAACGGCAGAGGCGAGGTAAAGCTGGCTTAAAATATCCCCCAGACGTGCCGAGATACGCTCGCGACGTTTCAGGCTGCCGCCCAGCACAGCCATCGAGACATCAGAAAGCAGGGCGAGGTTGGCGCTCAGGCGGTTCAGGTGCTGATAGTAGCGTTTAGTGGCATCGCCGGTTGGCGTGCTGCTGGTTAAACCGCGCGTCAGGCCCAGCCAGAAGCTGCGAACTTTGTTGCTACCGACGTGACCGATATGTTTAAACAGGAGTTTATCGAACGCGTTGACGTCATTGTTCTTCGCCGCTTCCATCTCTTCCAGCACGTACGGATGGCAACGAATCGCCCCCTGACCGAAAATCATCATGCTACGGGTCAGAATATTTGCCCCTTCAACGGTGATGGCAATCGGTGCCCCCTGGTAAGCACGGGCCAGGAAGTTGCTTTGCCCGAGCATAATGCCTTTGCCACCAGTGATATCCATCGCATCAATAATCGACTGCTGCCCGCGGTGGGTACAGTGATACTTAACGATAGCCGACAGCACGGCGGGTTTTTCACCGAGCATAATGCCGTAGGTAATCAGCGATGCCGCAGCATCCATTACATAGGCATTACCGGCAATACGCGCCAGCGGCTCTTCAATCCCTTCCATCTTACCAATAGAAATTTTGAACTGACGGCGAATGTGCGCATACGCACCCGTTGCCAGTGCTACCGATTTCACGCCGCCGGTTGAGTTGGAAGGCAGGGTGATGCCGCGGCCTACCGAGAGGCACTCCACCAGCATCCGCCAGCCTTGCCCGGCCATTTTCGGCCCGCCGATGATGTAATCGATCGGCACGAACACATCTTTACCGCGCGTCGGTCCGTTCTGGAACGGTACGTTCAGCGGGAAGTGGCGACGACCAATTTCCACGCCCGGCGTGGTGGTCGGGATCAGCGCACAGGTAATACCTAAATCTTCTGCACCGCCGAGTAATTTCTCCGGGTCGGAGAGTTTAAACGCCAGACCAAGCACGGTCGCAATCGGTGCCAGCGTAATGTAGCGTTTGTTCCAGGTCAGACGCATTCCCAGCACCTGCTGGCCCTGCCATTCGCCCATGCAGACAATCCCGGTATCCGGAATCGCGCCCGCATCGGAACCCGCTTCGGGGCTGGTCAGTGCAAAGCAAGGGATCTCCTGACCACGCGCCAGACGCGGCAGATAGTGATTTTTCTGCTCGTCAGTGCCGTAATGTTGCAGCAGCTCGCCCGGGCCTAATGAGTTCGGCACGCCGACGGTAATCGCCAGGATCCCGCTCACGCCGGAGAGTTTTTGCAGCACGCGAGACTGGGCATAAGCCGAGAACTCCAGCCCGCCGTACTCTTTTTTGATGATCATCGCGAAGAAACGATGCTCTTTAAGGTACGCCCATAACTCCGGCGGCAGGTCCGCCAGCTCATGAGTAATCTGGAAATCATTCGCCATCCGGCAGGCTTCTTCTACCGGACCGTCGAGAAACGCTTGCTCTTCAGCGGTCAGGCGCGGCTGCGGATAGTTATGCAGCTTTTTCCAGTCCGGCTTGCCCTGGAACAAGTCGCCCTCCCACCAGGTGGTGCCCGCATCAATCGCTTCTTTCTCAGTGCGCGACATCGGCGGCATCACCTTACGGAAACCGCGAAATACCGGTGCGGAAATCATCGACTTACGCATAGGCGCAAAGTTAAATGGCACGAGGATAATGGCCAGAGGCACTAGTACCCACGCCGACCACAGACCAGCAACGCCGAGGACGGCTGTCCAGGCGAGCAAAATCAGACTGCTGATAAATAAGCTCACGCGGTGATAGAACAATGCGCCGAGCAGGACAACCGTAGCGAGAATACTCAAAATCATCATAACGAAAAGCCCCTTACTTGTAGGAGGTCTGACCACTTGTGATGATATGGTTGTAGTGGATGTAAAAACATTTAGCAATGTGTTTACAATATAATTACAACAAAGCTCACATTGTTGCTGTTTTTATCCGCACTTCAGGTCAAAAAGTCCTGGTCATAGCACCTGCCCGTACTTCTCGCTTTTGGCGGTATCCGGTACACTGCATTTTGTCTATTACATTTATGCTGAAGGATATCCTCATGTACCAGGATCTTATTCGTAATGAACTGAACGAAGCGGCGGAAACGCTGGCTAACTTTTTAAAAGATGACGCCAATATTCACGCCATTCAGCGCGCGGCGGTCCTGTTAGCAGACAGCTTTAAAGCCGGTGGCAAAGTGCTTTCCTGTGGCAACGGCGGCTCCCATTGCGACGCCATGCACTTTGCCGAAGAGTTGACCGGTCGCTACCGTGAAAACCGTCCGGGCTACCCGGCGATTGCCATTTCTGACGTCAGCCATATTTCCTGCGTCGGTAATGATTTTGGTTTCAATGATATTTTCTCCCGTTACGTTGAAGCGGTAGGTCGCGAAGGCGATGTACTGCTGGGGATCTCCACTTCCGGTAACTCTGCAAACGTGATCAAAGCGATCGCGGCGGCGCGTGAGAAGGGGATGAAAGTGATCACCCTGACCGGTAAAGACGGCGGCAAAATGGCTGGCACGGCGGATATTGAAATTCGCGTTCCGCACTTTGGTTATGCCGACCGCATTCAGGAGATCCACATTAAAGTGATCCATATCCTGATCCAGTTAATTGAAAAAGAGATGGTTAAGTAAGTCTGGCGTAGGCCGGATAAGGCGTTTACGCCGCATCCGGCATTTGTGCTCTGATGCCTGATGCGACGCTGACGCGTCTTATCATGCCTACAATCTGCACCCGAACCGTAGGCCGAATAATGCGTTCACGCCACATCCGACCTGAAAATTCTTAAATCAATCTTCGCCGGGGGCCATGCGCTCCCGCTGTTGTGGAGGTTACCCATGTGCGAATTGCTCGGGATGAGTGCCAACGTCCCTACCGATATCTGCTTTAGTTTCACCGGGCTTGTACAGCGTGGTGGTGGAACCGGGCCACATAAAGATGGCTGGGGCATTACCTTTTACGAAGGTAAAGGCTGTCGCACATTTAAAGATCCGCAACCCAGCTTTAATTCCCCCATCGCCAAACTTGTCCAGGACTACCCGATAAAATCCTGTTCGGTGGTGGCTCATATTCGCCAGGCTAATCGGGGCGAGGTGGCGCTGGAAAATACTCACCCGTTTACCCGCGAGTTATGGGGGCGTAACTGGACTTATGCCCATAATGGACAACTGACGGGCTACAAATCACTGGAAACCGGCAACTTCCGCCCGGTCGGTGAAACCGATAGCGAAAAAGCCTTTTGCTGGCTCCTGCATAAATTAACGCAGCGTTACCCGCGCACACCGGGCAACATGGCGGCAGTGTTTAAATATATCGCCTCACTGGTGGATGAACTGCGGCAGAAGGGCGTTTTCAACATGCTACTTTCGGATGGGCGCTATGTAATGGCGTATTGCTCGACTAATTTACACTGGATCACCCGCCGCGCGCCGTTTGGCGTGGCAACGTTGCTGGATCAGGATGTGGAAATCGACTTCAGCTCGCAGACCACACCGAATGATGTGGTCACGGTGATTGCGACACAGCCGCTGACGGGCAATGAAACCTGGCAAAAGATTATGCCAGGTGAATGGCGCTTATTTTGCCTCGGGGAGCGTGTAGTTTGATGCCAGTTGTGGCTGCACAACTTCGTGGCTTAACGGCTTGCTGACCACGTAACGGCCATTGACCACAGAAACGGTCGGTGGCTTACGGGTTTGCTCAAAGTAGTCGTAGCCTGGCTTCAGTTGCTCCCAGAAGTCCTTAAAGTTGGAATATTTATGGCGCTTCATATTGGCGTCGGTCATACGGAACGGGTAAATACTCACTTGCACGCTCGGCTGACCAAACACCAGCGCACCAGTAACGAACTGGAAGATCTCATCAATACCCTGATTGGTCATCGCGTAGCAGCCGATGGAAACACAATCGCCGTGAATCATCAGGTATTTCCCTTCATAACCATGCGCACGGTCATAGGCGTTTGGGAATCCAATATTAATCGCTTTGTAGTAACGGCTGTCTGGTTTTAACTGATTACGCTGGACGCTATAAAACCCTTCCGGGCTTTTGAAATCGCCCTGACGCTGTTTTGGCCCTAAGCCGCCGGAATATTTACAGATTTTATAGCTGTCGAGCAGTTGATATTGCTCGCCCATTTTGACGTAGAGATCGAGCGTACGTTCTTCCTTGAAGATCTGGATGTAGACAGGGGATCCCATCAACTGCTGCTTATACTCTTTGCTCACTGGCGTGGTCGAGCTACTGCTGCCCAGCAAACCGGCAAACGAAACGCACGGGATCAACAACATCGCAAGAATTAATGCGATTTTACGCATACTGCTTATTCCTTGATAAAACGGTTACACACGCCAGGACGGCAAAATGGATCCCAAATCGGAATAGTCTGGATTGGGAAGGCTCACATTATCACCAAAAGAGTTTTACGCAAGCCTGTCGGCGCAGGGTTTACAAATTTAGCACAGGGGCAGTTTTCAAGAGTCCGAAAAGCGCATGGATTGTAGATTTATTTCTTATTTCCTAAGATTATGAAACCGCAATAGTAATATGCAAATAAGCAATTAATAATCCTGTTTACTCCTCCGGTCTTTTAAAATTCTCACCTTCATTCAGCTGGTTTATGTCCTTCATGTCTTCGTTCTTGCACGGCAGATTTCTGCATCCAGGCGTGTTTTCGTTATGCGTTTTGCTCCCTTTACTCGCCAGCGCCACCACATCACATATCTCTTTTAGCTACGCCGCCCGCCAGCGGATGCAAAACCGTGCGCGTTTATTAAAACAGTACCAAACCCATCTGAAAAAGCAGGCCAGCTATATTGTGGAAGGCAATGCCAAAAGCAGAAGGGCGCTGCGCCAGCATAATCGGGAGCAGATAAAACAGCATCCAGAATGGTTTCCTGCGCCGCTCAAGGCGAGTGACAGACGCTGGCAGGCGTTGGTGGAGAATAATCATTTCTTAAGCAGCGACCATCTACATAACATCACCGAAGTGGCGATTCACCGCCTGGAGCAGCAGCTAGGTAAGCCTTATATCTGGGGGGGCACGCGGCCTGATAAAGGCTTCGACTGTAGCGGGTTGGTTTTTTATGCCTACAACAAGATCCTTGAGGCTAAGCTCCCGCGCACGGCCAATGAGATGTACCACTACCGTCGGGCAACGATTGTGGCAAATAACGACCTGCGCCGGGGAGATTTGCTGTTTTTCCATATCCACAGTCGTGAGATAGCCGACCATATGGGCGTATATCTTGGAGACGGTCAGTTTATCGAGTCACCGCGCACCGGGGAAACCATTCGGGTAAGTCGGTTAGCCGAACCTTTCTGGCAGGACCATTTTTTAGGCGCGCGACGGATTTTGACGGAAGAGACGATTTTGTAGGCCGGATAAGGCGTTCACGCCGCATCCGGCGGTTGTGCGCCGGTGTCTGATGCGACGCTACGCGTCTTATCATGCCTACAAATCTGTGCATTTTTTGCGAGCCGCTTTCCCGATTTAACACAACATCATTGCCGACTTTTCCTTTTCTTCTTACCGTTGAGAAAAAGGAGTCGTTATGTCTGAATATCGTCGTTATTACATCAAGGGGGGAACCTGGTTTTTCACGGTAAATTTACAGAATCGTCGAAACCAACTTTTGACCACCCAGTTTCAGACGCTCCGTAACGCTATTATTAAAGTTAAGCGAGACAGACCTTGTGAAATTAACGCTTAGGTAGTTTTGCCGGAGCATATGCATTGCATATGGACATTACCTGAAGGCGATGATGATTTTTCCTCGCGCTGGCGGGAAATTAAAAAGCAATTTACCCATGCTTGTGGATTGAAAAATATCTGGCAACCACGTTTTTGGGAACATGCTATCCGCAATACCAAAGACTATCGCCATCATGTTGATTATATTTATATAAATCCAGTAAAACATGGTTGGGTAAAACAAGTGAGTGATTGGCCATTCTCAACGTTTCACCGCGATGTTGTGAAAGGGTTATATCCCATCGATTGGGCGGGAGACGTAACGGATTTTAGTGCTGGGGAGCGTATCATTTTATAGCTGTGCGCCGATGCCTGATGCGACGCAGACGCGTCTTATCATGCCTACAAAACCGCGCTCACCCGTAGGCCGGATAAGGCGTTCACGCCGCATCCGGCGGTTGTGCACCGGTGCCAGATGCGCCGCTACGCGTCTTATCATGCCGACAAAACCGCACTCACCCGTAGGCCGGATAAGGCGTTCACGCCGCATCCGGCGGTTGTGCGCCGATGCCTGATGCGACGCAGATGCGTCTTATCATGCCGACAAAACCGCGCTCACCCGTAGGCCGGATAAGGCGTTCACGCCGCATCCGGCGGTTGTGCACCGATGCCAGATGCGACGCCACGCGTCTTATCATGCCGACAAAACCGTGCTCACCCGTAGGCCGGATAAGGCGTTCACGCCGCATCCGGCAATATGCACCGATGCCGGATGCCTACATCAACGCCCCCATTATCTTCAACTCCAGCTCATCCGGCACTTCGTTATACGACAGCACATGCAGCCCCGGTGCAAACAACCTTGCGTAGCGCGCCAGCAAAGGGCGCAGCTGCGGCGGCACCAGCAGCACCGGATCTTTCCCCGCCGCTTTCATCTGCTCCTTCACCTGCGGCATCGTGATCTGAAACTGGTTGAGCATATTCGGGTCCACCGGCACGCTATCAAGCATCACTTTGCCGGCCTGTTGCGCCTGATTCACCACGTTGGTCAGCAGATTTTCCAGCTCATTATTCAGCGTATACACCGTCAGCTCCTGCTTGCGAACGAACGGATGGGTAATGCTGCGCCGCAGCGCCAGACGCACATCGGCCGCCAGCAGAATATGATCTTTAGTCACCGCACTACTGGCGACCAACACGGTGGCGATGGTGACGATATCGCGCAGGGAAACGCCTTCAGTCAGTAGCGCCCGGTACACTTTCAGCAACTGGCTGTAATTGAGCGCCGCGCTCAAATCTTCCGCCAGTCGCGGTGCCATCGACGACAAACGGTTATGCAGCTGAGTAATATCGTCATAGTTAAACAAATCAGGAATATAGCTGCGCACAATCTTATTCACATGGGTGGCAATTACGCTGGCGCTGTCGATCACCTGATACCCCATATTCAGCGCCTTCGCTTTCTGCGCGGGCTGAATCCAGGTGACCGGCATCCCGTACGCCGGGTCGTTCCCCAGCACGCCGTCTATCTCGCCGTAGGTTTCGCTGGAGGGCAGGGCCATCAGTTTATCCGCCGGAATATCCGCTTCATCAGCCTTAATGCCGTTGATGAAAATAGCGTACTGGCTGGGCTTGAGGCGGAAGTTTTCCCGAATACGGATCTCCGGCAGCAGCACGCCGTTGCCGTCGGAAATCACCTGACGTACGCCGCGAATACGCTGGGTGAGCGGGTTGCCCTGCGCTTTATCCACCAGCGCCACCAGTTTGTAGCCGAGGCTTAAACTGATAGGTTCGATCAGCGGAATAGTTTCCCAACTGACCTGTTGCTCGCTGGTTTCTGTCATCGTACGGGTTAGCGTTTCGAGGCTTTTCTCTTCCGCCTCCGCCGCTTGCGGGCGCTTGCTCATCCGCCAGCCGGTAAAACCAAGCAGGGCGCTGAACATCAGGAACGGGAAATGCGGCATTCCCGGCACCACCGCCAGCACGAACATAATTCCAGTGGCGGTGTAGAGAACCGACGGGCTTGCCAGCAACTGATTACGCACGTCATGGGCGATATCACCGTTATCGCTGACGCGGGTGACGATAATCGCCGCCGCGGTGGAGAGCAGCAGGGAAGGGATTTGCGCCACCAGCCCATCGCCGATAGTCATCAGCACATATTGCTGGAAGGCGGCGTCGGCGCTCAGGTTGTATTTGAAGATGCCGATACAGACGCCGCCGATCAGGTTGATCGCCAGAATCATCATCCCGGCGATGGCGTCCCCGCGCACAAATTTTGATGCCCCGTCCATTGCGCCGTAGAAATCGGCCTCGCTGGCGACATCTT
The DNA here is from genome assembly GCF_046487695.1 of Escherichia sp. WS1118. Lineage (NCBI taxonomy): Bacteria > Pseudomonadati > Pseudomonadota > Gammaproteobacteria > Enterobacterales > Enterobacteriaceae > Escherichia > Escherichia sp. WS1118. The sequence continues at coordinate 440,449 of NZ_JBJQIZ010000003.1, read as the reverse complement.
TACGCCGGGTCTGCGCCTGCGCCTGATTGATCAACCCGGCGTTAAGGTCGGCGTCAATCGCCATCTGTTTGCCGGGCATCGCGTCCAGGGTAAAGCGGGCACTTGGTGACGACGATAAAGTTGATTGTCAACAGCGTCAGTAAATCCGAGCGTGAAAGCATTATCGCCGCGCTGCACGGGCAGTCGATTTTTAACGGTGGTGGGTTGTCGCCGTTAAATAAAATCAGCCCGTCTCATCTGCCAAAACCTGCCACCGTGGCGGTGCCGGAAGAGACGGAGAAAAAAGCGCGCGACGTCAACGAGAAAACGGCGCTGTTGAAGAAGAAATCCGCCACCGAGCTTGGCGAGCTGGCGACCAGTATCAATACCATCGCCCGTGATGCGCATATGGAAGCGAATCTGGAGATGGAGATTGTTCCCCAGGGATTACGCGTGCTGATTAAAGACGACCAGAACCGCAATATGTTTGAACGCGGCAGCGCGCATATTATGCCGTTCTTTAAAACTTTGCTGGTGGAGCTTGCGCCAGTGTTCGACTCGCTCGATAACAAAATTATTATTACCGGGCATACCGATGCGATGGCCTACAAAAACAATATCTACAACAACTGGAACCTTTCGGGCGATCGCGCGCTTTCGGCTCGTCGGGTGCTGGAAGAGGCCGGAATGCCGGAAAATAAAGTGATGCAGGTAAGCGCAATGGCGGACCAGATGCTGCTGGATGCCAAAAATCCGCAAAGCGCGGGCAACCGGCGCATTGAGATTATGGTGCTGACCAAAAGTGCGTCCGATACGCTGTATCAATACTTTGGTCAGCATGGGGATAAAGTGGTGCAGCCGCTGGTGCAAAAGCTGGATAAGCAGCAGGTGCTTTCGCAGCGAGCGCGTTAAATGCTGAATCTTTACGCATTTCTCAAACCCTGAAATCACTGTATACTTTACCAGTGTTGAGAGGTGAGCAATGCGTAAAATCATTCATGTGGATATGGACTGCTTTTTCGCAGCGGTGGAGATGCGCGACAATCCCGCCCTGCGCGATATCCCTATTGCTATTGGCGGCAGCCGCGAACGACGGGGGGTAATCAGCACCGCCAATTATCCCGCGCGTAAATTTGGCGTACGTAGCGCTATGCCGACAGGGATGGCGCTCAAATTATGCCCGCATCTCACCTTGCTTCCAGGGCGCTTTGACGCCTACAAAGAAGCCTCAAATCATATCCGCGAAATTTTCTCGCGCTATACCTCGCGCATTGAACCGTTATCACTGGATGAAGCCTATCTCGATGTCACCGATAGCGTCCATTGCCACGGTTCTGCGACCCTCATCGCCCAGGAAATCCGCCAGACGATCTTCAACGAGCTGCAACTGACGGCGTCTGCGGGCGTTGCGCCGGTCAAGTTTCTCGCCAAAATCGCCTCCGACATGAATAAACCCAACGGTCAGTTTGTGATTACTCCGGCTGAGGTTCCGGCATTTCTGCAAACCTTACCGCTGGCAAAAATTCCCGGCGTCGGCAAAGTCTCAGCGGCTAAACTGGAAGCGATGGGGCTACGAACCTGCGGTGATGTGCAAAAGTGTGATCTGGTGACTCTGCTCAAACGTTTTGGCAAATTTGGCCGCATTTTGTGGGAGCGTAGTCAGGGCATTGACGAGCGCGACGTTAATAGCGAAAGGTTGCGAAAATCCGTCGGTGTAGAACGTACGATGGCGGAAGATATTCATCACTGGTCTGAATGTGAAGCGATCATCGAGCGGCTTTACCCTGAACTGGAGCGTCGTTTGGCAAAGGTAAAACCTGATTTGCTGATTGCTCGCCAGGGGGTGAAATTAAAGTTCGACGATTTTCAGCAAACCACCCAGGAACACGTCTGGCCGCGGCTGAATAAATCTGATCTAATCGCCACCGCGCGTAAAACCTGGGATGAACGCCGCGGCGGGCGCGGTGTGCGACTGGTGGGGCTGCATGTGACGTTGCTTGACCCGCAAATGGAAAGACAACTGGTGCTGGGATTATGATGTATACTATTTTGTATATTCTGGTGTGCATTATTATGAGGAGATCACTGTATGCATCGAATTCTCGCTGAAAAATCGGTCAATATCACTGAGTTACGTAAAAACCCAGCTAAATACTTTATTGATCAACCTGTTGCGGTTCTTTCTAATAATCGCCCCGCAGGATATCTCTTAAGTGCCAGCGCATTTGAAGCATTAATGGACATGCTTGCAGAACAAGAGGAGAAAAAGCCCATAAAGGCGCGCTTCCGTCCGAGTGCTGCAAGATTAGAGGAAATTACACGCCGCGCTGAACAATATCTTAATGATATGACGGATGATGATTTCAATGACTTTAAGGAATAAGGATGCGGGTATTCAAAACAAAACTTATTCGCCTGCAACTTACAGCAGAGGAACTTGAAGCGTTAACGGCGGATTTTATTTCCTATAAGCGTGACGGTGTTTTGCCAGATATATTTGGTCGTGATGCACTCTACGACGACTCGTTTACCTGGCCATTAATCAAATTTGAGCGAGTTGCTCATATTCATCTGGCAAATGTGAATAATCCATTTCCGCCACAGTTGCGCCAATTCAGCAGAACGAATGACGCAGCGCATTTGGTATATTGTCAGGGCGCGTTTGATGAGCAAGCATGGTTGCTCATTGCCATTCTGAAACCTGAACCTCATAAACTGGCTCGAGATAACAACCAAATGCATAAAATTGGGAAAATGGCAGAAGCGTTTCGCATGCGTTTTTGAATTTATATTATGAATAACATACAAATAAGAAACTATCAGCCTGGTGATTTTCAGCAACTATGCGCTATTTTCCTTCGAGCTGTTACGATGACGGCGAGTCAGCACTATTCTCCACAGCAAATTGCCGCCTGGGCGCAGATTGACGAATCTCGCTGGAAGGAGAAACTCGCGAAATCACAAGTGCGGGTTGCAGTTATTAATGCACAACCGGTTGGTTTTATTACCTGCATTGGACATTATATCGATATGTTATTTGTTGAACCGGAATACACCCGACGCGGGGTTGCCAGCGCTTTGTTAAAACCATTGATTAAGTCTGAATCCGAACTTACGGTGGACGCCAGCATAACCGCAAAACCCTTTTTTGAACGTTATGGTTTTCAGACAGTTAAGCAGCAGCGCGTTGAATGCCGGGGAACGTGGTTTACTAATTTTTATATGCGATATAAACCGCAACATTAAATCCAGCTTGCAATGAAAATAACGCCCGTCTAGTATGTGCGCGTTTTCTTATTCCACAAACTGCAAGGAGGTAAATCATGACAAATCCTTTATCAATGACTCTTTGCAGACCTTTCCAGGATTAATTCTTTTTTCTTGCCCTGGATTCGTCTGCCATTTCCTGATTTTTATTCATAAATGGAATGGTACATGGGCAAATATATTCGTCCCTTATCCGATGCGGTATTTACCATCGCATCTGATGACCTGTGGATCGAAAGTTCAGCGATCCAACAATTACACACCACGGCAAATTTACCCAACATGCAGCGCGTTGTGGGGATGCCAGATTTACATCCCGGACGCGGCTACCCGATTGGCGCAGCGTTCTTCTCTGTTGGTCGTTTTTACCCGGCACTGGTCGGCAATGATATCGGCTGCGGCATGGCGCTATGGCAAACAGATATTCTCGCTCGCAAATACAACGCCGATAAGTTTGAAAAGCGATTATCAGATCTGGATGACGTTGCTGAAGAAAGCTGGCTGGAGGAAAACCTGCCGTCAGCATTTGCACAGCATCCGTGGCGCAACTCGCTTGGCTCCATCGGTGGCGGTAACCACTTCGCAGAACTGCAACAGATTGATCAAATTATCGACGCGGAACTGTTTGCACTGGCTGGTCTGGATGCGCAGCATCTGCAACTGCTGGTTCATAGCGGCTCGAGGGGATTGGGGCAGTCTATTTTACAGCGGCATATTGCCTCGTTTTCGCATCATGGTTTGCCTGAAGGCAGTGACGACGCGCTACGGTATATTGCGGAACATGACGATGCGCTGGCGTTTGCGCGTATTAATCGCCAGCTGATCGCTTTGCGCATAATGCAACAAGTTAAGGCCACCGGAAGTCCGGTTCTGGATGTGGCGCATAACTTTGTTAGCGCGTGCCAAATCGGCGATCAACAGGGCTGGTTGCATCGTAAAGGCGCCACGCCGGATGACAACGGTCTGGTGATTATTCCCGGTTCACGCGGCGATTACTCCTGGCTGGTTAAACCTGTTGCGAACGAAAAAACGCTCCACTCGCTGGCGCATGGGGCGGGGCGTAAATGGGGGCGCACCGAGTGTAAAGGGCGTCTGGCAGCGAAATACACGGCGACGCAACTCTCGCGGACTGAACTTGGCAGTCGGGTAATTTGTCGCGATAAACAACTCATCTTTGAAGAAGCGCCACAAGCCTATAAATCGGCTGAAAGCGTGGTGCAATGTCTGGTGCTGGCTGGGTTAATTATTCCTGTCGCGCGACTGCGCCCGGTGCTGACGCTCAAAAACAGTGGAGGGAAAAAAGGATGATCTTGCTACAACTCTCCTCTGCTCAGGGGCCGGAAGAATGTTGTCTCGCAGTGAAAAAAGCACTGGACAGGCTGATTAAAGAAGCTACCCGACAGGACGTCGCGGTAACGGTGCTGGAAACAGAAACGGGTCGCTACTCTGACACACTGCGTTCGGCGCTGATTTCTCTGGATGGCGATAACGCATGGGCTCTAAGCGAAAGCTGGTGCGGCACTATCCAGTGGATTTGTCCGAGTCCGTATCGGCCTCATCATGGGCGCAAAAACTGGTTTCTGGGCATTGGGCGTTTTACCGCTGATGAGCAGGAACAATCGGATGCAATCCGTTATGAGACGCTGCGTTCGTCGGGGCCGGGCGGTCAACATGTCAATAAAACCGACTCGGCGGTACGCGCCACGCATCTGGCATCCGGTATTAGCGTGAAGGTTCAGTCAGAGCGCAGTCAGCATGCTAACAAACGGCTGGCGCGATTACTGATTGCCTGGAAGCTGGAACAACAGCAACAGGAAAATAGCGCGGCGCTGAAATCGCAGCGGCGAATGTTCCATCACCAGATTGAACGTGGCAACCCGCGACGAACGTTTACAGGGATGGCTTTTATCGAAGGGTAATGAAGGATGAAACTGCCGGAAGGCGATTAAACGCCATCCGGCAGCAAATCAAATAATTACTTCGCCGGAATTTCTTTCAGCAGTTCAGTCAGCAGTGTCCAGTAATGGCCAACGCTTTCGATATGAACTTGCTCATCCGGGGAGTGTGGCCCGGTGATGGTTGGCCCGATAGACACCATGTCCATTTCCGGATACGGTTTTTTGAACAGGCCACATTCGAGGCCCGCGTGGATAATCTGGATGTTCGGCGTTTTGTTGAACAGACGCTGATAGGTTTCACGTACCAGATGCATTACCGGAGAGTTAGCGTCCGGCTGCCAGCCAGGATATGCGCCTTTTGCTTCGGTTTTCGCACCTGCCAGTTTACCCAGCGAATCCAGCATGCTCACTACGTAGTCTTTACCGCTGTCGATCAGAGAACGGATCAGGCAGTGAATTTCTACGTTATTGTCGGTCATGGTCACCACACCGACGTTCAGGGAGGTTTCGACCACACCTTTTGCCACGTCGGAGTTGCGGATCACACCGTTCGGGGTGGCGTTCAGCAGACGAATAAAGGTATCGCGAGATTTCGCAATCAGGGCAGCTTTATCGTTCGCAACAGAGTCCAGCAGCAATGCCAGATTTTTCTCTTTCTCTGCCAGTTCGTTTTTCAGGATCTCCTGATAGGTATCCACCAGAGATTTCAGGGCGTCGACTTTATCAGCTGCGACAGCAATGGTCGCAAAGGCTTCACGCGGGATGGCGTTACGCAGTGTGCCGCCGTTGAAATCAATAAGACGCAGGTCCAGTTCTTCTGCATGACCCGCCAGGAAGCGCACCAACAGTTTGTTGGCATTACCCAGGCCAACGTGGATTTCACCGCCGGAGTGACCGCCTTTCAGACCTTTTAAGGTTAACTTGAAGGTTTCAAAACCAGCTGGAACCGCTTCACGATCTAAATGCAGGTTGGAGGTGAAGTCGATACCTCCCGCACAACCCATGTAGATTTCACCTTCTTCTTCGGAGTCGGTGTTAATCAGAATATCAGCCTGCAACCAGTTGCTCTGTAAGCCAAAAGCACCGTCCATACCGGCTTCTTCGGTCATGGTCAGCAGCACTTCCAGCGGGCCGTGAACCACGTTTTCGTCAGCCAGAACCGCCAGTGCAGAGGCCATACCAATGCCGTTATCCGCACCCAGCGTGGTGCCGCGTGCTTTAACCCATTCGCCATCAATATAAGGCTGGATAGGATCTTTAGTGAAGTCATGCACGGTGTCGTTATTTTTTTGCGGCACCATATCGAGGTGGGCCTGCAAGACGACCGGTTTACGATTTTCCATACCTGCGGTAGCAGGTTTACGAATCAGGATATTACCTACCTGATCGCGTTCGACATGGAAACCTTTCTCTTTTGCCCAACCAACAATGTATTCAGCGAGTTGCTCTTCATGATAGGACGGGTGAGGAATAGAACAGATTTTGGCAAAAATATCCCACAGCGGCTGTGGAGATAATTGAGACAGTTCAGACACGTTAAGTCTCCTTGTCGATCACCCGCAAAACAGTATTGCAGGTCACAGGGTTAGCAGAAAATGTTGTCAACACAAGACAGGCTTGCGAGATATGTTTGAGAATACCACTTTATCCCGCGTCAGGGAGAGGCAGTGCGTAAAAAGACGCGGACTCATGTGAAATACTGGTTTTTAGTGCGCCAGATCTCTATAATCTCGCGCAACCTATTTTCCCCTCGAACACTTTTTAAGCCGTAGATAAACAGGCTGGGACACTTCACATGAGCGAAAAATACATCGTCACCTGGGACATGTTGCAGATCCATGCACGTAAACTCGCAAGCCGACTGATGCCTTCTGAACAATGGAAAGGCATTATTGCCGTAAGCCGTGGCGGTCTGGTACCGGGTGCGTTACTGGCGCGTGAACTGGGTATTCGTCATGTCGATACCGTTTGTATTTCCAGCTACGATCATGACAACCAGCGCGAGCTTAAAGTGCTGAAACGCGCAGAAGGCGATGGCGAAGGCTTCATCGTTATTGATGACCTGGTAGATACCGGTGGTACTGCGGTTGCGATTCGTGAAATGTATCCAAAAGCGCACTTTGTCACCATCTTCGCAAAACCGGCTGGTCGTCCGCTGGTTGATGATTATGTTGTTGATATCCCGCAAAATACCTGGATCGAACAGCCGTGGGATATGGGCGTCGTATTCGTCCCGCCAATCTCCGGTCGCTAATCTTTTCAACGCCTGGCACTGCCGGGCGTTGTTCTTTTTAACTTCAGGCGGGTTACAATAGTTTCCAGTAAGTATTCTGGAGGCTGCATCCATGACACAGGCAAACCTGAGCGAAACCCTGTTCAAACCCCGCTTTAAACATCCTGAAACCTCGACGCTAGTCCGCCGCTTTAGTCACGGCGCACAACTGCCTGTGCAGTCGGCTCTTGATGGTAAAACCATCCCTCACTGGTATCGCATGATTAACCGTCTGATGTGGATCTGGCGCGGCATTGACCCCCGTGAAATCCTCGATGTCCAGGCGCGTATTGTGATGAGCGATGCCGAACGTACCGACGATGATTTATACGATACGGTGATTGGCTACCGCGGCGGCAACTGGATTTATGAGTGGGCTACCCAGGCGATGGTGTGGCAACAAAAAGCCTGTGCGGAAGAAGATCCGCAACTCAGCGGTCGACACTGGCTGCATGCGGCTACGTTGTACAACATTGCTGCCTATCCTCATCTGAAAGGAGATGACCTGGCCGAGCAAGCGCAGGCTTTGTCAAACCGCGCCTATGAAGAGGCCGCTCAGCGTCTGCCGGGCACGATGCGGCAGATGGAGTTTACCGTACCCGGCGGTGCGCCCATCACCGGCTTTTTGCATATGCCGAAAGGCGATGGCCCGTTCCCGACAGTATTAATGTGTGGTGGTCTGGATGCGATGCAGACGGACTATTACAGCCTGTATGAACGTTATTTTGCGCCGCGCGGCATTGCTATGCTGACTATTGATATGCCGTCGGTGGGCTTTTCTTCAAAATGGAAGCTCACCCAGGACTCCAGCCTGTTGCATCAGCACGTTTTAAAGGCGCTGCCTAACGTACCGTGGGTGGATCACACTCGCGTCGCGGCCTTTGGTTTCCGTTTCGGCGCTAACGTTGCCGTGCGTCTGGCATACCTTGAATCGCCGCGTCTGAAAGTGGTTGCCTGTCTTGGTCCGGTAGTTCATACCCTGTTGAGTGATTTTAAGTGCCAGCAACAGGTGCCGGAAATGTATCTTGACGTTCTGGCCAGTCGTTTAGGGATGCATGATGCTTCCGATGAAGCGTTGCGAGTGGAGTTGAATCGCTATTCATTAAAAGTGCAAGGATTGCTGGGACGTCGCTGCCCAACGCCAATGTTATCAGGCTACTGGAAGAACGATCCGTTCAGCCCGGAAGAGGACTCACGCTTAATCACGTCGTCATCTGCTGACGGTAAATTATTAGAGATCCCATTTAACCCGGTGTATCGGAATTTTGACAAAGGCCTTCAGGAAATCACAGACTGGATCGAAAAACGTTTGTGTTAAAAATTTGCTAAATTTTACCAATTTGGTAAAACAGTTGCATCACAACAGGAGATTGCAATGACGTTACCGAGTGGACACCCGAAGAGCAGATTAGTCAAAAAATTTACCGCACTAGGCCCGTATATTCGTGAAGGTAAGTGCGAAGATAATCGATTCTTTTTCGATTGTCTGGCTGTATGCGTCAACGTGAAACCGGCACCGGAAGTGCGTGAGTTCTGGGGCTGGTGGATGGAACTGGAAGCGCAGGAATCCCGTTTTACCTACAGTTACCAGTTTGGTCTGTTCGATAAAGCAGGCGACTGGACGAGTGTTCAGATAAAAGATGCCGAAGTGGTTGAACGACTGGAGCACACCCTGCGTGAATTTCACGAGAAGCTGCGTGAGCTGCTGGCGACGTTGAATCTGAAGCTGGAACCGGCAGATGATTTTCGTGATGAACCGGTGAAGTTAACGGCGTGAATGAAATGTGCCGGATGCATCACATCCGGCAATATCCATTAAAACTGATAGGTCATGCCAACCGCGACAATATCATCATTATTAATATTCAATTTGTTATCGCTATCCAGTTGGTTGATTTTATAATCAACAAACGCTGACATATTTTTGTTGAAATAATACGTAGCACCAACATCGACATAATTGACCAGATCTTCATCACCGATGCCCTCAATATCTTTCCCTTTCGATAAGACATAACCCAGCGATGGACGCAGACCAAAGTCAAACTGGTATTGAGCGACCGCTTCAAAGTTCTGCGTCTTATTGGCAAAGCCGCCAGAGATTGGCGTCATTTTACGTGTTTCAGAATAGAAAGTTGCCAGATAAATATTATTGGCATCGTATTTCAGACCTGTTGCCCATGCTTCTGCACGCTTGCCTGTGCCACGGCTTTGCAGGTTCTGCTCGTTGGTACGATCAGAGTTGGTATAGGCTCCACTGATGGCGAAATCGCTGCCACCAAAGTCATATGTCAATGACGTGCCGAAGCCATCGCCGTTTTGCTTTTTAACGTCGCGGTTTTCGTTTTTCCCTTGATATTGCAGGGTTAAGTTCAGGCCATCGATAACGCCGAAGAAGTCGGTGTTCCGATACGTCGCCAGACCGCTGGCGCGTTTGGTCATAAAGTTGTCGGTCTGCGCCGAGGAGTCGCCACCAAATTCCGGGAACATATCGGTCCAGGCTTCCACGTCATACAACGCGCCCAGGTTACGACCATAATCGAAAGAACCCAAATCTTTATATTTCAACCCGGCAAAAGCGAGACGCGTTTTTTGCTGTGCAGTATCACTCTCCGCTTTATTACCGGCAAACTCAGCTTCCCAACGACCATAACCAGTCAGTTGATCGTTAATTTGTGTTTCGCCTTTAAAACCAAAACGGATATAACTCTGGTCGCCATCTTTACTGTCATTATCACTCATATAATGCATGGCTTTAACTTTGCCATAGACATCCAGTTTATTACCGTCTTTGTTATATATTTCTGCGGCCTGTACGGATACAGATGCCACAATGCCCATCACCACTAATGCCAGAGTGCTCTTTTTCATTTTCATTCCTGATTTTAATTAACGCGCGAATATTCAGCGGGAGAGTCCCGTTGAAAACAGGAAAGTTTTTAACCTGAGATTGTTAAAGATATATTACAGATTAATAATATTCTTAAAATGTGGTAATTTATTAAATCTGTAATAAAAGCGTAAACAACTGCCGCTACGCTTGCTGATCCCGCGCAACAAAACGCCATGCTTTGCTCGCAGATGGTTGGCAACCGACGACAGTCCTGCTAAAACGTTCGTTTGATATCATTTTTTCCTAAAATTGAATGGCAGAGAATCATGAGTGACAGCCAGACGCTGGTGGTAAAACTCGGCACCAGTGTGCTAACAGGCGGATCGCGCCGCCTGAACCGTGCCCATATCGTTGAACTTGTTCGCCAGTGCGCGCAGTTACATGCCGCCGGGCATCGGATTGTTATTGTGACGTCGGGTGCGATTGCCGCCGGACGTGAGCACCTGGGGTACCCGGAATTGCCAGCGACTATCGCTTCAAAACAGCTGCTGGCGGCGGTAGGGCAGAGTCGACTGATTCAACTGTGGGAACAGCTGTTTTCAATTTACGGCATTCATGTCGGGCAGATGTTGCTGACCCGTGCTGATATGGAAGATCGTGAACGCTTCCTGAACGCCCGTGATACCCTGCGTGCGTTGCTCGATAACAATATCGTTCCGGTAATTAATGAGAACGATGCTGTCGCTACGGCAGAGATTAAGGTCGGTGATAACGATAACCTTTCTGCGCTGGCGGCGATTCTGGCGGGTGCCGATAAACTGTTGCTGCTGACCGATCAAAAAGGTTTGTATACCGCTGACCCGCGCAGCAATCCGCAGGCAGAACTGATTAAAGATGTGTACGGCATTGATGACGCACTGCGCGCGATTGCCGGTGATAGCGTTTCAGGCCTCGGAACTGGCGGTATGAGCACCAAATTGCAGGCCGCTGACGTGGCTTGCCGTGCGGGTATCGACACCATTATTGCCGCGGGCAGCAAGCCGGGCGTTATTGGTGATGTGATGGAAGGCATTTCCGTCGGTACGCTGTTCCATGCCCAGGCGACTCCGCTTGAAAACCGTAAACGCTGGATTTTCGGTGCGCCGCCTGCGGGTGAAATCACGGTAGATGAAGGGGCAACTGCCGCCATTCTGGAACGCGGCAGCTCCCTGTTGCCGAAAGGCATTAAAAGCGTGACTGGCAATTTCTCGCGTGGTGAAGTCATCCGTATTTGCAACCTCGAAGGTCGCGATATCGCCCACGGCGTCAGTCGTTACAACAGCGATGCATTACGCCGTATTGCCGGACACCACTCGCAAGAAATTGATGCAATACTGGGATATGAATACGGCCCGGTTGCCGTTCACCGTGATGACATGATTACCCGTTAAGGAGCTGGCCGATGCTGGAACAAATGGGCATTGCCGCGAAGCAAGCCTCGTATAAATTAGCGCAACTCTCCAGCCGCGAAAAAAATCGTGTGCTGGAAAAAATCGCCGATGAACTGGAAGCACAAAGCGAAAGTATCCTCAACGCTAACGCACAGGATGTTGCAGACGCGCGTGCCAATGGCCTTAGCGAAGCGATGCTTGACCGTCTGGCACTGACGCCCGCACGGCTGAAAGGCATTGCCGACGATGTGCGCCAGGTGTGCAATCTCGCCGATCCTGTGGGGCAGGTAATCGATGGCGGCGTACTGGACAGCGGCCTGCGTCTTGAGCGTCGTCGCGTACCGCTGGGGGTGATTGGCGTGATTTATGAAGCGCGCCCGAACGTGACGGTTGATGTTGCTTCCCTGTGCCTGAAAACCGGTAACGCGGTGATCCTGCGCGGCGGCAAAGAAACCTGTCGCACTAACGCTGCAACGGTAGCGGTGATTCAGGACGCCCTGAAATCCTGCGGCTTACCGGCGGGTGCCGTGCAGGCAATTGATAATTCTGACCGTGCGCTGGTCAGTGAAATGCTGCGTATGGATAAATACATCGACATGCTGATCCCGCGCGGTGGGGCTGGTTTGCATAAACTGTGCCGCGAGCAGTCGACAATCCCGGTGATCACAGGCGGTATAGGCGTATGCCATATTTACGTTGATGAAAGTGCAGAGATCGCTGAAGCCCTGAAAGTAATTGTCAACGCGAAAACTCAGCGACCGAGCACATGTAATACGGTAGAAACGTTGCTGGTAAATAAAAACATCGCAGATAGCTTCCTGCCCGCATTAAGCAAACAAATGGCGGAAAGCGGCGTGACGTTACACGCTGATGCAGCCGCGCTGGCGCAGTTGCAGGCAGGCCCCGCGAAGGTGGTGGCTGTTAAAGCCGAAGAGTATGACGATGAGTTTCTGTCATTAGATTTGAACGTCAAAATCGTTAGCGATCTGGATGACGCCATTGCCCATATTCGTGAACACGGCACGCAACACTCCGATGCGATCCTGACCCGCGATATGCGCAACGCCCAGCGTTTTGTTAACGAAGTGGATTCCTCCGCTGTTTACGTTAACGCCTCTACGCGTTTTACCGACGGCGGCCAGTTTGGTCTGGGGGCGGAAGTTGCGGTAAGCACACAAAAACTCCACGCGCGCGGCCCAATGGGGCTGGAAGCTCTGACCACTTACAAGTGGATCGGCATTGGTGATTACACCATTCGTGCGTAAATAAAACCGGGTGATGCAAAAGTAGCCATTTGATTCACAAGGCCATTGACGCATCGCCCGGTTAGTTTTAACCTTGTCCACCGTGATTCACGTTCGTGAACATGTCCTTTCAGGGCCGATATAGCTCAGTTGGTAGAGCAGCGCATTCGTAATGCGAAGGTCGTAGGTTCGACTCCTATTATCGGCACCATCAAGAAAATCAATAACTTAGCTTAACTTCTCTAAGAAATTGTATCTTCTGTTATCACTTACAAACGCCTATACGTTGTTATGGGCTTTGGTAGTGTAACACGTATGGGCGAGTAGTTCCCAGGCTCAACCTCGTAACAAGTTCCTTTGAAGCTGGAAGACGTGCCACCGTCTCTAAACCTTCTACCAAAACTCTTAGCAAGATGTTCCACACCTGGCGCGGTGTCCAATGATGCCACACGTCGTGAGACGTTGCAGAGGATAAACAGGCTAAATGATGGGAAGAGTTTTAAGTGCAATAGTGGATTAAAGCCCACCTCTTCAAAACCTAACTTGATCGGGAAAGAATCAAGCTCTAGCACGGTTTCGTCCACCGGAGTACAACGGGTGCCTGATAAGAGAAGAACTGCTAAGACTTCATAGCTTTTGTGAAAAAGCCCTTTTTAGTGGATACGCCTACGGCGCTTATTTTTTGGTATAACCATCAAAGGCGCTTTATGGCTCCTATTGTCTTGAAAATGTATCTTTACTTGTATTGTGTTTTATGCGTAGTCTCCCTGTGTAGTATGTAACTTGTTAATTTTCATATGAATACAGAGGCACACGATGAAAAACATTGCAGCTATCAAACGTAATAACCGCAAGATTCACGCTCGTAAGTTCCTGTCTACGCCAGAAGGAAAAGCCTGGCTAGAGCGTAAACAGAGAGAGAACGAAGAAAGAAAACTCCTTAGTGAGTTGAAATGGCTTAGAGAGGATTTCTGAAAATCTCCAGAACGCAACAGGACGCATTCTAACGCTGTTTTCATTGCTTGGTATAGGGATGTATAGGTGATGTGTGTTTAATGCGTCTGTGCGCTTGTTTTGTGCCTTATTTTGCATTTTCATAATGCAGAAGAGAACACGAAAAACCTTAAAATTAATTATTGGGGTATTTAAGGCTATTTTCAGGTTATTTAAGGGTATTAAACTTGATTTAATTGTTTAAAATATAAACAGATAGTTCTGTATCTTATTGATTTATAAGGTTATTTTTAAATAAAGGTAAATAAAAAATAAATAGCCATAAATAGCTATAAATACATCTAAATACCTATATCCCTTCCCTTATGGCTAGATTGCGAGAGGTGCTTAACGCGATTTTCAGCGCCCCCCGATCTGGAAAATCCAGAATCCCCAAATATCAGCAAGGAATTTTCTTGCGTAATCAACATCGTTTTTACCTATTAAATCATTACACAGAAAGCCTTTCTGTAATGTCTCTCACTAAACTTTCACTAAACACGAGAATGATCGGTTTTATGTCGGATCAGATGCTAGAAACAGCACCACGTCTCACAAGGGCTGTAAGCGATGAAACCAGTGTTTATGCGGGTACAGGTCAAAATATAGGCCAAAATCCATTTAACATAATAATCGTAATATGCACTAAGGAACACATAGAACGCCTTGAATTGATGTATCAGGGGAAAAGTGATGGATTTTTTACGTAGGAGCACGAGAGGGCTTCTATTGACTTTTGTATACTATGAAATATAATTAAAGGTTTTTTTGTTTTTATTGTGTGATGTAGTGGATTACACAGGGGAATAGATTAAATGGTGTTCTGTTTATACAGGTTTATTTGTTAGATCAACAATTTGGCATTTCTAAACAGATGTTTGAACGTTGCCAAATGTCTTGAAAACACAAGAAAAGGGCTTGCTATGCCACGCATTACACGAAATAAGGCTGTAAAAACAAAATAAATTTTAAAATTTGCACAAACGAGAAACCTCGTTCAGAAACAAGCAGAACAATTTTTAGCCAACAATTTCTGATGGTGCTCTGTAAGCCGCATTACACAAGGGTTTGCGAAAGTGATGTAAAAGTGAAGAAAGTAAGAATTGCACTTTAAGCTACTTTTTTCATTGAATTTTTAGTATGGAATTACACAGGGAATAGAGAGCATTATTCTATGATTTACACAGGGAATATAGGGGATTATGGCACACACATAGAAAGGCATTACACAGAGTGCTATGTGACAAATGGATGTAACGAGAGGTTACATTCAGCTACCCCCACAGAATTCTGTTACCCCTATCAAGTCTGATACCCCTATCAAAACTGATACCCGATAAGTATAAATAACACCTAGGAAATGATTTCCGATCTATTTAGGAAGTAACCTAGGAAGTGGTTTCCTACCTACTTAGGAAATGAGTTCCTACCTACCTAGGAAATGAGTTCCACCAATACTATAATTAAATACTATAATTAAATAATATAAATAATATTCTTTATACTATATAGCTCACAGTGAACTAGGGGTAGGTCATAGTGAACTACCCCCACAGAATTCTGTTAATCTTAACTTTTAAAGAGATTTTTACCCTAACAAAATTCTGTTACCCCACCCTAACAGAATTCTGTTATACACCCCCACAGAAAACTGTTAGACACCCCCACAGAATTCTGTTACCTATTAGATCATTTATTAAATTACTTATTAAATTATAATATTATATATTTATTTATATGATCTTTTTGCCTTCCTGCGTTAGCGTCACTCTCTAGCAAGCAGCCTTACTCCGCTACCTTTCGGGCTTCGTGGCTGGCCCGTTCCGCTCACACCGAAAGCAAAGCGTTACTTTCTTCGTGTAACTATCGTTGGCGGTAACGCCCACGAAGAAATACTATTGCGCTGTGCGCAGAAGAGTAATCACCTAACCAATCATACTGATTGCTTACGTGTTAACTCTCTCTAACTCTTAATTACCCTCCTACATTTAATAACTCTGTTATTCTCTGTAGTTGTGTAATTACTCGAAGAGAGAGCGGCTAAAGCTCAATTACACTCTGCTTTCCTCGTGTAATTTCACTAAGCCTCAATACAATTCCACTTCCTACATTCTGTAGTCGTGTAATTGTTTTCGGTGGAAAAGCCAGAGGCGACACCGAAAGAGAATTCTGATCTTATTAATCTTATCTATCTTAGTTATCTTACTTACTTTATCTACTTTATTATTAATAATAGCTTTATAAGCTCTGTGTAGCTCTTTGACGCAAGAAACAGCATTCAGGAAGGGAATCACCTTAGAAAAGTGTTCTTTGCGTCATAATGTGTTTTATGAAGGATTCAGAGGTGTTTCATAACAAGAGTGTATAGAGGATACTTTAATTAATTAAAAATAAGGGGTCTAAATGCTTCTCTAACAGCATTAAGCAGGGTAGGGAATGGAAACGCATTGCCTACATATAATAAGCTCACTACAGGGCTTTACAGAACGTTTTATAAAGTGACTCTCTATCTTATATCTACCATCACCTTTTCATATGCCTAACAAATACAAAATAAGCCCCTTAAATAAGCCTCTGGCGAGCTAAACAGCCATTAGATAAGGGAATGTATTGCTTTTATCAAAATCTCGTTAGAACGCGTTTTAGAGCGTTTTAGACAATAAGGAGGAATAGCACTACACAGAAGAGCACGAATTGCTAAGAAAAAATGTAAGTGCATGAAAAAGATCAGATTTTTTATGAAAAGGTATTGACAAATGTTTCTTTATATGTAATAATAGGTATTAGAGGGACAGAAAAACATTCTTCTCTAAATAATCAAAATCAATGCACTTTGAAGCCGTCAGGCTTGCAAGGTGTTTTTTCTTTTAACTGAATAAGGAGTTTTTTATGAAATGGTTTACACCGAAACACGTCGTAGAGGCATTTAAAAAAGGTGAGCTTACACGCCACCAAGTAGTAATGAATCGTAATATGGCAAGGAGTCGAGGTTATCCAGAGCGTGAAAAATGTTTTGACGATGCACTGAAAATTATTGATGAACTGCGTAAAGCTGAGAAAGAATAATAGACAAGAGAAGGAGAAAACTATGAGCGAAACTAAGAAACCAATTCCGCGCACTTACCTACACGTTGACCCTGAAATCTTCAAGGTTTTATTTGCTGAAGCCAAGAAAAGGCAAATTATGGTCAGTGATTTGATGTTAGAAATCATTACTGAAGCAGCAGAGAACATCAAACAAAAAAAGGGTAAGTGATCCTCATTCACTTTAGTAGCGCATTAAGCGTGATTTATAAGGAGATTTTTAATGATTAATGAAGAACAATTTGTAAAAGTTCCTATGTGGATTCTAAAAATAAGCCAAGTAAACGGGCATAAATTTACAGATAGTGCTAAAAACCTTTACTGCTATCTGAAAGGGTTTGATCGTGCATTTCCCTCTTACGCTAAGATAGGCGATGTTTTTGGCATAACACCAAGAGCAGCAGAGGAAAGGGTTAAGAAATTGCTCGAAATGGGGTTAATTATAAAAGATGCACGACCAGGAAGTTCTAATGTCTATCAAGTGGTAGATATTCCACAAGAAGAAGCTAGACAAGAAGCCAAGACACAACAAGAAGCTACTGTTAAAGCTGTTCCTGATCAGCTTCCCCCTACGGAAGATAATAAACAGCCTTCTTTTGATGCTCTTGATGATGATTGGGATGCGCCTTTGCCGTGGGAGACGGAAGAAACACCTGTTTCATCAAGTGAAAAGGTAGCTAATGATAATGAGGAGGATGTGTTAGAGAATTTTGCATCTCTTATTATCACGCAGAAGAATACCAGAACAGGAGGGGCATCTTTTATTGAGTTTGCAAATTCACTAGCTTATAGACACGGGCTAAAACGACCAAATGGTATTGAGGCATATTTTTCTAAGCATTACCCAAATGTATACGAAGACTTTGATATTCCATTTTAATAAGGAGGGTTATGATTCAATATTTAGTAAAAAATCAAGTAGACAGAATTCAGTGTAATGACACAGGAAAACGAATCTATGAAACGCTTGCTTACCTCTACAAAGGAAAGCCAACACCGCTAAAATATAGCGATGTGTTACATCGAGCAGGGTGCTCTGAAGATGGTTTAAAATTCTGGCTGAAACAGCTATCAAACTTCGGTGTTATAGAGATTAAAGAATTATCTTTCTCTACATTCAATCTCAAAAGACTAGATAAAGTAGACTTCATCTATTCCACTCTCTAAAATCTCTCTATGTAATTAAAATATAAAAGGAAAACATTATTATGATAGTAGCTATGTATTGGTTATTGTTCTTTCTCACGTTAGAAACATACTTCGGGGTGTTTTCCTTTAAAAGAAAAGGAAAAGTAAATAATGGCAAAAAGAAAAAACAACGTTGTTAAGAAAATCGGTGATTCAGCTTCTCTTCTAAGTAAACCTAAATCTATTCTAAGACGCAAAGACTTTAAAGAGCTAGTTACGCTCACCAAGCAAAATAGCGCCCCTGGCGAATGGAAAACAGAGATCATAGAACATTCTCCCTCTGTGCCTTGTGGAGATGAATTTAACGCATTACAAGAAATCTTATCTTCAACACCTGGCGTATTCTGGAAACCTAGAAAAAGAAAAGAGTATATCGTTGATAGCTCTGATTTACGCAAATACCAGATTTTAGGATTTGAAGATTATAATCACTACGTTGGTTATCTCGCCACAAATGGCCTAAATAACTTAGTTCCTGAATTCCATTTAGATAATGCAGATCACTATGGAGACTTTTAATATGAATAACACGTATGACACAATTTACTCACTAATTAATTATTATGAGGATGATTACCTCCTGCCTTTAAACCGCGCTGAACTTGAAGCATACAAAGAAAACACGCCAGCGGCACTAAATGAGGCGTTTAAACACTGGGATTTAGCTGTGAATGCCTTTGAGCACCTCTCTAAGCGTGTAGAGATGCTCTGTAAGCGTGAGAACGCATATCTGACAGCGGATCAGGTATGGGAGCTATCAAACTGGATAGAAGGTATTGAATCGGACGTTCGCTATGTAGGGGATGGCCTTGTTGAACTAGCTCAACGCTTAGGCGCTACTATCACAGAAGAATAAAAAAAGCAACAAAAAAGTTGTAAAATATCTTGACATTCCATCTATTGTATGTTAATATAATTATATGGGGTGATTATTTTTCCTTTATTGGTTCGATATTAAAAATTCTTCTTGTCGTTAAAGGGGAGTAAAATCTCCGCTCCCCGCCTCCTCCTTAAGTGTCATTATTACCTCTTTCCTTTGTTATGCATACATCTTGGAGTATGCATAACATAGGGTAATTACATAGGTACAAGTTAATAAAAGGCGGCTTTAAATGCTGCCTTTTATTTTGCCCGTTATGCAACTTAAAAGTTGTATTTCTTACTTTAAACAAGGTAACAAGGTTTATATAAATGTTGTTCTTAAATGATAAAGAGCAAATCATCAAGTATCGAGATGAAATGCTGAAAATTAATCCACAAATTACCGAAATGGTAGCTAAATACGCTGGGTGTTCTGTAGAGGAAGTAGAAAGATGTGTTGAAAAATATTTTTCTCCTTCTTCTCCGTCTACACCTTCCCTTAATGAACTAATCAAATTAAAAGCTAAGGAGATTACTAAATGATTATTGATTTAGACACTCTGTTTCCAGTTCGAAAGACTTTCACAGATATTGTAAGTTATTGTACTGATCCGTTTGCCTCTGTAGAAAGCAAGGTTTTTGCTTCTCTTCCTGCTGATGTTGAATGCGGAGACTTGATCACCAGCACGGGCGCTAAATATGAATCAGGAGATGATATCTATGTTGTTATGAGTGAATTTGTAACGGCTGGAGAAAACAAGCCTGTAGATGTTTTACGTAGCAATGCTGGGCTTGTATGCATCAAAGCTGATGCCCTGAATGCTGTAAGTGAAGCAGCAAAAACAGCATTAATTAAAAAAGGCTTCCAGCTTGAAGGGTTCCATTCTGTTTTCACTTCTTAATAAAAGGAATAATAATAAATGATTCTAGGTAATGATTACGTTGATTTAGCTCCTTTGTTCTCTGCGCATAGCACTAGAAACTATCTGCTTTCTACCCTTGATTTTACGGATTCTGTAGGGGTTACATCTCATAAAGTAGCTGTTTCCCAGCTTGTCGAAAGCAACGAATCTCTCTTTAACAAAGAAACCTCTCGTTTCTCTTCTGAGCATAACGTTACTAAGCGAGAACAAGGTAAAGAATGGCTGATCGAGATCCCTTACTTCCTGCGTGAAGATGTGATCCGTCCTTCTGATGTTCAAGGCAAACGTAAACCTGGCACTGATTTTCAGGAAACACTCACTGATATCTACGCGGAATATGTTGCTAAACACAATGTTGCATTCCAGCGTACAAAAGAGAGCGTGTTGGCGGCTTCTTTGTTCTCTGGCAAAACTTACACGCCTAAAACTGATGATGTGTTAATTGAGTGGGGCAAGCTGTTTAACGTATCAGCTATGAAAGCCACTGTGAACGCTTCCAGCACTGACACCACGAAGATTTTTAAAGAATTTGATCAGATTGCTACTGACATTATCGAGAAAGCACAGAGTCAGGCGGCGGCTGTAGAGCGTATTGTTGTTTTCTGTAAGCCGGAAGCCTTCTCTGCAATTCGATTCTCTGCTGGTATGGCAAACGCATTCCAGTATGTAAGCCCACTGGAAGAGGGGAACGTTGTGTATCAGCGTCGTGACCTGCTGCCAGGAGTGACAGCGTTCACTATTCCAGGAACTAACATTGATGTTATTAAACTGGTAGATCCGCTACACCTGGCACATATGACCGCTGACGCTGTAGCTGTGCCTAAATTCGCTAAAGGCTCTAACGTATATCAGAACATCTACGGGGCTGCTTCCAGCACCTTTGAACTGATTAATGCCGCTGCTGCTGAGGTCTATAGCTACAGCTATGAATCTTCTCGTGGTGATGCTGTTAACGTTGTTACAGAGAATAGCCAGATGGTTGTAAACCACGGCGTTGGCTTCTCCGTTCAAATCACTGTTAAATAATATTTAACGTGTAATAGAGGCGTGGCGTGTATTCACGCTTCGCCTTTTTTTATTTATTTTTTTAAATTTTGAGAGGTGATTAAAATATGGAAGTGATTCTGAAATCAAAAGATGGTGTGCACGTTCACTTAGATGCTAATGATTCTAGAGGCTTGTTAAATCTGAAATATCTCTGTTCTCTCTTGGATGTTCCCTATGAAGGCGTAAAATCCCGTATGTTCAGATTAAACGAGAGTATTGATCAGGCTCTACACCATTTCTTAAGTAAAGAAGGTGGTAAGAATGATTAATAAGGGGGATTTTAAATGTTAGAAATTAACACTTCTAAAATTAAGAACACAGTTACATTTAGTGTAGATAAAGACAGCTTGAAAAAAGCGAAAGACTCTATTACAGGCTTAAAGGAATTCACTAATAATATCAAGCCAGCTAAATTACGGTTTGATAGTGTCACTAAAGGCTATAAGAAAGCACAAAGTGAAGTAGATAAGATTGCTCAACAGAAAGCTAAAACCGAAAAACAGAATCAAAGAGCACAAGCTGCCGCAGCAAGAGCACAGGCAAGGCAACAGCAACAAATAGCAGCACGTAAAGAGAAAGCAGAATTAAAACTCCTTGATGTGTCAAGCTCTATCAGTGCAATGCACCGCCTTTCTGTAGCGGAACAATACAAAGCTATCGCACAGGCTAGAGAGATAGCAAAACAATATGAGCAAGGGGCTATCAGCCTGGCACGTATGAATAGCCAGATGAAACGCCTACAACAGCAACAACGTAAGATTAATGGCAACAGAAAAGCTCAATTAGCCCCCGTTAAGGGAGGATCAGGGAATTCCGCCACTATGGGCGCTCTGTTATTTGGAGGCGCTACGGCGGCTGCTGGCGTGATGGCTGTTAGTAAAGCCTCTGAATTTATGGCTAACAGCTTCGCTAATGCTGAAACGCAAGGGGAGCTAATTCAACGCTCAAGGCTGGGCGGTGTAGACGTTAACCAGATGTATAACATTACAGAATGGGCCTATAGAAACGGGATCGATAGCCTCCAGGGTGATCAAGGGGCTAGAAAATACCTGGATCAGATGAAAGATGTTAGGGAACGTGCCGCAAAATCCTACAGTGAAGCTGAATTGGTGAAAGATAAGAAAACCGGAAAATCTGAATGGAAAGGCGGTGATAACGCTATTAATGAACTTCTAAACATCGGAGTTATTAACAAAAGCGACCTTAAAAAATTTGCTGATAATCCAGCCGGATTAATTTCTAAGGCTGTTAATGGAATGATGAAAAAAGGGTTTTCAGACTCCCAAATTGGACAACGTTTAGAAGACCTGGGCGATGATTTGATGCTTACGTCAAAATATTGGCAACGTTCCGTTAAAGATGTACAAGAAAGTATTAATCAGCAAAAAGCCTCTGGAAAATGGCTAACAGAAACACAGCAAGAATCTATTGTTAAATTCAGAGAACTAAACAGACAGCTTTCACAGCTTTCTGATGCAAGACAAGTAGCATTTGTAGACGGCTTTATGAAATCTCTTGATCCAAAAGTAACGGAAGAGTTTATGAAAAACCTTTCTAATCTCACTCCGTATTTTACGAAGCTAGGGGAAGCAACAGGAAGTCTCTTGGAAGCTATTATGAAGATTGTAAACTGGTTTAATCGTAATGATGATAAGACAGATGCTATTCAGAAAAATATGGGTGATGCACCTCCTTTGAGTAATGAAGGAATGAAACAGAATCTTTCTAATCTCGTTCCTGACCAATATAAAGGCGCTGGCACTGCAACAACTACACCTGATAATAGTCATTCTCTCTTTAACACGATTAAGGGATTGCTTTTCGATGATAAGTCTTCTTCTGTGTCAGATGTAAAAATGTCAGTTAGTGAAGCACCGATAACCAATCTCAAACAGGGTGCTTTAAATAATCTTGCAATGACAACTCCGGCTTATAATTTATCTCCTGTGTTTAATCTGAATCCAACGTTTGAAGTGGTAACAGAGGTTCCGCTTACTATTAATTCTGACACATCAAGATTAAGCGATTATGTGGATTTTACAGCGAGAGCAAGTCGGGATAGCTTCTTGAAATCATTAACATTAACCAGCTTATCAGGACAATCCAACGGCGGGTAATTCCCGCCATAACATTACAAGGAAAATTATTATTATGGCGACCGCCGGGATTTTAACCATACGTGCAGCAAATACTCCAGAACAACACGTTCAGGCTGTTTACAAAGCAGAACAAGATATAAACTCTACAAAAAACGAAAATAGCAAAGCCAATAAAACAAAAGGAGAAAATGGTTTTGCTATTGTTACCAGTGGGCTGGCTTCTTCTGGCAATGACGTTTATGAAAATTATATGGCACTGGCCTTTGACAGTGTAGACGATGTGAACGTAAGACGTTCGGCAGATGTCACAAGCTACCCCGTAGAAAATGGTGCTACTGTGTCTGATCACGTTCAAGTGAGGAATAATAAGTTTTCTCTTAAAGGGCGTATCACTGAAACACCGATTAAAAGCGATCCTGGCTTGTTAAAGAGTGCAGGGGTGAACGGGAACAGAAGATCATTAGCTATCGACTACCTGAATCAGATTATGGACAGTAGACAGCCTTTTCTTCTTGTTACAGAAAATAAAACTTTTGAGAACGTTGTTTTAACAGGCATCGAATACACAGAAGAGGCAAGCGAATCCCTGGTATTTGATCTTAGCTTTGAGCAGATCAGGCTCGTTTCGTATGGCACTGTAAACACTGTAGCTATCAAAACACAACCATCTAAGAACATTGGGGCGAATATGAAAAAACGTGTTAACACTGAAAAATCAAGTAGTGAAGGTGAAGACACTATAACTCCTGCCTTTAAACAGGAATAGCCGTAAATGCCTCTAAAACGCTCTGTAACGATGTAATTATAAAAGAGGCTACCAATCTATGTTGAAGCCTCTTTGTTGTGTCTATGGCGTTGTTTTACGCCTTAAATTTGATTTTTTATTGATTGATAAGCCTTTCTCTATTTCAGGGTAGCGTAGAAGCTCAATATATTTTTTAAGCTCTACCGGAGAAGCTGCATTCTTGCTATATGTGCGGAATGTCTCTGTATTGCCGCGTGTATGGCCCAGGAGAAGGGCGATCCTGTCTTCTGGAATTTGATTTCGATCAAGAAGCTGTGCTACTCCGTGTCTCAGAGAATGAAACACCTTCCTTTCTGTTCCCTTTTCCCCTAAAGCCTTTCGTTTAGCTCTTGTAAATCTCTGCGTGTGCCACGTGGAACGCTTGCCGTCTGCACGTTCTGTGATGCTGGCGTGATAGAACAAAAAGCCATTATGAGGCTTTTCACGCAGCGACAACACCAACGGAGTGATAAGGCTATGTACAGGCACAACACGTGCCGCAGCTTTCGTTTTTCCCTGTGTGATTTCAAAACACAGCACACCTTCGATCTCTTTCACATCGTCTATTGTGAGACTTGCTATCTCATTGATCCGCATACCTGTATATAAACCGATAAGACACAAAGCCATCATTTCTTTGTTTTCTGCTGAATTACCGGAAAATACTTGCAACACCTGCAATAGCTCTTTGTTAGAAAATGCCTCGTAGCTCTCTCTACTTTGTGCCACATCAAGCCTATGCCCTCGCCAGGGGGAGAGCGCCCTTTCTGGCGCATCGTGGTAACGTGATGAAGCTAACTCCCATAGCTGGGCCATTGGGCTGATATAATTTGCAATTGATTGTTGTGAAAGGGTTTTTTGCATGTTTTCAATCCAGCCTGTAACAGTGGTGCGGCTCACATCTTGCAATGCAATATCAGGCTTTTTACGGTAGGAGAGAAACATCTCTACCGCTTTTCTTGCCTTAGCTAAAGTGGCTGGCTTCTTCTTCGTGCTGTTAATTGTCAGGTAGATTTCAAGAATTTTAAGCAATGACGGACACGAAGACGCTGTATCTTGCATTCTGGTAGCTGTTTTGGCGTATTTAGCCTTACTGCGTAACAGTTCCAGCGTGTTCTCTATTGTGCTGTTTACAGGGGCGACACTCTCCCGTAGACAATGGTATTCATCTGCAATCTGATCACGCTTTCTACGTGCAACACGAAGACTACTTGTGTGTAGACTTCTGACAAACGTCCTTTTTCCTTCAAAAAAGGGCTGCATATACACAGGCAATGTGATCCTCAAATAGTAGTTACCGTAAGAATCACAGATTATGTATTGATTAGGCTTGTATCTCATAAACTCCCCGGCTAAAGTGTCGGAGCGTTTGTAATGTGAAAATTGATTGTGACGCATAGAAAATGATGATTTTTCTATAAGATTCAATCAATTAGTAATGGTCGTAGGTGATGGCATTAACACGAGATTAATCGAGTGTTTTACTCCTATTATCGGCACCATTCTAACGTCTCCCCAAGTCTACTCAAGTATTTAAAAACCTCTTATAATCAGTATATTAATGCCCCTTTTAGTCTTTTGACGTCTATTTAAGTACCCCAAACTCTACAAGCAATTGAGGGGATTTGCTGTTCAGTTTAGTGGAGATACCCCCAAGTGAAACTCAATGCCCGTCAAATAGACACTGCCAAGCCAAAAGAGAAGGCTTACAAGTTGGCTGATGGTGGTGGTCTGTACCTCCTGGTAAAACCTGGTGGAGGAGAATATTGGCGTCTCAAGTATCGTGTAGCTGGTAAAGAGAAGCTGTTAGCACTAGGTGTGTATCCTGAGGTCACCTTAGCTGATGCTCCTGCAAAACTTGAAGAAGCTAAAAGAGGTATCTCTGGGGGAATCGATCTGATGGAAGTGAAGCGAGAGGAAAAGATTGCCCGGGAAACGCAGTTAAACAACACCTTCAAAGATATTGCCCTTGAGTGGCACAGTAACAAATTATAATCACAATAATAGTGTATATAATTATACATTGTATGCTTGGTAATCATATAATGATAAAAGCTTCCGATAATCAGTATGAGATTTGTCCTTAAACTCCTGGACATGCTTTTCTAAATCTTCCAATGGTATATGTCCATTTATACAAATAAAATTCTAGTGATAAATACCTTCAGGTATGATTAGACAACATCTTTATTCGATGGGGGTTAATCTATATTTGATATCTTTCTTTTAAATAACAACGCCATTAAAAACGCTTTGTTTAATGACGTTTTTTTATTGTTTCCTATATAAAGCCTAACCAGCATAAACATTGGTGGCTCTTATGCTCATTGTAATTAAATGAGAGTGTGATTAATGTCTTTATATATTCTGGTAGTTATTCTCTCCAGAAGAATACATTGTAAGAAGATGACTGTTAGTATGTTTTAACATCAATTAACATTAAGGTTTGATAATAATTTTTTGTTGGCGAGTTCAAATGTTTTCATTTCATCATCTGATAGCCCGCTCCAGATTTTCTTTAGCATTACATTTTGAGTGTTTATTAGTTTTTGAGCAAGTGTAACTCCGTCAGGGGTTAAGCAAATACTTTTGCTTCGACGATCGTTTTTATTATTAATTCTTTTGGCAATATTCTTTTTTTCTAATTTGTCTATGATGTGTGTGATGTTTGTTTTGGAGAATTGTAACTCCTTGTAAATATCAGAAGGGGACTGACAATAATCATCAGACATATATAATGAAACTAACACCATAAATGTTGAAGTGTTTATTCTATACTCGCTCAATTCATTTTCTATAATACTCTGGATTTTGTCATTTACTCTAATATATAAGTGTATTAACAGACTCTCCTGAGCCGGGTATGCCGGATTTTTGATTTTTTTGTAGTTTGTTATAGTTTTTAATAAATCTATATTATTCATAATTCCACCACACGGCAAAAGAAAACTCATGAAGATTACTCAACCTGAGTGTTACATGAAGTATCGTGAACGCCGGAAAATCTAAGTTCCAGCCTGTACCGTAATCAGATAATCGCAGCAAAGGGACAAAGCAATAGTCCCTTTGCTGCACAGCATCAGAATGAATAACGAATATTAGCGTTTATCGCATCATCTGTGTTGTATTTACCGAATGCAGAGCGTTCAACTTCCAGCCCCAGACGCGTATTGTCGCCAAACCGGGCATTTAACCCCACACCGTAAAGCATACGACCGTCTTTTCTGCCATTAATCTGATGTTCTCCCGCTGCATCCTTCAGGTGAACGTCAGCACTGTCCGTCAGATCGAACTCATAATGCAGGCCGGCACGGGCTGTCAGACTCCAGTCCTTACCACTGAAGGTTTTACCGGAAACAACGCCGGTTCTGCCTACCAGAGGATTAACGCTGTTACGACGCATTGAGACATCCATTCCACTGTCGTTCCAGTTAAATGTTTGGCCCTGCAGTCTTCCCCAGACCAGTTCCGCCTGAGGTTCAACAAACGTCGTATCTGTCAGATGATAACGGTATCCGACTTCTGCACCTGCATACAGTGAATGGCTGCGGAAGTTCTGTTTACCAGCTCCGGCAAAGTTCAGGTCATATTTGTTTTCATTGTGAATATATTTGGCAATCAAATCAAAGTAAGCGCCGGACCGGAACAGACCACTGGCATAGAAACCACCACCCCATGATTTTGTTTTACCGCTGTACAGGCCTGCTGACGCATCTGTGTCAGTGTAGGTGGCCATCACGCCGGTAAACAGGTCCATACTTCCCAGTTCGTGCTTACGGTCAGCCCCCATCTGCAGCAGGGTATAGTGGTCAGTGAAACCGCCATCAGCAGAGCCGGAACCGTTCAGCAGACGCACCCACGTACCGGCTTCGCCGTTAATATCCCTCAAATCGCCCATGCGTTTGTTCAGGTTGTTAACTTCAGTGATGAAGTTGTTATAGCTGATGTGCATGAATGTGGCGGCAGCCTTACCCTGGCCGTCGTTACGTGCAACCTGGTAACCATCGAGGACCCACTCTTTTTTCCCGTCCTCTTTTCTGACACTAAGGGTGGGGGTGACATCACTGAATCCCACAACCCGTGTTGATGCCCTGAACAGATTATCAGCTGTCGCTTCAGGTGCGCTGACCAGTGGAATATCAAGCGTGTCCTTGTCAGAGGGTTTTTTCAGGAAGTTAACCCAGATGCTGTTGTCATGACCTGTTGCCGACTTGTTTATCACCAGTTTGTCTGCCTTGTTAAGGTCTGTACGCATGACAAATGCTGACTGAACCGCGTCCAGATTATCTGTTGTCAGTGTCGTGAACGATGATGTTCCCCCGTTAAAACCGACTATTGTCCGGTTAAGTTTCATATTTCCTGCCGTGGAGTTTCCGTTCATCGACCACTGGGTGTCTGTCATGCTGACGGTGGCATCCGGTGCATTCAGGCTCCCGCTCCAGGTATTGCGGTACCCGTTAAACAGGCTGTACAACATCTGATTCTGAAGAGTCAGGTCAGGACTCAGTTCCCCTTCCCCTCCGAGGGTGACAGTCCCTTTATCCTGAACATTGATATTACCTGACAACATACTGTACGGCCCCACGTTCAGGCGGGCATCGTCTCCCTTCAGGTTCCATGAACCGGCATAATCGTATACAGGTAAAAGTGTGTGAGATACCTCATCAGGACGGCTGTTCAGACTCAGGGTGGCATCAGAAATATTCACCGGACCGTCAGAAACAAAACTCTGACTGGCCAGAACATTTGCTCCCTTGTTCAGATTCAGGGCGGTACTGGTCAGCGTTGAGTTCTCCAGAACGGCACTGTCTGAGGAGATATTCACGGTACTGTTGTTCGCCTGTATTCCGCCATTGAATATCTCATTGATATTCAGCACTGACTGATTATCCAGGTTGACGGTGCCGTTGAAGACGCTTTTATCTGCATCTTTAGTTGCAACAGATGTGCCTTCTTCAAGGGTAAATGCTGTTCCCTGGCCATCTTTTTTGTCGATAAATACCCGACTGTCGCCCAGCGTGACGCTGGAGTTATCTGCCTGGATGGTTGTGTTCAGTGTGGCATTGCGGCCCAGACCAAAGTCTGTATCTTTTAACACGAGCGAACCAAAGCTGAACGTCCTGTTCTCCCAGTCATCCTGTGTAAATGAGGTGGGCTGTGTCAGAACGGAATTGTCGCCCAGAGACGAGACTGTATTTGCAATACTCTGAGACGTTGAAGCATGGATAACCGGGTGGCCCTGAATGGTCAGACGACCGTTTTCCTGAGTAAATGTACCGGACATATTCGCTGAGCCGTCCATAACCAATGCGCCGGTTGTACCCGGGGTTGCTTTATTTGAGAAATTAATATTTCCCAGCAACTTGCCATGATACAGATACCCTTTATTATTAATTCTGTTTGCAAGCAGCGCCTGTGCACTGTTCTGGTCATGTCCGACATATTCCCAGTGCTCGTTACTGACCTGACCGGTAGGGAACCAGCCATAACTACTTGTTTTCAGGATAAAATAATCGACGGTATGAGTATAGGGATTATTATAAATATATAATGAACCTACTGTTCCCCTGTTTGATGATGACCATTCATTAACTTTTACGTCTGCCGGACGCGTCTGATAATCCAGAGTGATATTAGCCGTTTTATCACTGCTGTTACCGAGAGTTGCGCCATAATCGGCGGCATTCAGCTTATGAAATGTCAGGTCATTCCCGTTAACATCCAGAACCCCCCCCCGGTAGCCCCAGGATATATTGTCCGGATTAACCTGCTGGTTGTCTGCCAGCACGACTGTCGGGCGGCCGCTGGCAATATTCACGCTACTGAATGCCTGAACGTGTCCTGAACTGTCAGCCTGCTGATTGAGGACAACGGTCCCATCCCCGACTTTCAGGCCGCCCTCATTAACACCGGTTCCCTGTACAACCAGGGTTCCTTCGCCGATTTTATGCAGGTTGTCACCTTTCACACCATTAACCTGCCAGTTTACGGAGGCATCCTTGTCCACAATAATACCGGCCCCGGTCCAGGTACTTCCGTTTGAAGTGGTGACAGTGTAGTCATCAGTAAATGTCAGTGAACCGGCACCCTGCGTGACAGAGTTTTCCAGGTCAATCTGACCATTATGTCCCAGGAATGTCAGATTTTTACCTGCGTTCAGGTCAGAACCTTTTTGCCCGTGCATGGCATATTCATCGGAACCCTGTTTCAGAGAGCCAGTGCCGGTGCTGCTGTCAAATTTCCATTGCAGGGGGGCGCCGGATGAGGCATTAAAAAAGACGGGAGCGTCATTATCCTCTGAATAGATCTGTGAGAGAAAACTCTGAGGAATAAGAGAATATATCAAATTGGTCCCCCCTCCTACTCCCGAGTAAACACCGACCAGTTCCCACTGCCCTTTGGCCGTATTCCAGCCAAATAATGGAGAACCACTGTCGCCGGCCTCTCCAAAAGAGGGCAGGATGCTATGATCATGTATGTTGCCCCCCATATACAGCTGAATGCCGTCTGAGCCGTGATAAAAGAATGATGTCGGGAGTATTCCTCCTGTCAGATAACCATACCCACCTGTTACCCAATGTCGCTTACCCTGACTATCCTGAATATACTGACTTCCCGAACCAGCCCTGTAGAATGCCGAGTATTTTGAAGGGTTCAATATATCAGCTGTTGATGAGCTGGTTACGGTAGCCGGAGCAACCTCAGTTACGAGCTTATCAAGTCTTGGTGTGTGGAGATCAGATGAACTGTGTTCATTACGATCCACAATATGGTAACTGTTCTGACCATCACCGAAGCTGACGCTCTGATATCCTTTATTATGTTTTACACTGGCTATATATTGCGGGTTAATTAATGTTGCAACGCCGGGATTTGAGCTTACATTCACACTGCTAAAATCAACCATGGGCGCTTTATCAAGATGTCCTACTAATTCCCCTTTATTATTAAAAATAGGAATGTTTGTTGCGCCAGCCTGAAACTGCCCTTTGTTTTCTGCAAAGTCGCGGTATGTCTGGTAAGGATTGTTGCCACCAACCGTTGATGCACCAGCAACGGTTGGGAGTAATGCAGATAGTGCCAGAGAGGTAAGTACTGAAAGTCTTTTTCCTCTGCGGGTACTCCCTTTACATACCCTTCGGGCTAGTTCAGAGACAACCTTTACTGTGTTAGTAATATAACAATATTTTAGAGCGTATATTTTATTCATAGTAAATGATTCCGGAACGTATATTCCAAAGTTACATTAATAACCATAGACAATTTCAAACGAAAGCATTGTTGAATTGCGCGCTAATTATTAATTAGCTATATAATTATAAATGTGACATATGTCACATTTATTTTTGCTTAAAACTACAATATTTTGTAGTTGCACGCATTCTTTGTCTGTGGTTTTCATTGGTGGTAATGAAAATGTTGTTTGCTTTTTCTCAGGTGTTTTGACTTATGACTTAAAGTCATAAAATATGCGACGCTAATACAACTACAGAAAAATGGTATATATGGATATCGACGATATTTGTTGATTTTTATTTTAAATTGCGTGGCGGTTCGGAGCGGATATATATATCATCATACCATCATCTGTTTTTCTGAAGTTCAGATTAGTTTTAACACACTGTTTTCCATCTTCGTTGATTACAACAGTCTTTTTAATGTATTTACGAATGGCATCATTCGACGTTCTAACGGATTTAGTCGATGGTGGGGTAATTAATAAAACATTTGCTGTAATCAAAAACGGTAATGTCTTCAATTGATAGAAGTTTCTGGTAATCTACTGGTATTTAAGGTTTTCCATGGCTACCGTTACTGTTCATTGTCCGCGCTGTAATTCCGATAAAGTTTATCGACATGGTCGTAGTTGTTCCCTGCATGAGCGTTTCCGTTGTCGTTCATGTAAACGTGTTTTCCAGCTCACTTACTCTTATGAAGCCAGAAAACCCGGCTTTAAGGAGCTGATCGTTGAAATGGCGCATAATGGCACAGGGGCCGTGATATCGCCAGAACACTGAAAATCAGCATCAATACCGTCATACGGACATTAAAAAGCTCTCGCCCCAGCGGATAACATCTGCGTCAGTCAGCTCACGCTGATGTTGCCCTTATCTGTGAACTTGATGAGCTGTGGAGCTTCGTTGGCAACAAGGCGCAACAACACTGGCTCTGGTATGCGTAGAACACTAAAACTGGCGGTGTGTTGGCTTACACTTTCGGGCCACGGAATGATGAGGCCTGTCGGGAATTGTTAGCCCTGTTGACTCCGTTCTGTATCGGCATGGTGGCCGCGATGACTGGGGCAGCTACGCCAGAGAAGTGCCGAAGGAGAAATACCTGACCGGCAAAATCTTCACGCAACGTATTGAACGTAACAACCTGACCCTCCGCACCCGCATCAAGCGGCTGGTAAGTAAAACAATCTGCTTCTCGCGTTCCGTTGAAATCCACGAAAAAGTCATCGGTTCCTTCATTGAAAAGCACATGTTCTACTGATTGGAAGCACTACCCAACGTTCAACTTATCATCATAAGTATAAAAATCACAAAATGGGAGGTAAGAGTCTTTACCTGGATTGTCTCGAAATGCAAAGTGTGCTTGCTTTACAACTAAATCTGGGGGTATCTAATGATTGCGTAATAGTTTTTTTATATACATATCAATGTCTTGCTTTTTACAATCTGTTTATATTATCCATTTTAAATCAATAGGTTACACATCGTTAATACCTTCCTTATTTTTTGATTGGGACAGATTTGGGACCGATGGGTTCAGGATCGAATCTATTTACCGTGCGTGTTCGGTAAGGTGATTAGGTGCGAGGTGAGCATATCGACGAACCATTTCGAGAGTTTCCTATCCGCTCATTTTTAAGAGCAAGCAGGGAAACACCGGACCAAACCAATCAGCTGTTCGAAAATGGCAAGCGGATTAATATGCCATGGCGGCTTTAAGCCGCACGCATGGGGTGTGGCAAGCCTGATGGATGTTACTGTGCTTGTGGTGGCGTCTTTGCTGGTCTGGTTGTTGGTTAATCGCGAAAATCATTATGCCAGAGGAATACCACAGGACGTTCAGGTTTTGCATAAAAAAGCCCACCATTAAGGTGGGCAAAAGGAATGATTTATATTCTCTGAGAGAAACATTACATTTCTCCTTGTCACTTCTAACATGAAAATATGGAGAAATAATGGAGCTTATATTAATTGGCGATTAGGTAACCATGTGGTTATACAAAACAATACAGTTCTTTACATTTGCCTTGTTTTATGAATACTCCTAAAGAGGTGTATAACATAATGGTACAAGCAGGGTAGATATGAATATATTTGAACAAACTCCACCAAACCGCAGACGTTATGGTCTTGCTGCATTCATTGGGCTGATTGCTGGCGTTGTTTCCGCATTTGTTAAGTGGGGGGCAGAAGTTCCATTGCCACCACGTAGTCCGGTTGATATGTTTAATGCAGCGTGTGGTCCGGAATCATTAATCAGGGCTGCAGGCCAAATTGATTGCTCCCGTAACTTTCTCAATCCTCCGTACATTTTTCTTCGGGATTGGTTGGGACTGACAGATCCAAATTCGGCTGTTTATACCTTCGCCGGGCATGTCTTTAACTGGGTTGGTGTAACGCACATAATCTTTTCGATAGTTTTTGCCGTTGGTTACTGTGTGGTCGCCGAAGTATTTCCGAAAATTAAACTTTGGCAGGGCTTACTGGCAGGTGCTTTAGCGCAACTTTTTGTTCATATGATTTCATTCCCTCTCATGGGACTTACGCCACCTCTCTTTGATCTTCCGTGGTATGAGAATGTCTCTGAAATTTTTGGACATTTAGTCTGGTTCTGGTCTATTGAAATTATTCGCAGAGATTTACGAAACAGAATTACCCATGAGCCAGATCCTGAGATCCCTTTAGGCTCAAATAGATAATGCTTTGAATGATAAAAATGGCGCAAATATAGCGCCATTTTTATAGGTTAAAAACGTTGCTTTTCATATTCTGATGCGGACAGTCAGTGATCATATCGCGCTACTTCAGGATGATGTAGATCCGGAGAACGCTACAGAAAAAGAGGCATTGTTGCTGGAAAATGGAAGAAGTTTCAGGTTTTGTTGTCCCTGAAAAACGAAGCCCCGCTATTACAACTGGCGGGGCAATGCAATTAATTATTGTATATTTATAACGGTGTTAGCCCGTATTTAGCTCTTGCACGATTGCAAGCCTCATTGACTTCTCCGTTCTCACCAGACATGGCGAATTCTCTGCATGTGGACGATCGATTTTCATATATCGTGCAGCAGGCATTTTTGCCCGGTGTTCCTGCAAGGGCAATACATCGGGGATTTTTCTGATTAGTACCGCTCATGCATCGGTGAAAAGGGGATATTTGTTCAGTGAGCCTGGCGGGAATGGTACCGCCAGCATCGTCGGCTTCGGCCCAGTAAAAAGAGACGCGGAAAAATGCACAACAGGCACCACACGTCATGCATGGATTCAGATTGCTCATAATTCACCAGTACAGCTATAAATCGTAAAGAGAACTGCGGTACGTCGTATGCAGGGACGTATCGCGGTTGGCTGGTGTACTTTCGATAGTGTGAGTATTGAATGATTTCCAGCCGTTACCGATTTTACGTCCTAATTAGTGAAGAAACCACTCGTTAGCAGGCCGCCTGGTACCTTTCCGTGTCTCCTGAACACTGTGGTGTGCATATGAGAAAGCTCATCGGTGACATTGACGATCGCTTCCACATCATTTAAACGATTTTTGAGTCTCTGAGGTGGAATTCTTCCCTCGTCCGATGGATAAGTCTTAGTCCGCCGAAGGGGGCTTAGCCGGACAGGAATCGCTAATCTTAATGAATTTGTCGTTATAGACCAGATAGTGATTCCCCGGCTGACGTAACTCAGGCTGATGAACCACGTCTCCCGGACGTAGATACCAGGCATCGCCTTCCTCTTCGGTCGAATCACATCCTGGTTTAATCAGTAGCTTAAACCACGTGTTGCCGGTGTTACTTACCGTTCCGGTCACCTGATCGAAGGACCATTTAAACTGAACCTGACGTGGTCGTACTACCAGAATGGTATCCATCACCACCACCGGCTCCGTGCTGACCTCACCGCCGGTTGGGCTGCGTTTTGTCAGGTTACGAGTGGGGACCTCGCGAAATGAGACCCGGTAGTAGCGCTCGCGGTTATCCCGTGGACCATGATAGTAAAATTTAAAATACTCGCTCTCACCAGCCTGCAACGCCAGCTGGCGGGGGGCGAAAAGTAGTTCACCATCCACCGGTCGGGTGCGCAATTCACTGCTGCCCGGGCTATCAATAGCACTGATGGCAATACGGTATATCCGTGCGCTTTTGTTGTTATTCACGACACGTTTGCTGACAAAGTCAGTCTCGGACGGCAGTGAAAAAGTCAGATTGCCGACCGAAATCGCCTGTGTCAAAGGTGCCGCCAGCATACAGACCACTGTCAGCAGGGCCTTAGTTAATGTTACGCCACGTCGCCTGAACATGAATCTCTCCTGAAGCGCTGACTTCGCCAAACCAGCCGTTATCATCTACCGTACGCAGAGAAATGGCGTTATCCATTGGAATCGAAAATTTGACTGTGGTCTTATCCATCTGCCCCACTTCGCCAGAGATATCAGTCCACGGTGTGGTCAACCACAGCGCATCGGTCATATCCCGCCAGCTATCATCGCACCCGGCATCGTAGGTTTTTGTAGCTCCGTTGCGGGTAATAAAGGAAAGTGTCGCCGGGAACGGTACTTTCGCCTTACCGTCATCGGAGCTGAAGACACAATAGGAGCGCCCGCCAATCACCTGCGCGGGTCCGGTCACCTTGATCAGCACTTCGTCGGCAGCTGTTTTACCGCTGGTGGTTACGATATAGCCGAAATCGAGTGCCGACTCGCCGCTGCCAACATATCCCTCCCGCGACGGTGTCTGAGTATATTCATCGGAGATAATACTGATGCTGAAATCACGGGGTTTGATAATCAGCGTGTTGGAGGTAGAAAATTCATACCAGCCAGACTCCGGTGATGTGGTGTTCTGAAAGCGAAAGTTGAATAGATCTTTGGTGTTGATATCGCTGATCCCGAGGTTCACCATCTGCTTAAAGAAGTTGCTCGAGAAGAAAACATAGATCGAGTCTGCGCTCTTCATCTCGTTGAAGGTGTAGTAATAGGCAGTATTGCTCACCGGTTTCCATGAACTGCCATTCAGACTGAACTGCATATCGTACGCCCCGACGGCCGAGGCTAACGACGAGTTGGCGATCGCCGGGAATATATGGATTGAGGTGTTGCTGAGTCCGTTTGTTTGCAGGGTATAGTTAACCATCTTACAACTTAATCCTGAACGACTGCCGATGGTTTGCGTCCGGCAGTCGGCGTTCCCTTCGCCCAGAGTCGGTACTCCGTCGCTGTTGATAAATACTTCCGCCAGCGAGTGGGTATTTATCAACCGCAGATTTGCTGCTTTCGTATGGGTGACGTTGCGAACATACCAGTTGCCGGAGGCCTGATCCTTACAGCGTGCGCCGCTGCTGGCGTCATAGTTCACAGAGGTCTGGCAGGCATTGATGGTCATTGTAAAGCTGCTGCCGACGGGCATTTGTTGCAGATACTGGTAAAACGCGTCTGACAACATGCCGTGCATCCATTTCGCGCCGCCGCTGGTCACCGTCGCGCCATAAAATCCACTGGCGTCGGTGGTTTGCGGCAGGATAAGACTGGTGGTCATATTACACCCTGCGTACCAGTTGATGCAGCGCAAGCCAGTTAAAGGAGATGAAACTGGTGAATTTTCCAGCCACATATCAAACTTCCAGTTGGTATAAAGGCCGGTGTTGTAACCGTTATCAATGTAGCCGAGGCTTTGCTGATAGATGGTTCCTGAACCATTGTATTTTAAACCGGTCCAGCGGTTGGCACCGGTCAGGCGCGGATCCAGCGCCCCGCCAGGAGTGACGAAAAAGTTGTCGTCTGAGTTGTTTTCGACAAACACAAACTCGCGTGCCGGAGCATCCGCCCAGGTTGTTTTGCTCACTGCCGCTCTGAGCGCGGTTGCAGGCCAGATTAGCGCAAAGATTATCATCGCTATCAGTAGGTTAACTCTCATTCTCTTCTCCTGTCTGCGTCACCGCCGCCCACGATGAGAGGCCGTTGCAGACCACATCACCGACCCAGACGGCACCGCGCGCCTGGTTGAGTTCCAGTGCCACTTCGCAGGTTTTATTGCCACTGTAGCGAAAATCGATAGTGGGGTATTTCTTATCCACGTCCATGACAAACTCGCCGTTTTCATCGGTTCGGGTTCGGCCGATATGGTTGTTAATCCGTGCGTTAGCCAGCAGTGTGCCGTCTTCCGCACGGATACGACCGGAGACGGTAACCATCTGCTTCACCTCTGGCTCAATGACAGCGACATTGCCTGGATAGAGAGTCAGATGACTTTTGCGACCGCTGACGATATCGTAACTGTCGAGTGAGTTTTTGCTGTTCTGCAACTCCACCTCATATCTTCCATAGGGAGAGAGCGGGAGATAGTTACGCTTGCCGTTAAGCGGGAAAATCCGCCCGTTGATTTTGGCGCTGATCTGACCATCGTTCTCCAGGCCAGTGTCGAATATCACCCCAGCGTTGCCATCGGTCCGCCCGCTGGCAGCGATGTTTTTACCCTGCCAGCCGACGCTGCCGTTGGCGGTCAAATTAGTATTGATGTAGCCGTCCGCCGCGCTATTGACGTTCAGCGTTCCGCTGGCGTAACGAGCGTCGAACTGTGCATACGCCCCACCGCTGAGGGTTTTGTCATCACCGGTATCGCCGGAGATGGCTCGTGACAGATTGGCACCAACAGTGCGAATGGTTCCTTCATCAAACTGTTTGCGTGCTGACAGGTTTGCCATGGTGTAGCCGTTTTGATGGGTCATCCCTGCGCTAAACCAGTTGCCCAGTGGTAGCGAGAGATCGAGAGCGATATATTTCCCTGTATTGGCGCTGCTGTCGCCGTTGTTATAGCGCTGAATACCGGCCCGCAGGCCAAGCGAACCAAAGGTACCGCTGTAGACACTTTGATAGTAATCTGCCGTGTAATAATGGCTGTTGTAGCGGCGGTCATCATTGTAGCTGATGCTGAACGTACCCAGCTTCGACCACAGTGAGTTCAGGTTGAGTGTGCCGCCGATTGCACGGTTGTCGGCATCGCTACGTCGCAATTGATTGCCAATGCGGGTTTTTTCCTGGTTAACCCACAGCGAACTGAAGCCTCCAGGTAGAGTGGCGCTGATGCTGGCGATGTTGCTCCATGAGCTGTCACTGGCCAGCATGTTTTGCAGGTTAACGTTGATCGCCCCCCCAAGCGGCAGCGTCAGACGGGTTTCACCCACCGCCTGATTATCGTATCCATATCCTGTTGCCGCCCAGCTAAACGTACTCAGTGAGCCGGAGGTCGAGGCACCTGCCAGCCAACTCTCTTTGGCTGGTCGCGTCTTTTTCCCGTTTTCCGACCAGCGATCCATATGAAAACTGCCGCCCCATATCTGCCACGCCAGCGGTGCACCGACGCCACGCCCCCGGCTAAACAGCTTATTGACCCGCTGGGTGCGTTTGCTGATCACGCGACCGTTAACGATTACCTCAACTTCCACATCGTAAATACCGTACGGTAGACCCCGGGTATCCACTTCATGATTGCCCATGGTGAAGTTCTGAACGCTTAGTAGCCGCCCATCACGGGTGAGATGTACTTCGCCCGCCGCCGGTAAAAAGGCGATCACTGGCGTGGCCGATTGGCTGCTGTCGAAGATGGTGGAGCTGGCCTGGTTTCCCCAGGAAAGGCCGTAAATCTTCCCTGCTGAAATGGCGGTCATCGGCCCTAAGGACTGCAAGTTCCAGGTGTCGAGCATTCCACCGGCAAATCGGTGACCAGCAAAATCGCGTTCATACATCGCTTTATATAATTCACTGTCCTGTTGACCGCTACCAATCCCGTACAGTGAGCCGTCGAGCACCACGTGATGTTCGCGCAGCGCAGTAACGTTATTCAGCGACAGATAGCTGGAGGTGTTGCTCCCGCCGTTACGCAACTGGTTGTTATAGACGCCGAAGTTATAGCTCAGATTACTGCTGAGGGTGTTAACACTGGACTGCCCGATGTCTTCGCTACGTGAGCGTAGTACGGTGCCCAGCGCTTCGCGCTTGACCACCAGCTGCAGCAGCAGTTGGCGCAAGCTGAGATCCAACTGCGCGTTGTCAGTCAGGGGGATGGTAAGGGCCTCATTGAACGGGGCGTTGGCCAGAGTCATCAGTTGCTGTCGAGTTTGTTCGCTGACACTGGCGTTATCTTCACTCTCTTCCAGCTGTATTTTCCGGATGCGTAACTGTCCATCATCCAACCAGATAAAAGCGCTGCCGATTCGCTGATCGTCCTGGCGACCCTGGCTACCGGCGAGATGAATATAGAGCGGGACGCTCATGCCGTCCTGAAGCGCCTGACTGAAGGCCTGCGGAATAATCACCCCACCTATTTGCTGCGCACTTATGTCAGCAGCGCTGGCATCGGGCTGAACGAACAAAAAGACCATGCCGAAGGCAAACTGGGCTTTCAGTCCTGGGGAGAACCGTCGTAAAGGCATTGTCGTTATCCATCTGCACAGCTATCTATTTCACGGGAATGAACTTATCACCCTGCCAAAGTGCAACCCGTCCTTTGTTATCCGCCGTGTCCACGCGGGTAAAACGACGCGACTTGCCCGGCATCAGGTAGTAATTCTCTTTACACTCCTTACCATTGGCGGCTTTCAGGCAGGGGCCGTAGGCGAGGATCCGCAACGTCGCATTTCCTGTATTTGTCAGGGAGCCGTTGGCGTACTGAAAGTGGTAGTTCGCCTGGCGGGGTGCGACGACCAGAATGGTGCCGATGCGGGCGGAAGCAGTGGCCACAGCGCTACGGTTGGCATTATCGCGCTGCGCATCACTGAGGGCCTGATCAAACCAGACAATGCGGTAGTAGCGCTCTTTTTCATCTGCTGGTCCCTTATAGAAGAAGCGGATCACTTCGCTGGCTTGGGCGGGTAGCAGCAAGCTGGCGGGAGTGAGTAGCAACTCATCCGGCTTGTCCATTGCGATAACCTGCCCGTCGTCAAGCGGTGAAGAGAGCCGTTCGAGACGGATATTGATGAGGCGGCCACTGTCGGTACTGTTTTGGATCGTTTTGCTTAGCGTGCTGCTGTCACTGTTCATAAACGATGATATATCGCCGACATCCAGCGCCTGGGCCGGTGATATTCCGGAAAACAGCAGAGCGAGAGGCAGAAGGTGCTTTTTCATAACAATTCCGTCCAGGAATAAAGCAGGGGGGTACCCCTGCTGGTACATCAGAGAGATTAACTGGTCCAGGTAGCGTCGAACTGTACGCTAACGTCGCCGCTCCAGATGCCTTCCGGTAGAGTGCTGTAATCGGTTACTGCGGTGGTACCATTGGTGGTGCCGCTGATGATGGAGAAAGTGAAACCATCCTGTGCGGTGGTACGATTGCTGGCATTGTAACCGTTAGCCAGTGGGCTAAGGTTGCCGCCCAGTACGCCGTTGGCGGTATCGATCATCACGGTATCGCCAGTTTTTTCGACTGCCGCGCCGTTATAATCCACGCCCACATTCAGTGTGGAACCTGAGGTATCCAACTGGGTTAAGGTGTTGGTGATAAGGCGTGAGGTCAGTTTAAAGGCGGTAGCCGTTGAGTCACCCTCGATAGCCACGTCAAATAGACCTTTTTGTGAGTTAAAACCTTTAATGCCTTCGGCATACTGGAACGCCAGGCTACCGAGTGGCGTCACAACCAGCTTACTGGTGGTGTCTTTTTTGGCTGTTGCTGACCAGGTCGCTACAGCCTGAGCTGTTACGTCAGCAGCCTGCGCTACACCTGTACCGGTAAACACCGTTACCAGAGCTATTGCCAGAACCTTTTTTTTCATTGCTTTTCTTCCCGAGTTGAATTGAGGACATGAAGTCCCGGTGAGTCATTTTTAAAACTAACTTGCCTGGAGTTTACTGAACCAACTTATATAATTTTGAGTACAGCTTGGCCTCTGCATTCCGCCGATGGGTATACACTGTCTTCACACTACAATTTTCAATTCTGGCAATCGATTTAGGCAGCATTCCCTGAGCCGTCATGCGGATAATTTCCATTTCCCGGTCAGTGATTTTATCTTTCTTAATATCTTTTCTCAGGAACCTGCCATTAATCACATAGGCCAGTTCTTTTCTAATATCACGACTCAGTCCAGCGTATACCACGCCCCTAATATTGCTGTTGTAATACCAATAATTTGCTAAGGCTTCTGACTTTCTGGCCGCAATCAATACGACCTGTTTCCCCTTTACCGCGGATAACCACTCATTATCACGGTTTATAAACTCAGTTAAAGAATCCGTATTGAGATTGATAAACACGAAATCTTTTCTGATTTTCTCCAGCGATAGATAAATTAATCTGTCGATATCCACAATCAGTTCAGATAGTCCTTTATAGAAGTAGGCGTCATGGGGAGACCAGATGTATTTATCAGAACGGTTTTGACATTCCATATGGTTTTTAACCTCATAGTCCCTGCTGTAATCATTTTGCCATGTCACTACTTTCCAAACCTGTAATTTTTACAGGTACATTCAGTTTCTTTAGTAAATCGGAAGTAAATAAGATACGTAGCACATATCAATATAGGTTAAACGAGATTAAGTTTTAATTATTTCGATTAGGTTTAAATTTATGTTTTTTTCCTGATGAGTGTCAATATGTGAACAGAAAATGAATTCCATGGTTAAGTCAATATTTACAAAAAATGAAAATATTGCTTTTTTGATAAGAAGAAAAAGACATTCAGTTTCATAAGGTTATTGGCAATATAACGTTCAATTCTTACTTGCATTTTATATTAGCCAGGAACTTTGCCCTGAGGTGTTAGGAATAGTCTTAATGTGTTGTGTAATGGACTAGTAAAAAAACAAGTTTAAATGACAAGAAATAGAATATAAAACTATCATAAGTCATAATTAAAGATGATTTGCCAATCAGTAAGGTGTTTTAATGGATTAACATGCCGCACAAAATGGTTATGGGTGTTCATCCCAATAAGTGATGAAAAATTAAACAGGTGTAAGTACGTCATCTGTCCGGTAAGCCCCCCAAGAGCCAAATTAAGTGAAGTTAAACGAAGACTGCCAGTTGTCACAGGAACGATGGCCTCTTTGCCAGGGCACTGCATTCAGTCATCTGTGCGCGTTACTCTAACTGGCACTCGAACGTCGGCGATGGGGTTACCGATGGATCTGGCCGTTCCTGTGGCGTAAACGTTTTTATGTCAGTACCAACAGATTTACCACATTTATCATCTTAACAGTTTGAGTGTAAATGCAGGCTGCGTCGCAAAGGGAGGAAACTGAGTGGCGTGTTCAGTCTAAAATAGAGTTGATGCCAGCATACAGGGCGCAGCTTGTCAACAAGTCAACATTAATATAATGGAATATTCGGAGAGAAACGTCAGGCAGTTGACCTTAAATGAACAGGAAGATACATCCCCAGGAAAATTAATGCTGGTGTAATAAATACACCAACATTAATCCGGTATGATTATTAATCAGACAAATATCGTTAATTCGTCGAATTTTGAATCAACGTTTTTTCTTACGACCCTGAACGGCCTTAAAACGTGGATTAGATTTACAAATCACATACAGCCGTCCTTTTCGCTTCACAATCTGACAGTCTGGATGGCGTTCTTTTGCGGTACGCAGAGAGTTAAGGACTTTCATCATGCCCCCTTTTTCGTGCTAACAAAACGACCAAAACGTTGGGTGAACCGTGCAACATTTCCTTCTGATGCCACTGTTCTCAGCTTCCCTGTATAGAACGGGTGCGATTTCGAAGAGACATCAATTGTTACGTACGGATACGTTACGCCATCCAGCTCAATCTCACGGTCTGTTTTGATAGTCGAGCCGATTTTAAAGTACTCATCAACGCTGGTGTCGTGGAACACCACAGTACGATACTCAGGATGGATATTGGGTTTCATCATTTTTACCTGTTATGTTATAACATAACCGTAAAGATACATGCTCATCCGGATCATTTCAACACCCAATCACTGTGACTATTTGTGGGATGTGGAATTTCCGCAACGGGGAAGTCTGGCATTGTTAGCAGCCATTGGCGACGCTCCCATAAACGCCTGGATGAGTGATTGATGATGGTTTCGCTGAGAGTATGGATTTTTCGAGAATGGAGGCTATCTCCACTTTACTGGCCGATGATTTATTGCAGCATGATTGATTACCTGACAATGTGTATTCCTCTCCCACGGATATAATAATTACTTACAAAAAAGGGAGAGGATGCATATTTTAAATATCACTGAAGTGAACAGTTTATTGCCGTTATTAATAGAAATGGAGAAATAAATAGGCGTATTCTACAATTGCGACAAAAACAACGATATTAATCAGTTTATGACTGATTTGCTGTACTTTATTCTCTTTCATTGGTACTTCCTCGCTTTAAAAAAGAGTGCACTTCGTAAGTGCCCTTATATAAATAACGAGTTTGGTCAACCAATTTTTTGACATGTATCACAAATTTGAATAGATGTATTACATCGGCTATCTTTTATTGCCCCAACGTCATTGATATATGTCGCCTGAAATCAGTTACGGGAATGAGTCTGATCTCAAGACTGGCCCAGTCCTGGCGTTGATTGGCGCTGAGGAGCATATCGCATCTCATCGTAACGTCGTATCTCCTGGGGTGTTATACAAGATATCGTTGTAGGTAACCAGGGAGAGGAATTGAGTCTATTAAACCGTCAACTATGCCGGATACATACTGGATTACACTGCAGGCACGCCTTACGAGAGAACGTGCCGCAGTGACGGGTTAATTATCTGAAAGAATTTGCGAGGCTGTATCGGTTACTCATTGATTTGATAGTTTTACTCTCGGGAGAGTAATCGATATTTAATCCATTAACGGAAACCAGCCAGTTCCTTTCGATGCCTGAATTTGATCCCATAGTTTATCCGGAATGGTTAATTCAGGAACGCGTTGTGGATTAAGGGCTGTTTGAATTTCATGACTTCTACCTGATTCAGCTAAAGTCACCCATTCTGGATTTATCACCAGCCCTTTACCGATCGCAACAAGTGGCAGGCCAGCGGAAATTGCTTCTTGAGCCTGAGACGGTGTGCGTATTTTACCTGCGGCGATTACCGGCACTCTGCCTGCAATATGATTTAAAATCAATTCAATAGTTCGGGGGCCATTTGGCGACTCAACAGGGTAGCTATCGTTAATACTGACCAGCGAGGTATGTATATACGAAATACCGGATGAAATGAGTCGATCAAGGAGTTTATAAGTATCCTCTATCCGCAGCCCCCCTGTTACAGATTCTTCAGGAGATATTCTGTAACCGATAGCAAAGGGCTTTGTCGCATATTCATAGACTACATTTTTTACTTCCTGTAATACGGCCAGCGGGAAGCGCATACGTCCTTCAAGATCTCCTCCCCATCGGTCATTACGCTGGTTAAATAGAGGGGAGAAGAAATTCTGCAGAAGGAATCCGTGCGCACCATGAAGTTCAACGCCATCAAAACCTGCTTTAATCGCCCTTTTTGTGACATCTCCGAATGCTCTAATGGTTTCCTGAATTTCGTTTTCAGTCATTTCCCTGCTTTGTACCACTCTCTTCATAAAGTCACCAGATTTTACGCTTGATGCGCTGGCACTAATAACATCGTTATTTGGCACAAGCTCCGGGATGGCTTTATTACCGGCGTGGAAAATCTGTAAAATAGCCGGAGCACCGCCACTTTTGGCTGCAGCTGCTAACTTTTCAAGGCTGTTAATGAAACGGTCGTCATACGCGGCAAATTCATGAGTAAACCCAATGCCGCTTGGCGTGACATAGGTACATCCTGTTATTACTAAACCAACATTTTGTGAGCGACGTTTATAAAATTCGAGT
This sequence comes from Escherichia sp. WS1118, assembly GCF_046487695.1. Lineage (NCBI taxonomy): Bacteria > Pseudomonadati > Pseudomonadota > Gammaproteobacteria > Enterobacterales > Enterobacteriaceae > Escherichia > Escherichia sp. WS1118. The sequence goes on along the minus strand of NZ_JBJQIZ010000003.1, from coordinate 395,500 downwards.
TCTTGCTCAGAGATGGTTCCATCAGGATTAGCTGACCAGGTTGTCATAGGAGCCATAACGATACGATTACGTAGCTTTATTTTTTCTGTCAGCATAAAAGGAGAAAACAATGATGGGTGTTTATTTGTCATAACAATACCTCAAATGTTTATCTGATTTTAATGCGTATAATCTTAATAAGTTGAGTTGCTACTTTTTGATGCTTTTTTCTTTAATAGAATTCTTTTTGAGTAATTTCATTATTGTCGTGTAGTCAATAAAGGATAAATGTCAGGGAGATAATGAATCTCCCTGCAAAGTTATTACAAATGTGTTTTGTAAAAAGGAATTAATTTATCGAGCGCCTGTTTCACAGATTCTGGCTTATCATACAGGTCGTAATGTGAATAACCTTCAACCACGACCAGTTCTTTATGTTTTGAGGCTGCACGACCAATAATTTCGCAGCCGTCACGATAGGCACCAAAAGCGCCCACTCTATCGCCCACTACAACCATTAGTGGTTGAGTTAACAGGACTTCTGCAAGATGAAAAGCATCCCAGCCCACGGCAACAGTCTGATGTGAAAATAGCGAACGATTTACCCCATTAGGCGCACAGCCTCGTGGCGAACGATAATATTCTGTTGCTTCAAAAAGGTCTATTTCTGTTAATCCCGCTTCAAGAGCTGCTTCCGGAGAAGAAGGGAGCAAATCATCTACGCGAAGTTTTGCGCCGTTAGCTTCGTCTGTTCTTTGTTGCGCCATTGCTTCGAGTGCTCCGATAGGATTAAACGCTGTAAATCCCTCACGCATAAGACGCCCGTAGTTTGCACCCGTGACAGTACCAATGGCTTTAATCCGACGTTCTGTCATTGCGGCATTAATGGCATATCCACCTCCACCACAAATACCCAGTACACCAATACGCCCGGCATCAACGTAAGGTAAGGTGGTAAGGTAATCAACGACAATGCTGAAGTCTTTTACTCGCATTGTTGGATCTTCCAGATAACGCGGTTCTCCACCGCTGCTTCCCTGAAAACTGGCATCAAAAGCAATGACGATAAAGCCAGCTTTTGCCAGGGCGGCACCATACACACTACCCGATGTCTGTTCTTTGCAGCTTCCAATTGGATGGGCACTGATAATGGCAGGATACTTTTTTTCACTATTAAAATCGTCAGGGAAATAGATATCAGCAGCTATATCCCAGTAAGTGTGTTTTATCGAAACAGTTTTCATTTCAAGCTCCAGGGATTTGCCTAAACAGATTTAAATATCATTTCTATTATCCGCAACTGGCATTCGTGTTCATATCGCGAACGGCGTAATAGTATGACTTGTATTGGTTATCATCAATGGTCTAATATCTATCACAGTGTTAAGTTAAGGTTTACAATGATGAAAATAGAGCCTTCAATTTTGCCTTCTCTTGCCTGGTTTGCGCTGATTGTTCGTGCCGGCAGTTTTTCCAGAGCAGCCTCTGAAATGGGTATTACGCGGGCCGCATTGTCCCAGAATTTAAAATCTCTTGAGGAACGTCTTAACACCAAGCTGATATACCGTACGACCCGCAATATGTCGCTTACTGAGGAAGGACAGCATCTGTATGAAGTGCTGGTGTCGGCTTTGGGGCAAATTGATGATGCGTTGAAAGATGTCGGTGACACCCAACTTGAACCTACAGGACTGTTGAGAATAAATTCCTCCCGTGTTGCAGCAAGGATGCTTATTGAGCCTCATATTGGCGAGTTTCTTACTCGTTACCCCAAAACAAAGATAGAACTCATTATGGATGACGGTTTATCTAACATTATTGCGGACGGCTGTGATGTGGGCATACGTCTTGAGCAAGGACTGGATGAGCATATGACTGCCGTTCCTGTTTCTCCGCTTATTAAACTGGTTACTGTGGCATCGCCAGATTATTTAAAAGAACACGGTATTCCTGAAACTCCTCAGGAATTGAGTAACCATAATTGTCTTCGGTTGCGGCATAAAAGTAGCGGTGCACTCTCAGCATGGGAGTTTTCGAATGTTGTGGGGGTAATGAAGAGTTCGAAATAGAGGTGTCAGGTAAGTATATTTCTAATGATGACGAAAGCATGATACGAATGGCGCTGAATGGAACGGGTATCATTCAACATCTGGATTTTGCAATCGCTAAACATATCAATGCGGGCAAGTTACAGCCGATTCTTGAGGATTGGGCCGTTTCATTTCCTGGATTTTATATATATGTTTCATCACGGGTGAGAATGCCCTCTAAAGTTCGTGCTTTTATTGATTTTATGGTGGAGAAAAGAGTAAAAATAGAAAGTTAATGATGTGTGTCAGAATATCGGTAAGAAGAATGGCGCAATCGTGAGGATACGTTTATTCATAATAAATCTCCTGAAAGTTTAGAATTATTTTCGATACAGCCAGATTATCATTGTTACTAATAATGTGGTTAAAATAATAGCATCTATGCCCCCCTTCATGAGTGTGTGTGAAGAGGATGCTTCTACAAGGAAATCGCCAATGCTCAAAGAAAACTTCAACGAACTGCAAATCTTTCTTGTGGTGGCAAGAGAGCGAAGTTTTACCAAAGCAGCGGGCAAACTCGGCGTCTCTCAGTCTGCACTTAGCCATGCAATGAAGGCTCTGGAGGAAAGGCTCAATATCCGCCTCCTGACACGGACTACCCGCAGTGTGGCTCCCACAGAAGCGGGGGAGAGAATCATTGCCTGCCTTGAACCGCGTATTGACGAGCTTGAACAGGAACTGGAATCACTTATTCAATTGAACGGCACGCCCTCCGGGAATATTCGGTTATCTGCCGGGGAACATGCCGCGCGAAGTCTGGTCTGGCCGAAGCTAAAACCTTTTCTCAGAGAGTATCCCGAAATCAATGTCGAACTGGTGGTGGATAACGGTTTTGTCGATATTGTTGAAGGCCGTTTTGATGCCGGGATACGACTGGGTGAAAATGTTGATAAAGATATGGTTGCAGTCAGGATTGGACCAGATATGCGGATGGCTGTGGTGGGAGCTCCGGCGTATTTTGCTGCAAACCCTGCGCCTGAAACGCCTCACGAGCTACAAAATCATCGCTGCATCAACATGCGTTTGCCAACTGCCGGTGGGCTTTACCACTGGGAGTTCGAGCGAGAAGGGAAACCGCTTCGCGTTAAGGTTGATGGGCAACTGACGTGTAGTCCATTGCCAGAAAGAATTGATGCCGCGTTATCAGGGTTTGGGATCGCTTGTGTCCCTGAAGACATGGTTCAGGAGTATATAGAGTCAGGCAAGCTTATTCAGGTGTTACAGGAGTGGTGTCCAACTTTTCCTGGGTATTATCTTTACTACCCCAGCCGCAAGCAGCATCCGCCAGCTTTTGCGTTGTTGATCGATGCGCTTCGCTACACCGAATAACGGGTCCTTTATCCTGGACCCGTTTGGGTATTAGCGGCCTACGCGTGCCTGATGTTCAGGCGAGTAACGTTCACCGACGATTTTAATTGTTTCCAGCGCCTTGCTTATCTGCTGCGTATCTTTCTGCGAAAGAACAATGTCAGCAGCGGCCAGGTTTTCTTCCAGCCGGTGCAGTTTAGTGGTGCCAGGGATGGGAACAATCCACGGCTTTTGTGCTAATAGCCATGCCAGTGCAATTTGTGCAGACGTTACCCCTTTCTCCGCAGCCAGTTCACCTAACAAGGTGACCAGTTTTTCATTGGCTTCAATGGCTTGTGCTGCGAAACGCGGTACGGTGCTGCGGTAATCATCTTTGCCGAAAGTGGTTCCCGGCTTAATCGCCCCTGTCAGGAAACCTTTACCTAGTGGGCTGAAGGGGACAAAACCAATTCCCAGTTCCTCAAGCAACGGCAGAATTTCCTGTTCAGGCTCACGCCACCACATGGAATATTCGCTTTGCAGGGCGGTGACAGGTTGTACCGCATGTGCACGACGAATGGTTTGTGCTCCTGCTTCAGACAGGCCGAAATGTTTGACCTTACCTTCTGCGATGAGGTCTTTCACCGTTCCTGCAACATCTTCAATAGGAACATCTGGATCAACACGGTGTTGATACAGCAGGTCAATAACATCTGTTTTCAGACGACGTAATGATCCTTCAACGGCTTCACGGATATGTTCCGGACGGCTGTTTAAAATCTGCTGCTTATTATCATCGCCGAAGGTAAAACCGAATTTAGTGGCAATTACCACGCGGTCACGAAACGGTTTTAAGGCTTCGCCGACCACTTCTTCATTCAGATACGGACCATACACTTCGGCGGTATCGAAGAAGGTGACACCACGTTCAACCGCAGCACGAATAAGTTCGATAGCCTGACGGGTATCGGTCGCCGGGCCGTAGCCGTGGCTTAAGCCCATGCAACCGAGCCCAAGGGCGGAGACTTCGAGTCCGGATTTACCCAGATAACGTTTTTGCATTGAATGAATACCTCTTTTATCGCGGCTTAAACATCAAGTTTGCGGCCAGTCAGCCATTCCACCATTGCGGGATCGCGGTGAGAGAAGAACGCGCTGGTTGCGGTATCCAGGGCGGTAATTTGCAGCATATCTTCAGGGCTGAGTTCAAAATCGAGAATGTTGATGTTCTCTTCCATGCGTTCTTTTCGCACTGATTTTGCCAGTGAAACAATGCCTCGTTGGTAGATCCAGCGCAGAACAACCTGTCCCACGCTTTTGCCATACTTCTCGCCAATTGCCGTGAGAACAGGATGCTGGAACAGACCATTTTTCCCTTCCGCAAACGGTGCCCAGGCTTCTGGCTGAATGCCACGACTTTGCATCCAGGGAACGGCCTGTAGCTGCTGATTGAAAGGGTTAACTTCAACCTGGTTTACCGCCGGAACGACGTTATTAAAAGCGATAAGGTCTGCCAGTCGGTCAGGATGGAAGTTACTGACGCCAATAGCGCGAATTTTACCGGCCTGTTGCAGCTCTTCCATGGCACGCCAGGCCCCGTGGACATCGCCATATGGCTGGTGAATCAAGTACAGGTCAACGTAATCAAGTTGCAGTCGATTCAGAGAGCGTTCGAACTGGGCTTTGGCCCCTTCGTAACTGGTATCCTGCAACCAGAGTTTCGTGGTGACAAAGAGTTCGTTACGGGCGATACCGCTTTGTTTCAGGGCGTTCCCGACCTGGATTTCATTTTGATAAGAGGCGGCGGTGTCAATCAGTCGATAACCGCTGTTAATAGCGTCAATGACCGCTCTTTCGCATTCGGCGGCATCGGTCATCTGAAATACACCAAAGCCCAACAGGGGCATTTCAATACCGTTGTTCAGTTTTACTTTTTGCATGGTGTTATCCTTCCGTTATCGTTCATGAGAAGCATAACGTAAAGGGAAGAGCTCGATTAGACGGCAGGATTTGTCAGGGGTTATGAACAAAATTCATAAATCTGTTTGAGGGTTGAGATTAGTCGTGCAAGTTCGATATCCCCGGAATTTACAGTCCGATGAATAAAAATGAATGTCCATAAAAAATATATTGGTTTATCCCAGCGTATATACTTACTTCGACGTACTCCCAATAGCAGTTAATTAAAGACGGGTCATTATTATTCACTCTGAATAATGAATTATTCACTGCCCGCAGAGTAAGAAATATAACTTAAGTATCTATTTAATGACTTGCACAAAAAGCTAAATTTTTACCCATAAATAAAAATATAATCCCGCGCCCAACCACCTGATGAGTGGCTACAGACACTGGATATATTAGGTGGCGGTGTACTTTCTTACATAAAGGTATTTCCTTTTCTGTGGAAAAGGAAACCGGGAAATCCCCGGTTTTTCTGACAAGCAGACGCCATTATTTGTGTCTGCCTATGTTCGTTAATTCGTTCATCAGGAAATTATCTCAATGTCACGTTATAAAACAGACAATAAACAGCCACGATTTCGTTATTCAGTTCTGGCCCGCTGCGTGGCGTGGGCAAATATCTCTGTTCAGGTTCTTTTTCCACTCGCAGTCACCTTTACGCCAGTAATGGCAGCACGTGCGCAGCATGCGGTTCAGCCACGGTTGAGCATGGAAAATACTACGGTAACTGCTGATAATAACGTGGAGAAAAATGTCGCGTCGCTTGCCGCTAATGCCGGGACATTTTTAAGCAGTCAGCCAGATAGCGATGCGACACGTAACTTTATTACCGGAATGGCCACCGCTAAAGCTAACCAGGAAATTCAGGAGTGGCTCGGGAAATACGGTACTGCGCGCGTCAAACTGAATGTCGATAAAAATTTCTCGCTGAAGGACTCTTCGCTGGAAATGCTTTATCCGATTTATGATACACCGACAAATATGTTGTTCACTCAGGGGGCAATACATCGTACCGACGATCGTACTCAGTCAAATATTGGTTTTGGCTGGCGTCATTTTTCAGAAAATGACTGGATGGCGGGGGTGAATACTTTTATCGATCATGATTTATCCCGTAGTCATACCCGCATTGGTGTTGGTGCGGAATACTGGCGTGATTATTTGAAACTGAGCGCCAATGGTTATATCCGGGCTTCTGGCTGGAAAAAATCGCCGGATGTTGAGGATTATCAGGAACGCCCGGCGAATGGCTGGGATATTCGTGCTGAGGGCTATTTACCTGCCTGGCCGCAGCTTGGCGCAAGCCTGATGTATGAACAGTATTATGGCGATGAAGTCGGGCTGTTTGGTAAAGATAAACGCCAGAAAGATCCACATGCGATTACCGCTGAAGTGAATTACACGCCAGTGCCTCTTCTGACCCTGAGTGCCGGGCATAAGCAGGGCAAGAGTGGTGAGAATGACACTCGCTTTGGCCTGGAAGTTAATTATCGGATTGGCGAACCTCTGGAAAAACAACTCGATACAGACAGCATTCGCGAGCGTCGAATGCTGGCAGGCAGCCGCTATGACCTGGTTGAGCGTAATAACAATATCGTTCTTGAGTATCGCAAATCTGAAGTGATCCGTATTGCTCTGCCTGAGCGTATTGAAGGCAAGGGCGGCCAGACGGTTTCCCTGGGGCTTGTGGTCAGCAAAGCAACTCACGGTCTGAAAAATGTGCAATGGGAAGCGCCGTCTTTGCTGGCCGCAGGCGGAAAAATTACGGGGCAGGGCAATCAGTGGCAAGTGACGCTCCCGGCTTATCAGGCAGGCAAAGACAATTATTATGCGATTTCAGCGATTGCCTACGATAACAAAGGCAATGCCTCGAAACGTGTGCAGACAGAAGTGGTTATTAGCGGAGCTGGTATGAGCGCCGATCGTACGGCGTTAACGCTTGACGGTCAGAGCCGTATTCAAATGCTTGCTAACGGTAATGAGCAAAAGCCGTTGGTGCTGTCTCTGCGCGACGCCGAGGGGCAGCCAGTCACGGGCATGAAAGATCAGATCAAGACTGAACTAACCTTCAAACCGGCTGGAAATATTGTGACTCGTACCCTGAAGGCCACTAAATCACAGGCAAAGCCAACACTGGGTGAGTTCACCGAAACTGAAGCAGGGGTGTATCAGTCTGTCTTTACTACCGGAACGCAGTCAGGTGAGGCAACGATTACTGTTAGCGTTGATGACATGAGCAAAACTGTCACTGCAGAACTGCGGGCCACGATGATGGATGTGTCAAACTCCACCCTGAGTGCTAACGAGCCGTCAGGTGATGTGGTTGCTGATGGTCAGCAAGCCTACACGCTGACACTGACAGCGGTGGACTCCGAGGGTAATCCGGTGACGGGAGAAGCCAGCCGCCTGCGACTTGTTCCGCAAGACACTAATGGTGTAACCGTTGGTGCCATTTCGGAAATAAAACCAGGGGTTTACAGCGCCACGGTTTCTTCGACCCGTGCCGGAAACGTTGTTGTGCGTGCCTTCAGCGAGCAGTATCAGCTGGGCACATTACAACAAACGCTGAAGTTTGTTGCCGGGCCGCTTGATGCAGCACATTCGTCCATCACACTGAATCCTGATAAACCGGTGGTTGGCGGTACAGTTACGGCAATCTGGACGGCAAAAGATGCTAATGACAACCCTGTAACTGGCCTCAATCCGGATGCACCGTCATTATCGGGCGCAGCTGCTGCTGGTTCTACGGCATCAGGCTGGACGGATAATGGCGACGGGACCTGGACTGCGCAGATTTCTCTCGGCACTACGGCGGGTGAATTAGACGTTATGCCGAAGCTCAATGGGCAGGACGCGGCAGCAAATGCGGCAAAAGTAACCGTGGTGGCTGATGCATTATCTTCAAACCAGTCGAAAGTCTCTGTCGCAGAAGATCACGTAAAAGCCGGTGAAAGCACAACCGTAACGCTGGTGGCGAAAGATGCGCATGGCAACGCTATCAGTGGTCTTTCGTTGTCGGCAAGTTTGACGGGGACCGCCTCTGAAGGGGCGACCGTTTCCAGTTGGACCGAAAAAGGTGACGGTTCCTATGTTGCTACGTTAACTACAGGCAGAAAGACGGGCGAGCTTCGTGTCATGCCGCTCTTCAACGGCCAGCCTGCAGCCACCGAAGCCGCGCAGCTGACTGTTATTGCCGGAGAGATGTCATCAGCGAACTCTACGCTTGTTGCGGACAATAAAACTCCAACGGTTAAAACGACGACGGAACTCACCTTCACCGTGAAGGATGCGTACGGGAATCCGGTCACCGGGCTGAAGCCAGATGCACCAGTGTTTAGTGGTGCCGCCAGCACGGGGAGTGAGCGTCCTTCAGCAGGAAACTGGACAGAGAAAGGTAATGGGGTCTACGTGTCGACCTTAACGCTGGGATCTGCCGCGGGTCAGTTGTCTGTGATGCCGCGAGTGAACGGCCAAAATGCCGTTGCTCAGCCACTGGTGCTGAATGTTGCAGGTGACGCATCTAAGGCTGAGATTCGTGATATGACAGTGAAGGTTAATAACCAACTGGCTAATGGACAGTCTGCTAACCAGATCACCCTGACCGTCGTGGACAGCTATGGTAACCCGTTGCAGGGGCAAGAAGTTACGCTGACTTTACCGCAGGGTGTGACCAGCAAGACGGGGAATACAGTAACAACCAATGCGGCAGGGAAAGTGGACATTGAGCTTATGTCAACGGTTGCAGGGGAACTTGAGATCGAGGCCTCGGTGAAAAACTCTCAGAAGACGGTCAAGGTGAAATTCAAGGCGGATTTCAGTACCGGTCAGGCGAGCCTGGAGGTAGACGCCGCTGCTCAAAAAGTGGCAAACGGCAAAGATGCCTTTACGCTGACGGCAACGGTTAAGGATCAATACGGCAACCTTCTTCCTGGCGCTGTGGTCGTCTTTAATCTGCCTCGGGGCGTCAAACCGCTTGCAGACGGTAATATCATGGTGAACGCCGACAAGGAGGGTAAAGCGGAACTGAAAGTGGTTTCCGTGACTGCCGGAACCTATGAGATCACGGCGTCAGCAGGAAATGACCAGCCTTCGAATGCGCAGTCTGTAACGTTTGTGGCTGATAAGACTACGGCGACCATCTCCAGTATTGAGGTGATTGGCAACCGTGCAGTGGCGGACGGCAAAACCAAACAGACGTATAAAGTTACGGTGACTGATGCCAATAACAACCTGCTGAAAGATAGCGAAGTGACGCTGACTGCCAGCCCGGAAAATTTAGTTCTGACTCCCAATGGGACGGCGACAACGAATGAGCAAGGGCAGGCTATTTTCACCGCCACGACCACTGTCGCAGCGACATATACACTCACGGCGAAAGTGGAACAGGCCGACGGTCAGGAATCGACGAAAACTGCCGAATCTAAATTCGTCGCGGATGATAAAAACGCGGTGCTCGCTGCATCTCCAGAGCGTGTAGATTCTCTGGTGGCGGACGGGAAGACTACTGCAACACTGACGGTTACTCTGATGTCGGGTGTCAACCCCGTAGGAGGAACCATGTGGGTCGACATTGAGGCTCCGGAAGGGGTGACAGAGGCGGATTATCAGTTCCTGCCGTCGAAAAATGACCATTTCGCGAGCGGGAAAATCACGCGTACATTTAGTACCAACAAGCCAGGTACATACACATTCACATTCAACTCTTTGACATATGGAGGGTATGAAATGAAACCAGTGACTGTGACAATTAACGCCGTTCCTGCAGATACTGAAGGCGCTGAGGAGAAATAAAAACGACGATGTAATAAATAATAATGGCGTTGACATGCGCAGCGCCATTATTTACTGAATACCTACCCTGGCACCGATTAGACGGTGGCAGGGTAGGGTAAATCTTATGTGATGGAGTTACAGGCTAAACCGGGCGAACGGGGATAAAAATTTCGCAAACAATGTTATTGCTATCAATTTCGACGAAGTTTTCATTGTAATAAAATCGCTCAATATCACTGCCGTTCACTCTGGCTAACCCCCTGGCAGGTAATTCCATCAGATAGAGGTTTCGCGCCCATTCAGGGTAGTGCTCCCACTCACCTTCATAGCGGAAAGAGGCATACAGTCCTCGGTTAATTGTCCACTCTTTCGGCATCTCTGAATCGGTTTGTTTGCATACCGTACCGGCAAAAGTTTCAACTGTGAGCAAATCGACCGATTTTGTTGATGGTTCGAACGTGGAGACGAAATAGATATCCGTCTTAAAATTCTTCATACATCTGACTAAATGATGACGTCGCAGTTTGACTTCTTCATCCGGTAATTTATTCGACACTTCAATATCATATTTAAATGAATTGCCAAAAATAGGTGTCTCAGGAAAGTTGACTAATCTACACTCCGTCTTTTGCTGTTGACGTATTAAAAAAGAAGGGAAGATATTTGCGAGATCCCAATAATCACGGTGGCGGTATTCACGGGGAGAGCAGCCGAATAACTTTTTAAATTCGCGGCTGAATGACTGCTGTGAATCAAAATGCAAAGAGAGTGCAATATCAAGCATAGATTTCGCGGAGAGCCGGACAAGAATGGCGGCACGACAAAGCCTTCGTTTGCGAATGTATTCTCCCAAAGGCACATGCATGAAATTTCGGAACAGAAGCTGGATGTTGCGTCTGCTGTAGCCAGATTTCTGTGCGATATCTTCGATTGAAATAGGGTGCTCAAGATTGCACTCAATCCACTCCAGGAGCTGCTGTAGAATCTTCTGCCTGATCATCACATACTCCGTTAATTCTTTGTCATATCGCACATTTTCGTTATGTCCTGGGCCCTAAGTGTATCAAAAACAGCAAGTCCCAAGGCAAAAGCACTGATAGCGTCTGCTTCATTGCCCCAAAAATAGAGAGGTTTCAGTCCTACATTATTAATGAATTTTTTGCATAAGTGATATCAAAATCCACATACTAATTTGAGGTTACGTTTTAACGTAGACTCATTGTTCATACCTAATGGAGGGACTGACAGTGGAATTTTCCGTATTAAGTAACAATCTGAAAATGCCGATGATGGGATTTGGTGTTTTTCAGGTTACCGATAAAGACGTGTGCAAACAGTCAGTGTTGAATGCTATCCGCACGGGTTATCGACTCATCGACACTGCAGCGGTATACGGTAATGAAGATGCCGTCGGTGAAGCCGTTCGTGAAGCCATATCTGAAGGTTTATGTACCCGAGAAGAGTTATTTATAACGTCTAAATTGTGGGTGCAGGATATGTTGAATCAGGATATTGCAGCAGCAGGTATTGAAGCATCATTAAAAAAATCGGGGCTAGAATACTTCGATCTCTATTTATTGCACCAGGCCATGCGCGATTATTTTAGTGCGTGGCGTGCACTCGAAGATGCCTATGAAGAGGGCAAATTAAAAGCGATTGGGGTTTCCAATTTCTACCCTCATGTTCTGGCGAACTTTTGTGAAACGGTAAGAGTTAAACCGATGGTCAACCAGGTCGAGTTGCATCCCTATTTTGCCCAACCAGAGGCGCTGGCAACCATGAAGTATTATAACGTGCAGCCTGAAGCATGGGCTCCGTTAGGTGGTGGACGACATAAACCCTTTGAAAATAATCTGCTTCAGAGTATTGCAGATGCCCATCAAAAATCGATTTCTCAGGTCATTCTGCGTTGGAATATTCAACGGGGAGTGGTCGTTATTCCGAAATCGACACATCAACAGCGTATCGAAGAAAATTTTGCTATTTGGGATTTCTCACTGACAGAGAAAGAAATGGCGCAAATTAGTTCGCTTGATTTGGGTTATGTTGGGGAATCGGTAAAACATTTTAATCCTGAGTTTGTTCGTGGTTGTCTTGCTGTAAAAATACATGATTGATATTAATCACTTATTTTACCTGAGACGACAAGAATCTTTTAATAGGGGAGTGATATTGACCTTCACTCTGTCATATCTCCGGTAATATGGCGTCAGGCTTCATCATCAGAAAGGGAGCCTGACGCCTGAAAAAGTGAACAACAGACAGTGTTCGGATTATCAATATTCAGTTTTTAACGTTGAACTGGATTCATTACTGCGTTGTTTAAGAATATCCCGCGCCGAATCTGCCATTATCATGACAGCACCTGCCAGCATCAGAGTATCTTTCAATACCAGACGACCAGCACCGGATAAATAAGGGAAACCATGATGAGCGTCACCCAATGCGGGTACCCATGCCTCCGGGGTGGTGATTAAAAATGAGAGTGTTACCAGCGGCGTGGTAAATGCCATCAGCCCACCCAATAAACCTAACCAGCGATTGACAGGATTAGCCAAAACCAGCAGAGCAATAATCACCTCCACGACGCCAAGACCGTTGGAAAAACCATAGGTATTATTAGCCGTTTGCCATGCTCTTGCTTCTGGTTTGTATTCGCCTTCGTGAGTCAGATGCTGTTTATAGTCTTCCGGGTGTTCATAAAAGAACGACATTAGTGGACTGTTTGCGACGAATGGTGTAATGCTGTCTGCCTCGTAAGGGACAAACTTTAATAACCCAATCCACATAAAAACAATCGCAATACTCAGACGAATCAATGTCAGGCCAATTTTATCTCCCCGACTTAACAGGTGCAGGTATCTTTCCATTGTAAACATCCTTATTTATACAATACTGCTGTTGCGGTTGAATTATTATCAATTCGCATCGATGTAACTTTCCAGGATGAAGCATTATATTTTCTGGCCATATCAGCAATGGCATTCTCAAGAACTGTCGGTGATGCTGATACTGATGAGACGCTGATATGTTTCAGAATTATTTTATCATCTGCATTGGTGGAAAATGCCATAACGCCAGATAATAGTGTTGCAAATAAAACAGATTTTTTAAACATATAAAATACCATCAATGAAGTGATTAAGAAGTTATAAAGTAACAGGGAATTAATAAGATTCTTTTCTCTGAGACGCCAGAATATTTGTTCTGGCGTCTGATTTTGAGTTTATTTGACTAATGAAAATAGATCATTGAGTGATTCGCTCATCGACGGATGAGTAAATATCTGATCGCGTAATATGCTATAAGGCAGCCCGGCATCCATCACCATTTTCACTATATTGATCATCTCGTGGGAGTCAACACACAGCAGTGATGCCCCTAATATACGTTGGGTTTTATTATCAACAATCGCTTTTAATACCCCACGAGTATCATTCATCACTCTGGCACGCGGAATTGCAGCTACAGGCAATGTCACCACCTGAATATCAGCACCACTCTCTCTGGCCTGTTCTTCTGTCATACCAACCCTGGACAGTGGCGGTGTCATGAATACGGAATAAGGCACATTTTTCCGATCATCAGTACTACGTCTGCCTTCTCCCAGCAACTCATCACGCACAATGCGGTAATCATCCAGTGAAATATAAGTAAATTGCAGCCCGCCGGTAACATCTCCCATCGCCCAAATATTGTCTGCGGTGGTATGTAATTGCTTGTCAACGACAATTGCCCCGCGCTCGTTTACTGCGATACCTGCATTTTCTGGATGTAACGAAGCGGTAGCCGGTTGACGACCGGAAGCTATTAACAGTGCATCCACCGCCAGTTGGGCGTGCTCGCTATGCACTTGCACTTGATTTTCATGGTGACTGATTCGCTCCACATGGGCATTGAGGATTATATCGACACCCTGATCGCGTAAAATCGTCGCGATATTATCAGCAATATCCCGATCTTCCCGAGGCAAAAACAGCGAAGCTGCCTCTAAAATGGTTACTTTGCTGCCAAAATTAGCGAACATAGAGGCGAACTCAACGCCAATATATCCGCCGCCCAAAATACCTAAATGCCCAGGCAATTCTTTTAGATTAAGTAATCCGGTGCTGTCATATACACCAGGCGTGGTGGTAATTCCAGGAATTGGCGGAACCACGGCTTGTGCACCGGTATTAATAAAAATTTTCTCGCCATGAATCTCCAGATTTCTCCCAGGCCGATGAACACGCAGGCTATGATTATTGATAAACTCCGCCTGGCCGTCGATCACGTCGATATTGGGCATATCCGCAAGATTATGAAAATTCTTATTACGTAAAAAATTAACCACTTCATTTTTACGCTGTATGGCACGGACAAAATCTGTGTGCTGCTGTGCGTCATGAACCAATGTTTTGGTTGGGATACAGCCGATATTAATACAGGTCCCGCCATACATTGCATTTGATTGTTCGATGAGAGCCACACGCCAACCTGCTTTTGCCAGCGTGACGGCTAATGTTTTTCCAGCCTTGCCAAAACCAATAATAACTGCCTGATATTTATTCATGATGATTTCCTGTCGAAACGCGTTCATTTGACATCATGACTATAGACGCAAAAGAGCAAATAACATTTCTTCACAACGCTTGATATTTTGTCTTATCGTCTGGTATTTTCTTTTTCTTAATCAGAATCACAAAACAAAAATCATGATTAACTATTTGATGGTATTAGATTAATTATTGACTAAGATTGTTGGTGTTTGTAATCAAAAAACCACTCAGGAGTCTGATATGGATGCTCTTAGCCGTTTGTTGATGCTTAACGCTCCACAAGGAACGATCGATAAGAATTGCGTGTTAGGAAGTGACTGGCAACTTCCACATGGTGCCGGGGAATTGTCGGTTATTCGTTGGCATGCGTTAACGCAAGGAGCGGCGAAGCTGGAAATGCCGACGGGAGAGATTTTTACATTACGCCCGGGAAATGTGGTCCTGCTACCACAAAATTCAGCTCATCGCCTGAGTCATGTCGATAATGAATCGACCTGTATTGTCTGTGGCACTCTTCGGCTGCAACATTCGGCGCGTTATTTTTTAACGTCTTTGCCGGAAACGCTGTTTGTAGCACCAGTGAACCATAGCGTGGAATATAACTGGCTGAGGGAGGCGATCCCGTTTTTACAACAGGAATCCAGATCGGCAATGCCGGGAGTGGATGCTCTGTGTAGCCAGATCTGCGCTACATTCTTTACCCTCGCGGTGCGTGAGTGGATTGCACAGGTTAATACAGAGAAAAACATTCTCAGTTTGCTTCTGCATCCACGTCTTGGTGCGGTAATACAGCAAATGATGGAAATGCCTGGACACGCCTGGACCGTCGAATCGCTGGCCAGCATCGCCCACATGTCCCGGGCAAGTTTTGCCCAGCTTTTCCGTGATGTTTCCGGAACCACGCCGCTGGCTGTATTAACAAAGTTGCGTCTACAAATAGCGGCCCAGATGTTTTCCCGGGAAATGCTCCCTGTTGTGGTGATCGCTGAGTCAGTAGGCTATGCCAGCGAATCATCTTTTCACAAGGCGTTTGTCCGCGAGTTTGGTTGTACTCCGGGAGAATATCGGGAAAGGGTCAGACAGCTTGCACCCTGAATAAAACCGCCAGAAATCAGGGCAAAGATAATCCGCATTCCGGGAGTTGTGAGCCTTTCAACTATTTCTATTTCCAACGGTAGTTTTGGGCTTTATATATTTTTTTTGATGGACTCTAGCTCAGTTTTTAAATAAAAATGCAAACTAAATTGCTTCAATTAAATAAAATCCCGACTATTACTTGATACGTGATTATTGTCGGTGATTTTTTTGTGCACCATCAGTGTATATCTCAATAACCCCTGAATAAGTAGCTCTGAATAGGTATAAGGGGTGTAGCCTTTTTAAATGGATTTCTTATGCCAAAAATGATCGTCGATTTCCCCATAAAATGTGAGCGATGCCGAAAGAAATAAAATTAGTTATTGCATTTGAAGTTTAGATGAAAGATTATCATTTGTCATACAAATGAGGGGTGGTATGTTGCTAGCCAATTAAAAAAGAACGCCATATTTATTGATGATTGATCCCCCGGAAGGGGGGAACCATCGGGCATAAATGGGCATGAAGTAATGGAGTATTAGTTGTGAATGTCAATTTCTTTGTCACCTGCATTGGTGACGCCCTGAAATCAAGAATGGCACGAGACTCCGTGCTGCTACTGGAAAAACTCGGCTGTCGCGTAAATTTCCCGGAGAAACAAGGATGCTGCGGTCAGCCTGCGATCAATAGTGGTTATATCAAAGAAGCGATTCCAGGGATGAAAAATCTGATCGCCGCACTGGAGGATAACGACGATCCCATTATTTCACCGGCTGGCTCTTGCACCTATGCCGTAAAAAGTTACCCGACGTATCTGGCGGATGAACCTGAATGGGCATCACGTGCCGAAAAGGTTGCCGCGCGTATGCAGGATCTCACCTCTTTTATTGTTAATACATTAGGGGTAGTCGATGTAGGTGCCAGTTTGCAAGGGAGAGCGGTGTATCACCCATCTTGTAGCCTGGCCCGTAAGCTGGGGGTGAAGGACGAACCACTTACGCTGCTGAAAAATGTGCGTGGACTGGAGCTGTTGACCTTTGCTGAACAGGATACCTGCTGCGGATTTGGCGGCACGTTCTCGGTCAAAATGGCCGAAATATCCGGCGAGATGGTGAAAGAAAAGGTTGCGCACCTGATGGAAGTCCGCCCTGAGTATTTAATTGGTGCTGACGTGAGTTGCCTGCTGAACATCAGTGGACGATTACAACGGGAAGGGCAGAAAGTCAAAGTGATGCATATTGCTGAAGTGCTGATGAGCCGCTGAGGATATAAAGATGTCGATCAAAACCAGTAATACAGATTTTAAGACACGCATTCGTCAGCAAATTGAAGATCCGATCATGCGCAAAGCGGTGGCAAACGCGCAGCAGCGTATTGGGGCAAATCGGCAAAAAATGGTCGATGAATTGGGGCACTGGGAGGAGTGGCGCGATCGGGCCGCCCAGATACGTGATCATGTTCTGAGTAATCTCGACGCTTATCTGTACCAGCTCTCAGAAAAAGTGACGCAAAACGGAGGTCACGTCTATTTTGCAAAAACCAAAGAAGACGCCACCCGCTACATTTTACAGGTTGCCCAACGCAAAAATGCCCGGAAGGTGGTGAAATCTAAATCGATGGTGACCGAAGAGATTGGTGTCAATCATGTGTTGCAGGATGCCGGGATTCAGGTGATTGAAACCGATCTGGGTGAATACATTCTCCAGCTGGATCAAGATCCGCCCTCTCATGTTGTGGTCCCGGCAATTCATAAAGATCGCCATCAGATCCGTCGAGTGCTACACGAACATCTGGGCTATGAGGGGCCGGAAACGCCTGAAGCGATGACCTTATTCATTCGGCAAAAAATCCGCGAAGATTTCCTCAGTGCTGAAATAGGTATTACCGGCTGTAATTTCGCGGTGGCAGAGACCGGTTCGGTATGCCTGGTGACCAATGAAGGTAATGCGCGAATGTGTACCACGCTGCCTAAAACGCATATTGCAGTGATGGGAATGGAGCGTATTGCTCCCACGTTTGCAGAGGTAGATGTATTGATCACCATGCTGGCGCGCAGTGCCGTTGGTGCACGTTTGACGGGATACAACACCTGGCTGACAGGACCGCGCGAAGCGGGGCACGTTGATGGTCCTGAAGAGTTTCATCTGGTTATTGTCGATAACGGGCGTTCTGAGGTGCTGGCCTCTGAATTTCGGGATGTGCTGCGCTGTATTCGTTGCGGGGCTTGTATGAATACTTGTCCGGCATATCGCCATATTGGCGGTCATGGATATGGCTCTATTTATCCAGGGCCAATTGGTGCGGTGATTTCCCCGTTACTTGGCGGCTATAAAGATTTTAAAGATTTACCCTACGCCTGCTCTTTATGCACCGCTTGTGACAGCGTGTGTCCGGTGCGTATTCCGCTGTCAAAACTGATTTTGCGTCATCGTCGGGTGATGGCTGAAAAAGGGATCACCGCAAAAGCAGAGCAACGGGCGATAAAAATGTTCGCTTATGCCAATAGTCATCCAGGATTGTGGAAAGTTGGGATGATGGCTGGTGCTCATGCGGCAAGCTGGTTTATCAATGGCGGCAAAACACCACTCAAATTTGGCGCGATTAGCGACTGGATGGAAGCACGCGATCTTCCTGAAGCTGACGGAGAGAGTTTCCGTAGTTGGTTTAAGAAACATCAGGCGCAGGAGAAAAAGAATGGATAATCGGAGCAAATTTTTGAATAACGTTGCTCAGGCACTGGGGCGCCCGCTGCGACTTGAACCGCAAGCAGAAGATGCGCCGCTTAACAACTATGCTAACGAGCGGCTTACCCAACTTACCCAACAGCAGCGCTGTGACGCGTTTATCCAGTTTGCCAGCGATGTTATGTTGACGCGCTGTGAACTGACCAGCGAGGCGAAGGCGGCAGAAGCTGCAATACGTCTGTGTAAAGAGCTGGGAGATCAGTCGGTCGTGATTAGTGGTGACACGAGGCTGGAGGAATTGGGGATTAGCGAACGTTTGCAGCAGGAATGCAATGCCGTTGTTTGGGATCCGGCGAAAGGTATTGAGAACATATCACAAGCAGAGCAGGCTAAAGTGGGCGTCGTATATGCTGAATATGGTTTAACCGAATCGGGAGGCGTGGTTCTTTTTTCCGCCGCCGGGCGCGGGCGTTCATTGAGCCTGCTCCCGGAATCTTCTCTTTTTATCCTGCGTAAAAGCACAATCCTGCCGCGTGTAGCGCAACTCGCAGAAAAATTGCATCAGAAAGCGCAGGCCGGTGAACGAATGCCGTCATGTATTAACATCATCAGTGGTCCCAGTTCAACGGCGGACATTGAGCTTATCAAAGTCGTCGGGGTTCATGGTCCGGTGAAAGCGGTGTATCTGATTATTGAGGATTGCTGAGAGAGATATGTAGTCTGGACATAAACCTGAAGGCGGTATACGAGGTTGTGAATAGCGTTAAGGACAACCTGACTTAACCCCGTTCCGTCATGGTTATGCAGCTCTTCTGTAAATATCCTGACATTAATAATGCCAGGATATTTACAGTTAAAAAGACAGGAATCCATTCCTGAAGACGGGCTCCCTTCCCGGTCACTGTCACTATAGTTTTATACAGGCACTCTCTGTCAGAATGCTGTTTATTACTGCCCAGAGTTTTGTTGGTATTCATCTACCATTTTTTTGACAAGGCAAAACATCACAGAAATCACAATACTTAGAAAAAATCCCAGAGCCAGGCAAATGGCAGCAGGGTATTTATTTTTTATTTCTGGTGAGCTTATAGTGACACAGCCATCACCGTTCGGATACAGTGACCAGTTCCTGGTCAGGTATATCATTTTTGTATAAAGCTCACTGTTAATTGCTGAAGGCGTTTGTATCTCATCGAGAACTTGCCTGCCATTATGGTATTCTGACGCATACCATTTGATGATAGACGCCTGCACGCGAGATATTTCCGCTTCAGCAGTTGGTAAATCTCTCTTATTTCCTGACCATTCCAGCTTTATTTCTCTGTTCTTGACATCTGGGCTGGTCTGAAAAAATGTAGTAATTCGCTGAATAACATCTTCAGTCATTGTGGTCTGACAGGCAAAGTTATTATTGCTATCACAGCTAACAAGTATGCCTGGTGTTGTCTGGTTTATTTTTAGACTGTAAGTCACTTTTATATTATCTTTATTGATATACAGAAACAACAGCACCATTACCATACAGATAGCTATAATAAAAAGGATAACACGAATCTTTTTCTTCAGATAAAATAAAATCTCAATCAGATCGATATCCTGTTTGATTTGTTCATTCATAATATATCCAGAAAATGAAATCTGTCGCAGATAAGATTGTATTAATAGTCTGTATCAGGAATGTTCAGGGTAAATATCAGCAAAAAGCCAGCATCATGAATACTGGATATTTATAGCCTGCAGGCAGCATACTGCTGCCTGCAGGGGGTATAACAGTCGACAGGGGAACCGACTGCTTTATTCTTACCAGGTCACATTGATACCAACTACACCCTGTAGCGGGTTCTCAATGTCGTCACCTTTGGTGTAGTCAAGGCTTGCATATGCTCCCATGTTTTTGGTGATATCAGCCTGTACACCTGCACCCACGCGGAATGCTGCACCGTCAATGCTGGCATTGACAGACTCATCACCCAGACGGACTTTGTTGCCATCAGAGAATTCGTTCAGTGCGGCCAGATTCAGATAAGGTTTAACGGTCGCGTTGCCCACAGCGAAGTCATAACCCACGCGCGTACCGGCCTCACCCAGCACAGAGTTATAGCTGTCAGAATGAACGTCCACGCCGTTGAGTTGATAATCCACACCTTCCAGAGTCAGAGCAGACAGTTTGGCATATGGCTGAATAAACAGGCCATTACCGTCTTTCCATGTGTAACCGCCTTTAACCATCGCACCAAAACCATTGGTGTTAAAGTCAGCTTTGATGGTACCGCCACCATTCATCAGGCGAACATCTGCCGTGTTGCTGTAGTGACCAAACTGTG
This sequence comes from Escherichia sp. WS1118, assembly GCF_046487695.1. Lineage (NCBI taxonomy): Bacteria > Pseudomonadati > Pseudomonadota > Gammaproteobacteria > Enterobacterales > Enterobacteriaceae > Escherichia > Escherichia sp. WS1118. The sequence goes on along the minus strand of NZ_JBJQIZ010000003.1, from coordinate 374,783 downwards.
CAGCAGTATCAATGAAGATACCGTTGTTATACTGGCGGCTCAGGTAAGCGTGGAAGCTGTAACCTTCAGTGTCACCTTTGCTCTGCATGGTAGTCATGTCACCTTTCGCAGAAGACATCGCCACACCGGCCAGCCAGCTACCATCTTCAGTCATGAAGCGGGTATCACCACCCAGCATTACACCATTTACATCCAGGTCATAGGATGCATTTCCCGCGGTGGTATGTTTCTGTTTACCGCCAAAGTACTGAATCCATACGCCACCCTTGTCATTTTCGCTCAGACGGACAGCATCCTGACGGGCGGAGAGCGTGTCAGCCTGCAGATTAGCGACGTTAGCCGGAGCAGCTGCCATTGCCTGAATCACGGAGCTGGCGTTGGATGCTTTATGCGTGTTTTTTACGAAATAAAAGTTACCATCAGCTCCCTGTGTCAGGTCATATTGATACAGACCACCTTCCGTTGTGCCTGTGGCTTTTAGAGTGCTGTCTTTGCCGGTAGAAATAAATGCCGTTTGTTCATTGATAAGATCCAATGAACCCGCACTGTAAACACGCAAGTCACCGCTCGCTTTACCGCTGATATCCAGAGTGTTTTCAGAAGAGGCATCAACAATCAGAGTGCCGTTTTGAGAAGCAAACGTGCCAGTATTGACTGTAGCCTTCGTGATATTAACCGTACTGTCTTTTACTGCCAGAGCATCAACAGTTGAGGAACCCGTAACATTCCAGACAGACCCGTTTTGCAGAGATACACTGGCATCTCCTGCCCCTGAAACTTTGCCTTTCCAGACTGAACTATCGGAAAGATTTATATCCAGATCACTACCCGCTTTATCGCCGCTATTGAAGGTATAAGCATTACCTTCCCAGTAAGAGCGGGCAACGTTCATATTTACATTTGTTGTGGTACTGGCTGAATTCTCGCTTTCAGAAAGGGCCAGGACATCAGAGTAGATGGTTGAATCAGCAACAGACAAATTTAAATTTTGCGTTGCTGAACCTGCGCCTTGTGCCGAAGCAGAGGCATAAATTGTTTGTTTATTATTAGCCGCCCCAATTACTGAGCCATCCTTAATATTCAGGTTGACTGTATGAATTCCCGTCTTATTCCCGGCAGTAACTATTGTTTCAATCCCGCCATTAATAATATTTGAGTCAGCAAGGGTGATGTTGTCGGTTGCATCACCGTCAAAACCCTGCAACAAATTACCCTTTTGAGCAAAAATTGCCGTAGAGCCGTTGCTGTAACTCTTATTACCTTGAGCATTTATGGTTGTACCATTGAGCGTTAAATTATTTCCCGTGGTCGCTTCCAGAGATATCCCTGTCGCACTACCTTTTTCATTTTTTGCAACGAAATTACCGCCATTAACAACAACATCGCCAGTTGAATCAATGACCATTGCAGTCCGGACATAGGTGCCTTCACCTTGAGCTGTGATGGTGGAGTCTGTAGCATTAATCACAACATTTTTGTTACCACTAACTTTTACACCTTCAACGAAATCTTGGTTTACCGTTGATGCGGCGGTAATATCGTGACCGCCAAAAGTAACATTAAGGTCTTTATCTGAATCTGACGTTTCAATTGTTACGGCTGTAATCTTGTTATCACCGTTAATAACAACATCTTGATCCAGAGTCGTCTTCTCTGTATTCAGCGTAACCGGATCAGTTGATACCGTGCTATCAGTAGCGAATGCTGGTGCAGAAAGAGCCATAACAATAGCTGTCGCTAATGCGCTGCGGTAAAATACCTTACTGTTTTTCATGAAGAAATTCTCCATTCTGGTAACTAATTTCAATTTCCCACTTATTTATATTTATGCAGAGATAAAGCCTGCGTCCCTGCATTTACCACCACGGAATACCTGTTGGTATTTCCGTTTTCACGCAATGTCATGGCATTCGTTGTTTCCAATGCATTTCCATCACCGTGAAAATTATTGCTGCTCAGCAGCAGGGCTTCCCGCAATGACATGCTGTCCGGTATTCCCCAACGCTTTTTTAGCGACTGCTCGGCAAGCCATATCTGTCTTATCCCCGTTTTGAGAAACTGCGCACTGTATTCCCAGCTGTGTCCGGCAAGAAGTAACGACAACACCTTCTTTTGCTTTTCCGGGAAGCGTTCTGACATGACGATTGTCTTTGTGCAGTTATTCACCTCTTTCATAAAGACAGAGTAACTGTCCATAACTGGCAAAATTTCTGCATGCTTCAGCCCTGAAAACCCACCAGAGGCATTTGCAATACTGATGACACGCTCTACTGACATTCCTGGTTTCAGTAACCTCAGGTTTTTGAGAACGCCAGAAATACTCACATCCGGTGGCAGAAAAAAGGGCGCGACGCACAACACCACCACGAATGAGTGATCCCGATAAAATCGGAACCACATTTCAGCGCATTCGGCAGGTCGCCCTGCCGATATCACGACACTCTGTGGCCTGTGCCGCAATTTATTGCGTAACTCCTCTTCTGTTCTGATGCAGGTAACATTGCCGACAGAACCGGTTGATAGAGCTGCGAACTGCGCTGGTACAATTCCTGAGGGACAGAAAAGAACGAAACGCATCCTTCCCTCACAGATGTCAGTACGCCAGCACGCTGTACAGGCTGTACAGCGTGCCTCCCAATCCTGCAGCCCAGAACAGTAGAAATATTTTGGCTCCTACACTGTAGCGAGTCCGTATGCGCCGCAGTGGGTGGTAGTAACAACGCTGCTGTGTCATAACAATCCTGGTCTTTTTTTAGATATATTTTTTCTTTGTCCGGAAAGTACTTTTCCGGAAATGGCGTCAGAATTTATTGATTCACCAACGGCAACTTTCTCTGGATAAAGGATTCCGGATACCATGTTCTGCACATACTGAGTGAGTCGATGAGCGGAATGTTGTCCGATATATTTTGCATGTAGCCGTATATTCCGTTTCACTCTGCTGTCACCGCATCCCGTATAGAGCAGCCTGAAATCGCTCAGTGTTCCCAGTCCAAGTTTCATTAAAGCCCGTGTGGCAATCGCATGCAGGGTCTTTGAACTGCGTTGTTCATAACGGGCAATCTCACTGAAACTCATGCCCTGCATCAGAATCTTAAGCACGCTCAACTCCCGTGCAGTCAGGAGCCAGAAATCGCTCATATCGCCGGGCAAAGGACGTAGTAACCAGCGGATAATTTGATTCTGATAACGACTCGCTGTCAGCATGGTGCCGATGCGTGGGAAGCCGTTATACAGACTTGCAGCAGGAGCATTATCGAACCAGTCGGAGTCACCGGTCAGGCAGACCTGCCATTGCCCGGCATCACTCCGCAAACGGGCGAGACAAGCCAGAAGAACCAACTCCCCCGAAGGAAGCGAAGGGATATCAGCTAACAGGTAGCCACAGGAGGTCTTTAAAACGAATTCAACCTCTGTAGTGACGTTGCTGTACACCCGCACGATATACCTGTCCGTTGGGATGAGAGACTCCAGTGCCAGCCTGGTGAACTGACAGGCACTGATAATAACCAGAGGCTTCTTCATTCAGACTCGTCCACGCCATTGCTACAAAACCTGACATTTTGATTCAAAATGTCAGGTTTGGTTTAATAGTCTGAATATTTAATTTTCTTGGAATATAAATCTAATTTGTTTGGTTTTTATTGTTTTTAATTTTGTGTTATTTAACAATATGGGCGAAAGTTAATCACTGGTATGACCTTTGTGATTAATCATTTTAAATCATGGGGTTATTTTAATTTAGCTAGAAATATCAACATGTTATGTGTTTTATTTAATTGAATGGGCTGTTTTTTTATGGAAGAATTGAGGAAAACGTAGGAATCTGACATTTTGAATCAGAAGGTACTGTTTTAACGAGGCTTTTTTTTCCACACCCCTTTAAAACGAGCAGCATTACTGGCTGTGTATCTGACAGTATGCTGAATATTTCGATGACCCAGATAATCCTGAAGTAGTCGGGTATCGACACCATTGTCAGCCAGAGCAAAACCACAGGCATGACGTAACATATGAGGATGTGCTTTTACAGCTAATCCTGCACGTTTTCCAGCCTCACGAATGATAGAAAAAAAATGTTGTCTGCTGATAGGGCGGCGTTTCCGGGAGAGAAAAAGCCAGTCTCCTTCAACTCCGTTTTCAATTAACTTCCTCTGCTTAAGCCACAACTTGATCAAATTATATTCATCAGGAAGAAGAGGATGTGTTGTCGAGAAACCATTTTTAATACGCCGAATATTAAGTTGTTTTCCAGATGCATCAATATCGGATAAACGTAAATCAAGAAGTTCACTGGCCCTAAAACCGTGAATGAAAGCCATCATAATCAGACAGCGATTTCTTTCAGGAAAGGACATGCTCTGGGCTGCATCCATCAGCCTGTAGACTTCATCCTGTGTGAGATATTTTCTCGTCATACGCCACCGTGTACAGTTGTAAAAAAAAGAGAGGCACACCCAGATAAGTATGCCTGCAATCAGAACGTTATCGATGTAATCTCATTATCTCATTAATAAGATTTTTTGAATAGTAGTTCTACGCAACAGATTAAATATGAACTATTTATTGTGCAGCTTTTCTACAAGTCATTTTTAATGCGTGTTTTTATCTACTATAATGTGAAAAAATAAATATTAAAACTATGAGTGACAGGTCGTGTGGGATGTGTATTACGTCTAACGTTTTAGTAATTTTTTATTAGTTATGAGATATTTAACATCATTTCCTGTGAGATTGTCTTGTTGTGTATCCAATTGATTTTACTTTTGTTTTTTTTGATGCATAAATTTGGAGGATAGAAAGTAAGATTAGCTTAATATCAATGATATGAATTTGTAAATACATATTGTTGCAAGGTGTTCTTTACTTTTTTGGTCGTGAGTAAATCATTGTTAATGGGTTCTACTCATAAATTAAAAATATTCATTTAAATGATTTTTACTTTTTGTATATCTCAATTTGTTTATTTTGCATTCATTTGATGGAGAGTATTCCAACACTTTTTATTTTTCGCAAAAAACTTATTAACAACTTTTTATTATCAATTGAAAATTAATGTAAACTAAAATGTTAGCGAAGCGATAATCTTGTGCTAAAAAATATTTAAGCATGATGATTAATTAAAGAAGAGTAAAAATAAATCACTGCTAATAAATTATACGAATCGTGTTTAAAGCTCCATGTGGTTTTGGTCTGACTTATTTTTGTACTCGTTACAAGAACCCTTTTCGTATATGCTAACCGTGAGCGGGAATGAACAGGTAACCATAGCCAGGAACATTAGCGGCGTAATTCTTAAGCTGAGTGGTATTTCATCTGTAGTTTATCTGTGTATGCATAGCACCTTCATCAGCCAGATTGAGCAAGTCAGCTTAGAATTTGCTGGCGAGATTGTCACGATGAAGCATGAGAGTTACCTCAGTGTTTTATATAAGGATTCGGTCCTCATAGTAGAACGGTAACTCTCAATCTGATCGGTTCCTGAGTCAGTTCACATCACGACTCATTTTTTCGCTCTCACCGGCATCCCATTTGCCACAAAATATCCCGCCGTGCTCCTCGGCAACGCTTCCTTCCCACGAATCATATCCGCTATTTTCTCGCCAATCATAATCGTCGTGGCGTTCAAATTGCCGGTGATAATTTGCGGCATAATTGACGCATCCACCACGCGCAGGCCTTCCAGCCCGTGTACGCGGCCTTCGCCGTCAACCACAGCCATCTCGTCATAACCCATTTTGCAGGTACCGCACGGATGAAACGCGGTTTCGGCGTGGTTACGCACGAACTCATCGAGCTGCTCATCCGTCTGGCATTCGACACCAGGGCTGATTTCGCGGCCACGGTATTGATCCAGCGCGGGTTGATGCATGATCTCGCGGGTGATGCGAATTGCGTCGCGGAACTCCTGCCAGTCCTGCTCGTGCGACATGTAGTTAAACAGAATTCCCGGATGCTGGTGCGGGTCGCGGGATTTAATCCGCACATGCCCACGGCTTGGCGAGCGCATCGATCCGACATGGCATTGGAAGCCGTGCTCTTTCACTGCGTTCGAGCCGTTATAGTTAATCGCCACTGGCAGGAAATGGTACTGAATATTCGGCCACGCAAATTCCTCACGGCTGCGAATAAATCCGCCTGCTTCAAAGTGGTTGCTGGCACCAACGCCGGTGCCGCCAAACAGCCACTCCGCACCGATTCTCGGCTGATTCCACCACTGCAGAGCAGGGTAGAGGGAAACCGGTTCTTTGCACTCGTATTGCAGATACATCTCCAGGTGATCCTGAAGATTTTCGCCGACGCCGGGTAATTCATGCACCAGCGGAATATCAAACTCCGCCAGCAGTTCAGCGTTGCCGACGCCGGAGCGTTGCAGGATCTGCGGTGAAGCAATCGCGCCTGCACATAACAGCACTTCTTTATTCGCCGCCGCGCGGGTCGGAATGGTGCTGTCGCCTTCCAGCCACTCGACGCCCACCGCGCGTTTGCCGTCAAAAATGATGTGATCGGTCATGGCGTGAGTACGAATGGTCAGGTTAGGGCGCGATTTGGCCTGATCGAGATAGCCACGCGCGGTGCTGGCGCGACGGCCATGCGGCGTGACGGTGCGATCCATCGGGCCAAAACCTTCCTGCTGATAGCCGTTGAGATCGTCCGTGCGCGGGTAGCCTGCCTGCATGCCCGCTTCAATCATCGCTTCAAACAGCGGATTGACGCCGGGTTTGGAGGTGGTGACGCTCACCGGGCCATCGCCACCGTGGTAATCGTTCTCGCCCACATCGCGAGTCTCGGCCTTGCGGTAGTAGGGCAGGCAGTCGAGATAACTCCAGTTCTCCAGACCAGGTTCTTGTGCCCAGTTATCGAGATCCAGCGCATTGCCACGGATGTAGCACATACCGTTGATCAGCGATGAACCGCCCAGACCTTTGCCGCGTCCGCACTCCATGCGGCGGTTGTTCATAAACGGTTCGGGTTCCGTCTCATAGGCCCAGTTATAGCGTTTGCCCTGTAGCGGGAACGCCAGCGCGGCGGGCATCTGGGTGCGGAAGTCAAAGCGATAGTCCGGGCCGCCTGCTTCAAGCAGCAGCACGGTTGTGTTCGGATCTTCAGTCAGACGGGTAGCGAGAACGTTGCCGGCTGAGCCGGCACCAATAATGATGTAGTCAAATTGCAAATAAACCTCCTGGTTAGAATATGGACTGGAATTTAGCCATCTCAACCTGGATGGACTTCACCTGGGTGTAACTCTGGAGCGTCATCACGCCGTTCTCGCGACCAATGCCGGAGTGTTTGTAGCCGCCAACGGGTATCTCTGCCGGGGATTCGCCCCAGGTGTTGATCCAGCAAATACCCGCTTCCAGCTGATGAATGACGCGATGCGCGCGGTTCAGGTCCGCCGTCACGATACCCGCCGCCAGACCGTAGTCGGTATCGTTAGCGCGGCGAATGACTTCGTCTTCCGACTCGTAGGTCAGAATGGACATCACCGGCCCGAAAATCTCTTCGCGCACAATGGTCATATCGTCGCTGCAATCGGTGAACACGGTCGGTGCAACCCATGCGCCGTTATCGAAGCTATCCCCCTTCAGTACATTGCCGCCGCACAGTACGCGCGCGCCTTCCTCTTTGCCTTTGGCGATATAGCGCAGCACGTTATCGCGATGCGGGAAGCTGACCAGCGGGCCGAAGTTAGTTTGCGGATCGAAAACGTCGCCCGCGCGAATGCGCTCAACGCGCGCCAGAACCTTTTGTTCAAATGCGGCTTTGCATTTCGTCGGAACGAAGACGCGAGTGCCGTTGGTACACACCTGACCGGAGCTGAAGAAATTCGCCATCATGGCGATATCGGCGGCGAGATCGAGATCCGCATCGTCGAAAACGATCAGCGGTGATTTACCGCCCAGCTCCATGGTCACTTCTTTCAGGGAGGAAGCTGCCGAGTTAGCCATCACTTTTTTGCCGCTGGCGACGCCGCCGGTAAATGACACTTTGGCAATGCCCGGATGATCGGTCAGATATTGCCCGGTCTCCGCGCCCACGCCCGGCAACACGTTAAATACACCGTCCGGCAGGCCCGCTTCGCTGTAAATTTCAGCCAGCTTTAACGCGGTAAGCGGGGTGACTTCGCTCGGTTTGAAGATCATCGCGTTACCCGCCGCCAGCGCGGGGGCGGATTTCCACAAAGCAATCTGGATCGGGTAGTTCCATGCGCCAATCCCCGCCACTACGCCCAGCGGTTCGCGGCGGGTATAAACAAATGACGTCTCACGCAACGGGATCTGGCTGCCTTCCAGCGCCGGGATCAGCCCGGCATAGTACTCCAGCACGTCCGCACCGGTAACGATATCGACGGTTGAGGTTTCCGAATATGCTTTTCCGGTGTCGAGGGTTTCCAGTTTTGCGAGTTCGTCATTGCGTTCACGCAGAATATCAACGGCCCGACGCAGAATACGCGAGCGTTCCATAGCGGTCATCGCCGCCCAGATTTTTTGCCCTTGTTGGGCACTCTTCACGGCGCGATCGACATCCTCACGCCCGGCGGCCTGCACGGTCGCCAGCACGTTACCGTTGGCCGGGTTAATGGTCTCGAAGGTGCGACCGCTGGTGGCGGAGGTATAACCACCATGTATATAAAGCTGCTGTTCTGCCATTCGGGACATCACGTCTCCTCGGTTAATCGGTGGGTAAATGCTGAGTAATAAAGTGACGGGTCAGCGAGTGTGCGAGAGGTTTATCCAGCGGTTTGCCGCTCAGTGCCGCGCGCAGCCATAATCCGTCAATTAGCGCGGCAAGGCCGTAGCCCGCTTCCTGTGCCTGTTGGCGCGGTAACTCGCGGCGAAATTCGCTCACCAGATTCGACAATAAGCGGCGGCTACTGACCTGCTGCAAGCGATAGAGCATCGGCTGATGCATACTGCTGGCCCAGAAGGCCAGCCAGGCTTTCATCGCCGCACTGCTCACCTGGGTTTCATCGAAGTTTCCGCCAACAATCGCCTGTAATCGCCGCTCTGCACTGCCCTGCGGAAGTGCATGTAATCGATTCAAAACCGCGTCACGCAGCTGACTGGTGATATCGCGCATGGTTGCTTCCAGCAGACCATTTTTGTCCCTGAAATAGTGGCTGATGATCCCCGTAGAAACGCCTGCACGGCGGGCGATCTGCGCGATCGTTGCATCGTGCATGCCCACTTCATTTATTGCTTCCAGCGTGGCGTCGATCAGTTGTCTGCGCCGGATCGACTGCATTCCCAATTTGGGCATTTTCGCCACTCCATTCATCAGCGTTGTTTATCTATTAAAGCGGTTATTGATTGGACGTTCAATATAAAATGTGTCTTAATTGTTACTAATTTGATTTTAAATGGTAACAGTAACAGTGGGGATACTGGATGACAGACCTTTCACACAGCAGGGAAAAGGACAAAATCAATCCGGTGGTGTTTTACACTTCCGCCGGACTGATTTTGTTGTTTTCCCTGACAACGATCCTGTTTCGCGACTTCTCGGCCCTGTGGATTGGCCGCACGCTGGACTGGGTTTCTAAAACCTTCGGTTGGTACTATCTGCTGGCGGCAACGCTCTATATTGTCTTTGTGGTCTGTATCGCTTGTTCGCGTTTTGGTTCGGTGAAGCTCGGGCCAGAACAATCAAAACCGGAATTCAGTCTGCTGAGTTGGGCGGCGATGCTGTTTGCTGCCGGGATCGGTATCGACCTGATGTTCTTCTCCGTAGCCGAACCGGTAACGCAGTATATGCAGCCGCCGGAAGGCGCGGGACAGACGATTGAGGCCGCGCGTCAGGCGATGGTCTGGACGCTGTTTCACTACGGCTTAACCGGCTGGTCGATGTATGCGCTGATGGGCATGGCGCTCGGATACTTTAGCTATCGTTATAATTTGCCGCTCACTATCCGCTCGGCGCTGTACCCGATCTTCGGTAAACGGATTAACGGGCCGATAGGTCACTCAGTGGATATTGCTGCGGTGATCGGCACCATCTTCGGTATTGCCACTACGCTCGGTATCGGTGTGGTGCAGCTTAACTATGGCTTGAGCGTGCTGTTTGATATTCCCGATTCGATGGCGGCGAAAGCGGCACTGATCGCCTTGTCGGTGATCATCGCCACTATCTCGGTGACATCCGGTGTTGATAAGGGCATTCGCGTGTTATCGGAACTCAACGTTGCGCTGGCGCTGGGATTGATTCTGTTCGTGTTGTTTATGGGCGACACCTCGTTCCTGCTTAATGCACTGGTGCTGAATGTTGGCGACTATGTGAATCGCTTTATGGGCATGACGCTCAACAGTTTTGCCTTCGACCGTCCGGTTGAGTGGATGAATAACTGGACGCTCTTCTTCTGGGCATGGTGGGTGGCATGGTCGCCGTTTGTCGGCTTGTTCCTGGCGCGTATCTCGCGTGGGCGTACCATTCGCCAGTTCGTGCTGGGCACGTTGATTATTCCGTTTACCTTCACGCTGTTATGGCTCTCGGTATTCGGCAATAGCGCGCTGTATGAAATCATCCACGGCGGCGCGGCATTTGCCGAGGAAGCGATGGTCCATCCGGAGCGCGGCTTCTACAGCCTGCTGGCGCAGTATCCGGCGTTTACCTTTAGCGCCTCCGTCGCCACCATTACTGGCCTGCTATTTTATGTGACCTCGGCGGACTCCGGTGCGCTGGTGCTGGGGAATTTCACCTCGCAGCTTAAAGATATCAACAGCGACGCCCCCGGCTGGCTGCGCGTCTTCTGGTCGGTGGCGATTGGCCTGCTGACGCTAGGCATGCTGATGACCAACGGGATATCCGCGCTGCAAAACACCACGGTGATTATGGGCCTGCCGTTCAGCTTTGTGATCTTCTTCGTGATGGCGGGGTTGTATAAATCTCTGAAGGTAGAAGATTACCGCCGTGAAAGTGCCAACCGCGATACCGCACCGCGACCGCTGGGTCTTCAGGATCGCCTGAGCTGGAAAAAACGTCTCTCGCGCCTGATGAATTATCCGGGCACGCGTTACACTAAACAGATGATGGAGACGGTCTGTTATCCGGCAATGGAAGAAGTGGCGCAGGAACTGCGGTTGCGCGGCGCGTACGTGGAGCTAAAAAACCTGCCGCCGGAAGAGGGACAACAGTTGGGGCATCTGGATTTGTTGGTGCATATGGGCGAAGAGCAGAACTTTGTCTATCAGATTTGGCCGCAGCAATATTCAGTGCCGGGCTTTACCTACCGCGCACGTAGCGGGAAATCGACCTACTACCGGCTGGAAACCTTCCTGTTAGAAGGCAGCCAGGGCAACGACCTGATGGACTACAGCAAAGAGCAGGTGATCACCGATATTCTCGACCAGTACGAGCGGCACCTTAACTTTATCCATCTCCATCGTGAAGCGCCGGGCCATAGCGTGATGTTCCCGGACGCGTGATTGTTATTGCATAAAACCGCGCCATGTCTGCATATGGCGCGGTTTCTCTTACCTCTTGATACGTTATATCTGTACAGTTAAGCCCTTAGTATCGATTGATGATTGCCAGGCAACAGATAATAAAAAAGAAAAGAACTATTGAAGCCCAAAAACTACGTTTGGACTGTTGTGAATGTTCAATAAGCTTAGTCTTATTTAATGTAAATATTGGTGCTAATTTGAAATGACGCTTTATTCATGGGGAACGCGTAGCGCAAATCAACTAAAATCAATGTAACCGTTTGTTGTTTAAGGTTTAATTGTCTGTGTCTGATATTTTATTGATTGTTTTAAATATTGTTTTTATTGTCATTGTTATAATGTTGGCTATCTATTGCTGAATGGATTCAGTCTTAAAAAGCAGGTTGTTAAGGGATAGGCATGGAGTAATGACGTGTATGCATAACCAACATCTTTACTCATTATGTCATTGAATGTTGACGCTATGTGTTTATGAGGTTGAGGTATTTTCAGTTGATCTGGATTGTTAAATTCATATAATGCGCCTTTACTCATGAATGGGCGTCAATACGTAGTGGGAAATTATAAATATCGAAATAGTCCAACTACTTCTTTATTACCAAAAATGAGTATCTGAATTTTAATATTGCATTCTTGCGTGATTATCTCCTGAGTTTGACTTGTGATTACCTTTTTAAGGTATTTAGCGTAACTGTTTTTGAGCGAGCATCAGAGGTAAAGATAATCTTCTTGATAGTGATGTGGGATGTTATACGTATGGCATCGCTAATGTTTATGGTTACCCCTTATGTGTGCTCAGGAATCCACAGGTAATCACTCATACTGAACAGCGATAAAAGATAAAAGGTGTGTTCATGAATTCATGTGATTTTCGTGTTTTTCTGCAAGAGTTCGGTACAACGGTTCATTTGTCATTGCCTGGTAGCGTATCCGAGAAAGAACGACTGCTACTCAAGCTGCTGATGCAGGGAATGTCTGTAACAGAAATATCACAGTACAGAAATCGCAGTGCAAAGACCATTTCACATCAAAAGAAACAGCTCTTTGAGAAACTGGGGATTCAGAGCGATATTACTTTCTGGCGGGATATTTTCTTTCAGTACAATCCGGAGATCATATCCGCCACGGGTAATAATAGTCACAAATATATTAATGATAATCACTATCACCATATCGTCACGCCTGAAGCCATCAGTCTGGCGTTGGAAAACCACGAGTTTAAACCGTGGATCCAACCGGTTTTCTGCGCGCAGACTGGGGTACTGACGGGCTGTGAAGTGCTTGTCCGCTGGGAACATCCACAAACGGGAATGATCCCACCGGATCAGTTTATTCCTCTGGCGGAGTCATCCGGTCTTATTGTCATAATGACTCGCCAGCTGATGAAACAGACTGCGGATATTCTGATGCCGGTAAAACATTTGCTGCCGGACAATTTCCATATTGGTATCAACGTCTCGGCGGGCTGTTTTTTGGCTGCGGGATTTGAAAAAGAGTGTCTGAACCTGGTTAAGAAATTAGGTAACGATAAAATCAAGCTGGTTCTTGAGCTGACGGAACGTAATCCTATTCCGGTAACGCCAGAAGCCAGAGCGATATTTGACAGCCTTCATCAGCACAATATTACTTTTGCGCTGGATGACTTTGGTACGGGTTATGCGACCTATCGTTACTTGCAGGCGTTCCCGGTCGATTTTATTAAAATTGACAAGTCGTTTGTGCAAATGGCGAGTGTCGATGAAATCTCCGGTCATATTGTGGACAATATTGTCGAACTGGCGCGTAAGCCTGGTCTGAGTATCGTGGCGGAAGGGGTAGAAACCCAGGAGCAGGCGGATTTAATGATCGGTAAAGGCGTTCACTTTTTACAGGGCTATTTGTACTCTCCGCCAGTACCGGGTAATAAATTTATCTCTGAATGGGTAATGAAAGCAGGTGGTTGATGTAAACCGCTATTCACAGCGCATCGGGAGGTTGGCAGCGATTAATTCTCCCGATGCAGTAAATCCTGATAGATCCCCGTTAATATGCCATTTGGCGCAAATTGTTTTTTAATCCACTGCGTCACCTGACCGGTGGCAGAGTGCTGGGTTGCGAGTAACATGCGTGAATCCTGGCGCGGGTTATGGATTTGTCGGGTAACCAGCAAGGATTGCGCCATCGCCTCACGGACCATGTAATCCGGCAAAAAACCAATTCCTTCACCTAAAATCTGGCACTGACATTTGGTGTTGAAATCTGGCACCAGAATTGACTCCTGCCCATGCAGCAACCAGCCCACTTTTTTATTAATCGTATGCGCGGTGTCCTCCACCATGATATTAGGGTAGAGACGCAGCTGGCTTTCGGCGATCGGCTCCGGCACAAAGGCTAATGGGTGATCCGGGGCGATGGCAAAAGCCCAGCGAATCGCGCCAATCTCCGTGTAATCAATGCCGCCACCGTCCAGCAGCGTGTCGGGGGCGCCGATAGCGATATTTGCCTGATTATTAATAATCGCATCCCAGACGCCGTTATACACTTCGGTGGTGACGGTAATCTGGCAGGTAGGAAACTGCTTTTTCAGCACCTGTAATAAGCGTGCGGTGTGTTTGGGCGTATAAAGCAGCTGATTAATACAAATGCGCACACGCGCTTCTATGCCCTGCGAAATAGTATCGATACTGCGTTTAATGGCATGAAAATCATTCAGCAGGTCGGTAGCTTTGCGGAAAAAATAACGCCCGGACTCCGTTAACTCAATGCTGCGGGTACTGCGAGTGAACAGCACCACATCCAGCCCCGTCTCCATACGTTTAATGGTGTAGCTAATGGCGGAAGTGGTTAAACCCAACTCTTCTGCGGCTTTACTGAAGCTGCCAAAACGCGCAGCGGTAGTAAATGCCAACAGATTCTCTTCGGTAAAAATTGAGTTCATTGACCCGCTCCCGCCATTTTCGATTCTGAATTTCTCCAGCCATGACTGTAGAGGTATCCATTAAAGATGGATAATCATTTTTGAATAACTTTTAATACCCGTCGCTTTTGGTCGTCGCTTCGCTTAATTTTTGTCCGCCGTATTCTGAAATTATCCCCACGCAGTTACCCGCCAGAAAACCCAGTAATGTCACCGTCCAGTTCATCCCGCTGGCAAAAAATAGCGTCATGCCGAGAAAGCCTCCGGGAATAAAAGACAGTAACCAGAAACGCCCTTGCCAGACCACCACCGCCGAGAAGGGTACAGTCGTAATCACGCTCGCCCAGAACGCGGACAGTCCACTCACCGGGGCCAGCCAACCGGCAGCCAGCGCGGCGAAAAACGCCCACACCATCCCGGAATAATTAACCGCCAGGCTTTTGATAAACCCCGATTTACCGCCGCCTGCGGCATAAAAACTGCAAAAGGCGACGAAGCCAATGGTTCCTAATAATTCCCATCCCTGAGAGAGCCCGACATGTGAAGACACTAACTGCCAAAGCCCTGCACAAATACCGACGGTGACACCCGTTGCCGTGAGTCCGTTCATCTTGTTCCCCTCTGGTTAGACATGGACGAAAGCTACTCTTACATGTGCAGACTATAGAGAAATAAAACCTGATTGAGTGAAAGGGTATCGGGTCAAAGAAACAAATATTGCACTACCGCACACGGCGAAAAGATTGTTGAACATCATTCAACAAAAAGGCGAAATACGGCGAATTAAATTTAAGCGGGTTCTTTTATCAGATTATCGTTGCTATTCTCAATTCATCGAAAACAGCCACAAAAACCAGGGGAATGTGAATGACTATAAAAAATCTACCTGCCGACTATTTATTGGCTGCACAACAGGGCGATATCGATAAAGTAAAAAACTGCCTTGCGCTGGGTGTCGATATTAATACCTGCGATCGCCACGGGAAAACGGCAATTACGCTGGCAAGTTTATATCAGCAATATGCTTGCGTTCAGGCATTAATTGACGCCGGAGCGGATATTAATAAACAAGATCATACCTGTTTAAATCCTTTTTTAATTAGCTGTCTGAACGATGATTTAACGCTACTACGAATTATTTTACCGGCTAAACCCGATCTTAATTGCGTAACCCGTTTTGGCGGTGTCGGCCTGACGCCTGCCTGTGAAAAAGGCCATTTAAGTATTGTAAAAGAGCTTTTGGCAAATACGGAGATTAACGTTAACCAGACTAACCATGTTGGCTGGACACCGTTGCTGGAAGCGATTGTGCTTAACGATGGCGGGATTAAACAGCAGGCGATTGTCCAGTTATTGCTGGAACACGGTGCCAGCCCGAATCTGACCGATAAATATGGCAAAACGCCGCTGGAACTGGCGCGGGAACGGGGCTTTGAAGAGATTGCGCAGTTGCTGATCGCCGCAGGTGCATAAACCGGGAGGCTTGTTATCAACACACCAGAAAAACGGTGTGTGTGGGCGCTAACTGCGGATGCTGATTTTCTGGCGCAGCGGGGGCAAGGACAGGTTGAACAGGTCTTTGCCAGAGCGGTAAATATCGTACTCCCGGCTCGCCAGCAGTTGCTGACGCTGCTTTGTGAAGAGTACGACAATGCGCCTAACAGTTGTCGGTTGGCACTCACTCACTTTAATGGTCTGTTCCGGCATGGTGATAAGGTTCAGTTTGACGATCAAGGCATTACGATTGGTCAACATCATCATATAGAGATGAGTCATTGCCAGCGTTGGCTGTCCCCAACCATGCAAATGACCGCTCTGAATTTTCACCTTATCGCCTGGCAACAGTGGCACGACATTATTCATCAGCACCTGGGGGAAAATGAAACCCTGTTTAATTATCGCGGCGATAATCCGTTTTATCAGGCGTTAAATAAAGAACTACATATTAAACGTCGGGCAGTTATTCAGGCCGTAAACGATAAACAAAATATCGCCGTAGCGGTCGCCAGTATGATGGGCTTAGGGATTGGCCTTACGCCATCAGCCGATGATTATCTGACCGGACTGGTACTTATTTTATTTATTTCCGGACATCCGGCGGAAAAATACAAAGAGGAATTTTATCTCGGTTTGCAACGCGGCAGAAATAATACCACGTTATTAAGTGCCATCACGCTGGAAGCCGCATTACAACAACGCTGCCGGGAAAATATTCATCGTTTTATTCACAACATTATTTATGACATCCCTGGGAACGCAACTCAGGCAATAGAAAAAATTAAACATATTGGCTCCAGTTCCGGCTGCGACATGCTGTATGGCATGGCCGATGGTTGTGCGCTGAGCCAAACTTACGGAGGGAATTATGTCAGTTAAAATAGTCATTAAACCGAATACCTATTTTGATTCTGTCTCGCTGATGTCTATCTCCACGCGTGCAAATAAACTCGACGGCGTCGAGCAGGCATTTGTGGCGATGGCGACCGAAATGAACAAAGGCGTGTTGAAGAATTTAGGACTGCTGACGCCGGAGCTGGAGCAGGCGAAAAACGGCGACCTGATGATTGTCATCAATGGTAAATCGGGTGTGGACAACGAGCAGTTGCTGGCGGAGATTGAAGAACTGTTCAACACCAAAGCGCAAAGCGGCTCGCACGAGGCGCGTTACGCCACTATTGCCAGCGCCAAAAAGTATATCCCGGAAAGTAACCTGGCAGTGATTTCGGTCAACGGTCTGTTTGCCGCTCGCGAAGCGCGTCAGGCGCTGCAAAATGACCTCAACGTGATGCTGTTTTCCGATAATGTCTCAGTTGAAGATGAACTGGCGCTCAAACAGTTGGCCCATGAAAAAGGGCTGCTGATGATGGGGCCAGACTGCGGCACGGCGATTATCAACGGCGCGGCGCTCTGCTTTGGTAACGCCGTGCGTCGCGGCAACATCGGTATTGTTGGCGCATCTGGCACCGGCAGCCAGGAATTGAGCGTCCGTATCCATGAATTTGGTGGCGGCGTTTCACAACTGATCGGCACCGGCGGGCGCGACCTGAGCGAGAAAATCGGTGGCCTGATGATGCTCGATGCCATCGGGATGCTGGAAAACGATCCGCAAACTGAAATCATTGTGCTTATCTCCAAACCGCCTGCGCCTGCGGTGGCTCGCAAAGTGCTGGAACGCGCACGCGCCTGCCGCAAGCCAGTGGTGGCCTGCTTCCTCGGTCGTGGCGAAACGTCAGTGGATGAGCAGGGGCTACAGTTTGCTCGCGGCAGCAAAGAGGCGGCATTGAAAGCGGTGATGCTCTCCGGCGTGAAACAAGAACATCTCGACCTGCATACGCTTAACCAGCCGTTGATTGCGGATGTGCGGGCGCGTCTGCAACCGCAGCAGAAATACATTCGTGGTCTGTTCTGCGGCGGTACGCTGTGTGACGAAACCCTGTTCGCGGTGATGGAAAAACATGGCGATGTCTACAGCAATATCCAGCCCGATCCTGAATTCCGCCTGCAAGATATCAACCGCAGCATCAAACACACCTTCCTCGACTTTGGCGATGATGACTTCACCAACGGCAAGCCGCATCCAATGATTGACCCGACCAACCGTATCAGCCGCTTGATCGAAGAAGCGCGCGATCCAGAAGTGGCGGTGATCGTGATGGATTTTGTGCTCGGATTTGGATCGCATGAAGATCCGGTCGGTTCCACCATCGAGGCGATCAAAGAAGCGAAAGCGATCGCCGCTGCCGAAGGACGCGAGTTGATCATTCTCGCCTATGTGCTGGGCACCGATCTCGATACGCCATCATTAGAACAACAAAGCCAGATGCTGCTTGATGCCGGAGTGATTCTGGCGAGCAGCAGCACCAATACCGGATTGCTGGCGCGTGAATTTATCTGCAAAGGGGAGGAAGCCTGATGAGCCAGTCACTGTTTAGCCAACCGTTGAATGTTATTAACGTCGGTATCGCCATGTTTAGCGATGATCTGAAAAAGCAGCATGTAGAAGTGACCCAACTCGACTGGACGCCGCCGGGGCAGGGCAATATGCAGGTGGTGCAGGCGCTGGATAACATTGCCGATTCGCCGCTGGCAGACAAAATCGCCGCCGCTAACCAGCAGGCGCTGGAGCGCATTATCCAGTCGCATCCGGTGCTAATCGGCTTTGATCAGGCGATTAACGTGGTGCCGGGCATGACGGCGAAAACCATTCTTCACGCCGGGCCACCGGTCACCTGGGAAAAAATGTGCGGCGCGATGAAAGGCGCGGTCACCGGGGCGCTGGTGTTCGAAGGGCTGGCGAAAGATCTCGATGAGGCGGCTGAACTGGCGGCCTCCGGGGAGATCACCTTCTCGCCGTGCCACGAGCACGACTGCGTGGGTTCGATGGCGGGTGTTACCTCGGCCTCGATGTTTATGCACATCGTGAAAAACAAAACCTACGGCAACATCGCTTATACCAACATGAGCGAGCAGATGGCGAAGATTTTGCGTATGGGCGCCAACGACCAGAGCGTGATCGACCGCCTCAACTGGATGCGCGATGTTCAGGGGCCAATGCTGCGCGACGCGATGAAAATTATCGGCGAGATCGATCTGCGCTTAATGCTGGCGCAGGCGCTGCATATGGGCGATGAGTGCCATAACCGCAATAACGCCGGGACGACGTTGCTGATTCAGGCGCTGACGCCGGGAATTATTCAGGCAGGTTATTCCGTCGAGCAACAGCGCGAAGTGTTCGAGTTTGTTGCCAGCAGCGACTACTTCTCCGGCCCGACGTGGATGGCGATGTGTAAAGCGGCGATGGATGCGGTGCACGGCATCGAATACAGCACTGTGGTGACCACCATGGCGCGTAACGGCGTCGAGTTCGGCCTGCGGGTCAGCGGCCTGCCGGGGCAATGGTTTACCGGCCCGGCGCAGCAGGTGATCGGCCCGATGTTTGCCGGTTATAAGCCGGAAGATTCGGGGCTGGATATTGGCGACAGCGCCATCACCGAAACCTACGGTATTGGCGGATTTGCGATGGCGACCGCGCCTGCAATCGTCGCGCTGGTGGGCGGTACGGTGGAAGAGGCTATCGATTTCTCCCGCCAGATGCGTGAAATCACTCTCGGTGAAAACCCCAACGTCACCATTCCGCTGCTCGGTTTTATGGGCGTGCCGTCGGCAATCGACATCACCCGCGTGGGCAGCAGCGGCATTCTGCCGGTGATCAACACCGCCATTGCCCATAAAGATGCGGGCGTCGGCATGATTGGCGCGGGCATTGTGCATCCACCCTTCGCCTGCTTCGAGAAAGCCATTTTTGGCTGGTGCGAACGTTACGGCGTCTGATCTGTAAAGTGCGCGTTGTTTCTGCCGGATGCGGCGTGAACGCCTTATCCGGCCTACGAATGGCGCAAGAATCTGTAGGCCTGATAAGCGTAGCGCATCAGGCATTGGTCACCACAGCCGGATGCGGCGTGAACGCCTTATCCGGCCTACGAATGGCACGGGAATCTGTAGGCCTGATAAGCATAGCGCATCAGGCAGTCTGGCGTTGGTCATAACCCCATCACCCTCTGTCGCGGACATAACAACATGAAAGAACTTGTGGTCGTTGCCATTGGTGGCAACAGCATTATCAAAGATAACGCCAGCCAGTCGATTGAGCATCAGGCGGAGGCGGTGAAAGCCGTGGCCGATACGGTGCTGGAAATGCTGGCTTCCGATTACGACATTGTGCTGACCCACGGCAACGGGCCGCAGGTCGGGCTGGATTTACGCCGCGCGGAGATTGCCCACGAGCGCGAAGGGCTGCCCTTAACGCCGCTGGCGAACTGTGTGGCGGATACGCAAGGTGGCATTGGCTATCTGATCCAGCAGGCGCTGAACAACCGACTGGCGCGTCACGGCGAGAAAAAAGCCGTCACCGTGGTGACTCAGGTGGAAGTGGATAAAAACGATCCGGGGTTTGCCCATCCCATCAAGCCCATCGGCGCATTCTTTAGTGAAAGCCAGCGTGACGAACTACAAAAGGCAAACCCTGACTGGCGTTTTGTTGAAGATGCAGGACGGGGCTATCGCCGCGTGGTCGCCTCGCCGGAACCGAAACGTATTGTCGAAGCACCTGCCATTAAGGCGCTGATCCAACAAGGCTTTGTGGTGATTGGCGCGGGCGGCGGTGGAATTCCTGTGGTGCGCACCGAAGCGGGAGATTATCAAAGCGTGGACGCGGTTATCGACAAAGATCTCTCTACCGCGCTACTGGCCCGTGAAATTCACGCCGACATTCTGGTGATCACCACTGGCGTTGAAAAAGTGTGTATTCACTTTGGCAAACCGCAGCAGCAGGCGCTCGATCGCGTAGATATTGCCACCATGACCCGCTATATGCAGGAAGGGCATTTCCCACCTGGCAGCATGTTGCCAAAAATCATCGCCAGCCTGACGTTCCTGGAACAGGGCGGCAAAGAAGTGATTATCACCACGCCGGAATGCTTGCCTGCGGCGCTACGCGGCGAAACGGGCACCCATATTATTAAAACCTAAGGACGTAAGATGAAAGAAAACAATAGCCGCCGTGAATTTCTGAGCCAGAGCGGTAAGATGGTTACCGCCGCCGCGCTGTTTGGTCCCTCAGTGCCGCTCGCCCATGCGGGGGGAGCTGGCACCCTAAACTGCGAAGCGAACAACACCATGAAAATCACTGACCCGCATTACTATCTCGATAACGTGCTGCTGGAAACCGGTTTTGACTACGAAAATGGCGTGGCGGTGCAGACCCGCACGGCGCGCCAGACTGTGGAAATTCAGAACGGTAAAATTGTTGCCCTGCGCGAGAACAAGCAGCATCCGGACGCCACGCTGCCGCACTATGACGCTGGCGGTAAGCTGATGCTGCCCACCACCCGCGACATGCATATTCATCTCGACAAAACCTTCTACGGCGGGCCGTGGCGCTCGCTCAATCGTCCGGCAGGCACCACTATCCAGGACATGATCAAACTCGAGCAGAAAATGCTGCCGGAACTGCAACCGTACACGCAGGAACGGGCGGAAAAACTGATCGATTTATTGCAGTCGAAAGGCACCACCATTGCCCGCAGCCACTGCAATATCGAACCGGTTTCCGGCCTGAAAAATCTGCAAAATTTGCAGGCGGTGCTGGCGCGACGTCAGGCGGGCTTCAAGTGTGAAATCGTCGCCTTTCCGCAGCACGGTTTGCTGCTGTCGAAATCGGAATCCTTAATGCGCGAAGCGATGCAGGCGGGGGCGCATTATGTCGGCGGGCTGGACCCGACCAGTGTCGATGGCGCGATGGAAAAATCCCTCGACACCATGTTCCAGATTGCGCTGGACTATGACAAAGGCGTCGATATTCACCTGCACGAAACCACGCCGGCAGGCGTGGCAGCCATCAATTATATGGTTGAAACAGTGGAGAAAACGCCGCAGCTAAAAGGCAAGCTGACCATCAGTCACGCCTTTGCGCTGGCAACGCTCAACGAACAACAGGTAGATGAACTGGCGCACCGGATGGTGGCGCAGCAAATTTCTATCGCCTCGACGGTGCCGATTGGCACGTTGCATATGCCGCTCAAACAGCTGCACGACAAAGGCGTAAAAGTGATGACCGGCACCGACAGCGTTATCGACCACTGGTCACCCTACGGCCTGGGCGACATGCTGGAAAAAGCCAATCTGTACGCGCAGCTCTATATTCGCCCTAACGAACAGAATTTATCCCGCTCGCTGTTTTTAGCCACCGGTGATGTATTGCCGCTAAATGAAAAAGGCGAGCACGTGTGGCCAAAAGCGCAGGATGACGCCAGTTTTGTGCTGGTGGACGCTTCCTGTTCCGCCGAGGCGGTGGCGCGTATCTCGCCGAGAACCGCAACGTTCCATAAAGGGCAACTGGTGTGGGGGAGTGTGGCAGGTTGATGCGCATTTGAAACGCCTGCAACGGTGAACAGTAAGAGATTTAAGCCCCAGGGAGTGGGGCGGCCTGAGTATGAGTGTGTTGGCAGAAATGGACATTATCTTTGAAGAATATGCCCTTATTGACGTTGTGTAGATAACTATTTGTCTACGTGAAAATATCATCAGTTTTGCCGATTTTTGTCTTTTACGGATAGCAAATATCACACTTATAGGCGCTCGCCTTATGGGGAACGTTGCTGCTCTGTTTCATTCAGGCTCGCGGCATGTTAGGGCTGGATCGGGTGGTTTAAATATTGGCTATATTCAATGGACGCGTTTTGCCGCGATGACATATCAGGCATCGCCAAATACACATAGCTAATCAGGAGTAAACACAATGAAGATCAAAGCTGTTGGTGCATATTCCGCTAAACAACCGCTTGAACCGATGGATATCACCCGGCGTGAACCGGGACCGCATGATGTCAAAATCGAAATCGCTTACTGTGGCGTCTGCCATTCCGATCTCCACCAGGTCCGTTCGGAGTGGGCGGGGACGGTTTACCCCTGCGTGCCGGGTCATGAAATTGTGGGGCGCGTGGTAGCCGTTGGTGATCAGGTAGAAAAACATGCGCCGGGCGATCTGGTTGGTGTCGGCTGCATTGTCGACAGTTGTAAACATTGCGAAGAGTGTGAAGATGGGCTGGAAAACTACTGTGATCACATGACCGGAACCTATAACTCGCCGACGCCGGATGAACCGGGCCATACTCTGGGCGGCTACTCACAACAGATCGTCGTTCATGAGCGATATGTTCTGCGTATTCGTCACCCGCAAGAGCAGTTGGCGGCGGTGGCTCCTTTATTGTGTGCAGGAATCACCACGTACTCGCCGCTACGCCACTGGCAGGCCGGGCCGGGTAAAAAAGTGGGCGTGGTCGGCATCGGCGGTCTGGGACATATGGGGATTAAACTGGCCCACGCGATGGGGGCGCATGTGGTGGCATTTACCACTTCTGAGTCAAAACGCGAAGCGGCAAAAGCCCTGGGGGCCGATGAAGTTGTTAACTCACGCAATGCCGATGAGATGGTGGCTCATGTGAAGAGTTTCGATTTCATTTTGAATACAGTAGCTGCGCCACATAATCTCGACGATTTTACCACCTTGCTGAAGCGCGATGGCACCATAACGCTGGTTGGTGCGCCTGCGACACCGCATAAATCGCCGGAAGTTTTCAACCTGATCATGAAACGCCGCGCGATAGCTGGTTCTATGATTGGCGGCATTCCAGAAACTCAGGAGATGCTCGATTTTTGCGCCGAACATGGCATCGTGGCTGATATAGAGATGATTCGGGCCGATCAAATTAATGAAGCCTATGAGCGAATGCTGCGTGGTGATGTGAAATATCGTTTTGTTATCGATAATCGCACACTAACAGACTGAAAAAATTAATAAACATCCTGTGGTTTAACATATTAACTTCGCTCCACTTAACTTTTTAGTTAAGGAGAGCGAAATAATATCAAAGTAGTGGTAAACCTATAGCGTAAATTCAGATTGTTAAATTAACTCCACTACTTTACACGTTAGTTATGAGCGATTTCTGATAGTGTATGGTTTAATCAGAGCTTTATTATCTGCGACGTTTATTTTTATTTAAGAGAGCCACCTGCAAGTTGTTATTCCACCAGAGAGTGAATCGCAAAGCAGGTCATCATTTCATCTGTATATCTGTATGCCAAATGGCATTCCCCCTCCTTTTTCGCCGATATTTTGTTGTGAACGGCGGAGTTTCGCTTAAAAAAGCACCAGTAGTGGTTTCGCAGCTATATGGTGTATAAAAAATGTTCTCATACAGATGTTTTGTGAATGTGTGGGTTGACATTCATATGAAAAAAATCATAATTCCATCATGTTTGTGTGGGGTCTTTTCTGTATCTTACGCATCGCACTCAAGCCTGACAGAAAATATGTTGTAAGGCTCATATCAAAAACCGCCATTAGCTCATCAGGAAGAGCAGACGACAACCAGGATTGTTGTATGGTACGGGGTTCGAGGCCTCGATGGCGGTCCAACTTTTCAAAACTTTTCTGAATCAGATCCCCTTATTATCATCCCTGCAAAGTGGAACATTGCCATTGTTTGGCTATTCAGGACGGGTCAGACCAATGAAAAAGCCCACACAGGGGAGAGTGGCTGAAATGGGAAGCTAAAGACTCAAGTAAACTTATCGGAAATAAGGACCACGCATTACGGGGGCTATCGTCGCCGATGGTCGGGATCCGGCAAATCAGGTTGATTACGTAGAGAGTAAATTATCTGCTCACCGCTGCGTCACCCCTTCGTAAATCAGGCGTAGCGCGAATACACCAATAATTGCACCAATAACCCGACTGGCAACGCGTTGCATACGCCCATAAGCACGACGCACTGCGGGCAAAGAAAACGCCTGACTAAGAAAGACTCGCCAGATAATTGATGCGAGCACAATCCCCGCCCAGGCCATTAATCGTGCCCATGTTGGTGTTTCGGCATGTAATGTTACTGAGAAAATACTGATAAAAAATAAAACGGTTTGCGGGTTAGAGAGATCGGTAATTAATCCACGGCGGAAAAAGACATACCAGGGGGCGCTAATCGGTTGTTGTAGTGTGCTCATTTGCGGTGTTGACAGGCGGTGCATGCTACACCATGCAAACCATAAGAGATAAGCGCCGCCGACGATTCTGATAAGCGAAAAAATCTCCTCACACTGCGTAATTAGCGTTGCAAGACCAAACAAACCCAACCCGGAATAAAATGCATCGCCCAGCGCCACGCCCAGCCCGGTCAACACCCCTGCGCGTCGACCGGAAGCCAGGCTGGTTTGTTCTACCACAAAGAGATTGGCTCCCGGATTAAAAAAAGTAATCACGAACAATCCTACGGTCAGGTAAACGGCGTGCAAAGGATCCATAGTGATTTCATCCATAAATAAGTGAAGTAACTTCATCATATTTCTACCAAAAATAATCGGGTGCGAGAGAGATCACAAAGTGTCTTATTTCCGGTTACTGGCGTTTATGCCCTGACTGAACTAATTATTAATCAACCCAATAATGTGGGTGGGTGATAGTGTGATAACAACTCTGGAGCCGTAATATGAAAATAATCTCTAAAATGTTAGTCGGTGCGTTAGCGTTTGCCGTTACCAATGTCTATGCCGCAGAATTAATGACCAAAGCGGAATTTGAAAAGGTTGCATCGCAATATGAAAAAATAGATGATATTTCAACCAGTAATGAAATGTCGACCGCAGATGCGAAAGAAGATTTGATCAAAAAAGCCGATGAAAAAGGGGCTGATGTGTTGGTGCTGACCTCTGGTCAAACTGACAATAAGATTCACGGCACGGCAAATATTTATAAGAAGAAGTAATTCTGAAACCTATGTAAACATCCCCGATGCGTAAGTTTATCGGTGATCATCTATTGAAATTTATGCCGGATAAAGCGTTCGCGCTGCATTCGGCAGTTCAGTTTTTCAGCCGCCGCCAGAACGTCGTCCGGCTTATGCCTAAATAATTCGCCGCTGCTGTTTTATCGCCTTTAAATTTCTCCAGTGCCTGTTGTGGTGTCAGTAAGCGTGGAGCGGGAATTTTCGCCGACTCGCGCGCCAGCTCCGGCAGTAGCAGCTGCAAAAACTGCGGCGTTAAATCCGGCGTCGGTTCCACACTTAAAAACAGCGCCAGTCGCTCCATCATATTGCGCAGTTCTCGAATATTGCCCGGCCAGTCGTAGTGCACCAGCACGGTTTCGCTTGCCTGTAATCCCTGGCGTAATGCGGAAGAAAACGGGGCAGCAAGTGCAGCCAGAGACACTTTCAAAAAACTTTCCGCCAGCGGCAGAATATCCGTCACCCGCTCGCGCAGTGGTGGCAATTGCAGACGCAAAATACTCAGCCGATAAAACAGATCACGGCGAAACTGCCCTTGCCGCATATCTTCTTCCAGATTGCAGTGAGTGGCGCTAATGACTCGCACATCCACCGGAACAGGCTGATGCCCGCCGACGCGGGTGACCTCTTTTTCTTCCAGCATCCGCAGCAGCCGAGTCTGCAACGGCAGCGGCATTTCGCCTATCTCGTCAAGAAACAGCGTGCCACCGTGGGCGATTTCGAACAGCCCGGCGCGACCTCCGCGTCGCGAGCCGGTAAACGCCCCTTCCTCATAGCCAAACAGCTCCGCTTCCAGCAGCGATTCGGCAATCGCTCCGCAGTTGACGGCAACAAACGGATGCGACTTTTTGCCCTGTCGCGCATCGTGGCGGGCAAAATATTCTCGATGAATCGCCTGGGCCGCCAGCTCTTTGCCCGTCCCCGTTTCCCCTTCAATCAACACTGCCGCACTGGAGCGGGCATACAGCAAAATAGTCTGCCGCACCTGTTCCATCTGTGGTGATTGACCGAGCATATCGCCCAGCACGTAACGAGTACGCAGGGCGTTGCGGGTGGCATCGTGAGTGTTATGGCGTAACGACATGCGCGTCATATCCAGCGCATCGCTGAACGCCTGGCGTACGGTGGCGGCGGAATAAATAAAAATTCCGGTCATTCCGGCTTCTTCTGCCAGATCGGTAATCAGCCCCGCGCCGACCACCGCTTCGGTGCCGTTAGCTTTCAGCTCGTTAATCTGCCCGCGCGCGTCTTCTTCGGTAATGTAGCTACGTTGGTCGAGGCGCAAATTAAAGGTTTTTTGAAACGCCACCAGCGCCGGAATAGTTTCCTGATAAGTGACAACGCCGATAGAAGAGGTGAGTTTTCCGGCTTTTGCCAGTGCCTGTAACACATCGTAGCCGCTCGGTTTAATCAAAATAACTGGCACTGACAGGCGGCTTTTAAGATATGCGCCGTTAGAGCCAGCAGCGATGATGGCGTCACAGCGTTCGCTTGCCAGTTTCTTGCGGATGTAGGTCACCGCTTTTTCAAAGCCAAGCTGGATAGGGGTAATGTTCGCCAGATGATCAAACTCGAGGCTGATATCGCGAAACAGCTCGAACAGCCGCGTTACAGATACCGTCCAGATAACCGGTTTGTCGTCATTCAGCCGTGGTGGATGTGCCATAGCGCACCGCAAAGTTAAGAAACCGAATATTGGGTTTAGTCTTGTTTCATAATTGTTGCAATGAAACGCGGTGAAACATTGCCTGAAACGTTAACTGAAACGCATATTTGCGGATTACTTCATGACTTTATCTTTAACTCATTGAAATTAAATATTTAATTTTATTAAGGCAATTGTGGCACACCCATTGCTTTGTCTTTATCAACGCAAATAACAAGTTGATAACAAAGGATGGGCTATGTCTCTACACTCTCCAGGTAAAGCGTTTCGCGCTGCACTTAGCAAAGAAACCCCGTTGCAAATTGTTGGCACCATCAACGCTAACCATGCGCTGCTGGCGCAGCGTGCCGGATATCAGGCGATTTATCTCTCCGGCGGTGGCGTGGCGGCAGGATCGCTGGGGCTGCCCGATCTCGGTATTTCTACTCTTGATGATGTGCTGACTGACATTCGCCGTATTACCGACGTTTGTTCGCTGCCGCTGCTGGTGGATGCGGATATCGGTTTTGGTTCTTCAGCCTTTAACGTGGCGCGTACGGTGAAATCAATGATTAAAGCCGGTGCGGCAGGATTGCATATTGAAGATCAGGTTGGTGCGAAACGCTGCGGTCATCGTCCGAATAAAGCGATCGTCTCGAAAGAAGAGATGGTGGATCGGATCCGCGCGGCGGTGGATGCGAAAACCGATCCTGATTTTGTGATCATGGCGCGTACCGATGCGCTGGCGGTAGAGGGGCTGGATGCGGCGATCGAGCGTGCGCAGGCCTATGTTGAAGCGGGTGCCGAAATGCTGTTCCCGGAGGCGATTACCGAACTCGCCATGTATCGCCAGTTTGCCGATGCGGTGCAGGTGCCGATCCTCGCCAACATTACCGAATTTGGCGCAACACCGCTGTTTACCACCGACGAATTACGCTGCGCCCATGTCGCAATGGCGCTCTACCCGCTTTCAGCGTTTCGCGCCATGAACCGCGCCGCTGAACATGTCTACAACATCCTGCGTCAGGAAGGCACACAGAAAAGCGTCATCGACACCATGCAGACCCGCAACGAGCTGTACGAAAGCATCAACTACTACCAGTACGAAGAGAAGCTCGACGACCTGTTTGCCCGTGGTCAGGTGAAATAAAAACGCCCGTTGGTTGTATTCGACAACCGATGCCTGATGCGCCGCTGACGCGACTTATCAGGCCTACGAGGTGAACTGAACTGTAGGTCGGATAAGACGCATAGCGTCGCATCCGACAACAATCTCGACCCTACAAATGATAACAATGACGAGGACAATATGAGCGACACAACGATCCTGCAAAACAGTACCCATGTCATTAAACCGAAAAAATCGGTGGCACTTTCCGGCGTTCCGGCGGGCAATACGGCGCTCTGCACCGTGGGTAAAAGCGGCAACGACCTGCATTACCGTGGCTACGATATTCTTGATCTGGCGGAACATTGTGAATTTGAAGAAGTGGCGCACCTGCTGATCCACGGCAAACTGCCAACCCGTGACGAACTCGCCGCCTACAAAACGAAACTGAAAGCCCTGCGTGGTCTACCGGCTAACGTGCGTACCGTGCTGGAAGCCTTACCGGCGGCGTCACACCCGATGGATGTTATGCGCACCGGCGTTTCCGCGCTCGGCTGCACGCTGCCAGAAAAAGAGGGGCACACTGTTTCTGGTGCGCGGGATATTGCCGACAAACTGCTGGCGTCACTTAGTTCGATTCTTCTCTACTGGTATCACTACAGCCACAACGGCGAACGCATCCAGCCGGAAACTGATGACGACTCTATCGGCGGTCACTTCCTGCATCTGCTGCACGGCGAAAAGCCGTCGCAAAGCTGGGAAAAGGCGATGCATATCTCGCTGGTGCTGTACGCCGAACACGAGTTTAACGCTTCCACCTTTACCGGCCGGGTGATTGCGGGCACTGGCTCTGATATGTATTCCGCCATTATTGGCGCGATTGGCGCACTGCGCGGGCCGAAACACGGCGGGGCGAATGAAGTGTCGCTGGAGATCCAGCAACGCTACGAAACGCCGGACGAAGCCGAAGCTGATATCCGTAAGCGGGTGGAAAACAAAGAAGTGGTCATTGGTTTTGGGCATCCGGTTTATACCATCGCCGACCCGCGCCACCAAGTGATCAAACGCGTGGCAAAGCAGCTCTCGCAGGAAGGCGGCTCGCTGAAGATGTACAACATCGCCGATCGCCTGGAAACAGTGATGTGGGAGAGCAAAAAGATGTTCCCCAATCTCGACTGGTTCTCCGCTGTTTCCTACAACATGATGGGTGTTCCCACCGAGATGTTCACACCACTGTTTGTTATCGCCCGCGTCACTGGCTGGGCGGCGCACATTATCGAACAACGTCAGGACAACAAAATTATCCGTCCTTCCGCCAATTACGTTGGACCGGAAGACCGCCAGTTTGTCGCGCTGGATAAGCGCCAGTAAACCTCTACGAATAACAATAAGGAAACGTACCCAATGTCAGCTCAAATCAACAACATTCGCCCGGAATTTGATCGTGAAATCGTTGATATCGTCGATTACGTGATGAACTACGAAATCAGCTCCAGAGTAGCCTACGACACCGCACATTACTGCCTGCTCGACACGCTCGGCTGTGGTCTGGAAGCTCTCGAATATCCGGCCTGTAAAAAACTGCTGGGGCCAATTGTCCCCGGCACCGTCGTACCCAACGGCGTGCGCGTTCCCGGAACTCAGTTTCAGCTCGACCCCGTCCAGGCGGCATTTAACATTGGCGCGATGATCCGTTGGCTCGATTTCAACGATACCTGGCTGGCGGCGGAGTGGGGGCATCCTTCCGATAACCTCGGCGGCATTCTGGCAACGGCGGACTGGCTTTCGCGCAACGCGGTCGCCAGCGGCAAAGCGCCGTTGACCATGAAACAGGTGCTGACCGGAATGATCAAAGCCCATGAAATTCAGGGCTGCATCGCGCTGGAAAACTCCTTTAACCGCGTTGGTCTCGACCACGTTCTGTTAGTGAAAGTGGCTTCCACCGCCGTGGTCGCCGAAATGCTCGGCCTGACCCGCGAGGAAATTCTCAACGCCGTTTCACTGGCGTGGGTGGACGGTCAGTCGCTGCGCACCTATCGCCATGCGCCGAACACCGGCACGCGTAAATCCTGGGCGGCGGGCGATGCCACTTCCCGCGCGGTACGTCTGGCACTGATGGCGAAAACCGGCGAAATGGGTTATCCGTCAGCCCTGACTGCGCCTGTGTGGGGCTTCTACGACGTCTCCTTTAAAGGCGAATCGTTCCGCTTCCAGCGCCCGTATGGTTCTTACGTGATGGAAAATGTGCTGTTCAAAATCTCCTTCCCGGCGGAGTTCCACTCCCAGACGGCAGTTGAAGCAGCGATGACGCTCTATGAACAGATGCAGGCAGCAGGCAAAACGGCGGCGGATATCGAAAAAGTGACCATTCGCACCCACGAAGCCTGTATTCGCATCATCGACAAAAAAGGGCCGCTCAATAACCCGGCTGACCGCGACCACTGCATTCAGTACATGGTGGCGATCCCGCTGCTGTTCGGGCGCTTAACGGCGGCAGATTACGAGGACAACGTTGCGCAAGATAAACGCATCGACGCCCTGCGCGAGAAGATCAATTGCTTTGAAGATCCGGCGTTTACCGCTGACTACCACGACCCGGAAAAACGCGCCATCGCCAATGCCATAACCCTTGAGTTCACCGACGGCACGCGCTTTGAAGAAGTGGTGGTGGAGTACCCCATTGGTCATGCTCGCCGCCGTCAGGATGGCATTCCGAAACTGGTCGATAAATTCAAAATCAATCTCGCGCGCCAGTTCCCGACTCGCCAACAGCAGCGCATTCTGGAGGTTTCTCTCGACAGAACTCGCCTGGAACAGATGCCGGTCAATGAGTATCTCGACCTGTACGTCATTTAAGTAAACGGCGGTAAGGCGTAAGTTCAACAGGAGAGCATTATGTCTTTTAGCGAATTTTATCAGCGTTCGATTAACGAACCGGAGAAGTTCTGGGCCGAGCAGGCCCGGCGTATTGACTGGCAGACGCCCTTTACGCAAACGCTAGACCACAGCAACCCGCCGTTTGCCCGTTGGTTTTGTGAAGGCCGAACCAACTTGTGTCACAACGCTATCGATCGCTGGCTGGAGAAACAGCCAGGGGCGCTGGCATTGATTGCCGTCTCTTCGGAAACAGAGGAAGAGCGTACCTTTACCTTCCACCAGTTACATGACGAAGTGAATGCGGTGGCGTCAATGCTGCGCTCACTGGGCGTGCAGCGTGGCGATCGGGTGCTGGTGTATATGCCGATGATTGCCGAAGCGCATATTACCCTGCTGGCCTGCGCGCGCATTGGCGCTATTCATTCGGTGGTGTTTGGGGGATTTGCTTCGCACAGCGTGGCGGCGCGAATTGATGACGCTAAACCGGTGCTGATTGTCTCGGCTGATGCCGGGGCGCGCGGCGGTAAAATCATTCCGTATAAAAAATTGCTCGACGATGCGATAAGTCAGGCACAGCATCAGCCGCGTCACGTTTTACTGGTGGATCGCGGGCTGGCGAAAATGGCGCGCGTTAGCGGGCGGGATGTCGATTTCGCGTCGTTGCGCCATCAGCACATCGGCGCGCGGGTGCCGGTGGCATGGCTGGAATCCAACGAAACCTCCTGCATTCTCTACACCTCCGGCACGACCGGCAAACCTAAAGGTGTGCAGCGTGATGTCGGCGGATATGCGGTGGCGCTGGCGACCTCGATGGACACCATTTTTGGCGGCAAAGCGGGCGGCGTGTTCTTTTGTGCTTCGGATATCGGCTGGGTGGTAGGGCATTCGTATATCGTTTACGCGCCGCTGCTGGCGGGGATGGCGACTATCGTTTACGAAGGATTGCCGACCTGGCCGGACTGCGGCGTGTGGTGGAAAATTGTCGAGAAATATCAGGTTAGCCGCATGTTTTCAGCGCCGACCGCCATTCGCGTGCTGAAAAAATTCCCTACCGCTGAAATTCGCAAACACGATCTTTCGTCGCTGGAAGTGCTCTATCTGGCTGGAGAACCGCTGGACGAGCCGACCGCCAGTTGGGTGAGCAATACGCTGGATGTGCCGGTCATCGACAACTACTGGCAGACCGAATCCGGCTGGCCGATTATGGCGATTGCTCGCGGTCTGGATGACAGGCCGACGCGTCTGGGAAGCCCCGGCGTGCCGATGTATGGCTATAACGTGCAGTTGCTCAATGAAGTCACCGGCAAACCGTGTGGCGTCAATGAGAAAGGGATGCTGGTGGTGGAGGGGCCATTGCCGCCAGGCTGTATTCAAACCATCTGGGGCGACGACGACCGCTTTGTGAAGACGTACTGGTCGTTGTTTTCCCGTCCGGTGTACGCCACTTTTGACTGGGGCATCCGCGATGCTGACGGTTATCACTTTATTCTCGGGCGCACTGACGATGTGATTAACGTTGCCGGACATCGGCTGGGTACGCGTGAGATTGAAGAGAGTATCTCCAGTCATCCGGTCGTTGCCGAAGTGGCGGTGGTTGGGGTGAAAGATGCGCTGAAAGGGCAGGTGGCGGTGGCGTTTGTCATTCCGAAAGAGAGCGACAGTCTGGAAGACCGTGAGGTGGCGCACTCGCAAGAGAAGGCGATTATGGCGCTGGTGGACAGCCAGATTGGCAACTTTGGCCGCCCGGCGCACGTCTGGTTTGTCTCGCAATTGCCAAAAACGCGATCCGGAAAAATGCTGCGCCGCACGATCCAGGCGATTTGCGAAGGACGCGATCCTGGGGATCTGACGACCATTGATGATCCAGCGTCGTTGGATCAGATCCGCCAGGCGATGGAAGAGTAGGTCGGATAAGGCGCTCGCGCCGCATCCGACACCGTGCGCAGATGCCTGATGCGACGCTGACGCGTCTTATCATGCCTACAGGCCTGAACCGTAGGTCGGATAAGGCGCTCGCGCCGCATCCGACACCATGCGCAGATGCCTGATGCGACGCTGACGCGTCTTATCATGCCTACCCACTGTTTTTACACAGATAAGTTTCCCCCGCCTTTTTGCACTCATTCATATAAAAAATATATCCCCCTACGAAAACGATTGCTTTTTATCTTCAGATGAATAGAATGCGGCGGATTTTTTGGGTTTCAAACAGCAAAAAGGGGGAATTTCGTGTCGCAAGATAACAACTTTAGCCAAGGGCCAGTCCCGCAGTCGGCGCGGAAAGGGGTATTGGCATTGACGTTCGTCATGCTGGGATTAACCTTCTTTTCCGCCAGTATGTGGACCGGCGGCACTCTCGGAACCGGTCTTAGCTATCATGATTTCTTCCTCGCAGTTCTCATTGGTAATCTTCTCCTCGGTATTTACACTTCATTTCTTGGTTACATTGGCGCAAAAACCGGCCTGACCACCCATCTTCTTGCTCGCTTCTCGTTTGGTGTTAAAGGCTCATGGTTGCCTTCACTGCTGCTGGGCGGCACCCAGGTTGGCTGGTTTGGCGTTGGCGTGGCGATGTTTGCTATTCCGGTGGGCAAGGCAACCGGGCTGGATATTAATTTGCTGATTGCCGTCTCCGGTTTACTGATGACCGTCACCGTCTTCTTTGGCATTTCGGCGCTGACAGTTCTTTCGGTGATTGCGGTTCCGGCTATCGCCTGCCTTGGCGGTTATTCCGTGTGGCTGGCCGTTAACGGCATGGGCGGACTGGACGCATTAAAAGCGGTCGTTCCCGCACAACCGTTAGATTTCAATGTCGCGCTGGCGCTGGTTGTGGGGTCATTCATCAGTGCGGGTACGCTCACCGCTGACTTTGTCCGGTTTGGTCGCAATGCCAAACTGGCGGTGCTGGTGGCGATGGTGGCCTTTTTCCTCGGCAACTCGTTGATGTTTATTTTCGGTGCAGCGGGCGCTGCGGCACTGGGGATGGCGGATATCTCTGATGTGATGATTGCTCAGGGCCTGCTGCTGCCTGCGATTGTGGTGCTGGGGCTGAATATCTGGACCACCAACGATAATGCGCTCTATGCGTCGGGTTTAGGTTTCGCCAACATTACCGGTATGTCGAGCAAAACCCTTTCGGTGATTAACGGTATTATCGGTACGGTCTGCGCATTATGGCTGTATAACAATTTTGTCGGCTGGTTGACCTTCCTTTCGGCAGCTATTCCTCCGGTGGGCGGCGTGATCATCGCTGATTATCTGATGAACCGTCGCCGCTATGAGCACTTTGCGACCACGCGTATGATGAGTGTCAATTGGGTGGCGATTCTGGCGGTCGCGCTGGGGATTGCCGCAGGCCACTGGTTACCGGGAATTGTTCCGGTCAACGCGGTATTAGGTGGCGCGCTGAGCTATCTGATCCTTAACCCGATTTTGAATCGTAAAACGACAGCAGCAATGACGCATGTGGAGGCTAACAGTGTCGAATAACGCTTTACAAACAATTATTAACGCCCGGTTACCCGGCAAAGAGGGGCTGTGGCAGATTCATTTTCACGACGGAAAAATCAGCGCCATTGATGCGCAATCCGGGGTGATGCCCATAACTGAAAACAGCCTGGATGCCGAACAAGGTTTAGTTTTACCGCCGTTTGTGGAGCCGCATATTCACCTGGACACCACGCAAACCGCCGGACAACCGAACTGGAATCAGTCCGGCACGCTGTTTGAAGGCATTGAACGCTGGGCCGAGCGCAAAGCGTTATTAACTCATGACGATGTGAAACAACGCGCATGGCAAACGCTGAAATGGCAGATTGCCAACGGCATTCAGCATGTGCGTACCCATGTCGATGTTTCGGACGCAACGCTGACTGCGCTGAAAGCAATGCTGGAAGTGAAACAGGAAGTTGCGCCGTGGATTGATCTACAAATCGTCGCCTTCCCGCAGGAAGGGATTTTGTCGTATCCCAATGGTGAAGCGTTGCTGGAAGAGGCGTTACGCTTAGGGGCAGACGTTGTTGGGGCGATTCCGCATTTTGAATTTACCCGTGAATATGGCGTGGAGTCGCTGCATAAAACCTTCGCCCTGGCGCAAAAATACGACCGTCTCATCGATGTTCACTGTGACGAGATTGATGATGAGCAATCACGCTTTGTCGAAACCGTTGCTGCCCTGGCGCACCGTGAAGGCATGGGCGCGCGAGTCACCGCCAGCCATACTACGGCAATGCACTCCTATAACGGGGCGTATACTTCGCGCCTGTTTCGTTTGCTGAAAATGTCCGGTATTAACTTTGTCGCCAACCCGTTGGTCAATATTCATCTGCAAGGACGTTTCGATACGTATCCAAAACGTCGCGGCATCACGCGCGTTAAAGAGATGCTGGAGTCCGGCATTAACGTCTGCTTTGGTCACGATGATGTCTTCGATCCGTGGTATCCGCTGGGAACGGCGAATATGCTGCAAGTGCTGCATATGGGGCTGCATGTTTGCCAGCTGATGGGCTACGGGCAGATTAACGACGGCCTGAATTTAATCACCCACCACAGCGCCAGGACGTTGAATTTGCAGGATTACGGCATTGCCGCCGGAAACAGCGCCAACCTGATTATCCTGCCGGCTGAAAATGGGTTTGATGCGCTGCGCCGTCAGGTTCCGGTACGTTATTCGGTACGTGGCGGCAAGGTGATTGCCAGCACACAACCGGCACAAACCACCGTATATCTGGAGCAGCCAGAAGCCATCGATTACAAACGGTAATCGGCTGGGTTACCGCGAGCGTAGTTTATGCCGGATGCGGCGTGAACACCTTATCCGGCCTACGTAGATCTCTGAAATTGTAGGCCTGATAAGCGGAGCGCATCAGGCAATTTTGCTTATTTAAACTGAAGACTCAACTTTAAAATCTTTGAAATAATATTGCTTATCCCGGTCGTTTATTTCGCGAATAACCCGACAAGGAACGCCAGCAGCCACGACGTTTGGTGGAATGTCTTTTGTGACGACACTACCCGCGCCAATAACAGAATTATCCCCGATGGTGACGCCTGGATTAATAACCACATGACTTCCGATCCAGACGTTATTGCCAATCGTTATCGGAAAAGAGTACATCTCTCCGTTTTTTCTCAATTCATGGTGTACCGGGTGTCCCGTAACGGAAAGAGTAACGTTGGGTGCAATCAGTACGTTATCACCGATCGTTACCGTGTAGTCGTCGACAATGGTTAAATTGAAATTTGCATAAAAATTGCGGCCTATATAGATGTTGGAACCGTAAGAGAAATAGACGGGGGGTTCTACCCAGGCGTTTTCCCCTACCGTGGCAAACATTTCTTTAATCAGACTTTCTCTTTTATCAACTTCTGATGGATGCGAGTGATTAAACTCATACATT
The DNA here is from genome assembly GCF_046487695.1 of Escherichia sp. WS1118. NCBI lineage: Bacteria > Pseudomonadati > Pseudomonadota > Gammaproteobacteria > Enterobacterales > Enterobacteriaceae > Escherichia > Escherichia sp. WS1118. The sequence goes on along the minus strand of NZ_JBJQIZ010000003.1, from coordinate 338,075 downwards.
AACGTTTTTCCACGAAGTCTTTTTTCAGGTAAGCCTTCGCACATATCGGTAAATAGCTTGCCTGCTTTTATTCTTTCTGTCATCGACATGTTCATTGCGATCATTCCGCCCTGATATGTTGGTCGGATAAGGCGCTCGCGCCGCATCCGACATTGATTGCTTAAGCGACTTCATTCACCTGACGACGCAGCAAGGAAAGCGGGCCGGGGCCGCTAAGCGTGAACACGGAAATTAAGGTGAAGCCCAGCGCCACCAGACCCAGCACCAGATAAGCGCCCTGGAAACCGATGCTTTCATACATATTGCCCGCCAGTACAGACATAAAAATCATCGCCAGTTGCTTAAAGAAGCAGAAACAGACCAGATAAATCGTCGCTGAAAAACGCACTTCAAACTGGCTGGTAATATATTTAAAGCAGCCCACCAGCAGGAACGGTACTTCAAACATATGCAGCGTTTTCAGAATAACCACTTCCAGCGCTGAGGTGGCGAACGATGAGCCAATAATACGTACAGACATAATAGTGCCAGCCAGCAGCAGGGCATTTTTCCCACCGATGCGATTAATGATCAGTGGCGCAAAGAACATAATCGAGGCATTAAGTAATTCGCCCATTGTCGTTACGTAGCCAAATACCCGCGTACCCTGTTCACCGGTAGCAAAAAACGAAGTAAAGAAATTAGCAAACTGTTGGTCAAAAACATCGTAGGTGCAGGAAACGCCAATAACATACAGTGACAAAAACCACAGTTTTGGCTGTCTGAACAGTTCCAGCGCCAGCTTAAGGCTAAATGCCGAATGGTTGGCACCTACCGCATTGGCAACCGTGGCTGAAGAGGGCGCATCCGTTTTGGCGAAAAAGAGTAAAACGGCGAGGATGAGTGCACAGCCAGAACCCAGCCAGAAAACAAACTGATTATTGATGGTGAACATGATGCCGACAATCGAGGCACACAGCGCCCAGCCAACACAGCCAAACATCCGCGCGCGACCAAATTCGAAATTACTGCGACGGCTGACTTTCTCGATAAATGCCTCTACTGCTGGCGCACCGGCGTTAAAACAAAAGCCAAGATAAATACCACCAACAATCGATCCTACTAAAATGTTGTATTGTAACAGTGGTCCGAAGATAAAAATAAAGAACGGCGCAAACATCACTAACATGCCGGTAATAATCCACAGCAGGTATTTGCGCAGCCCGAGTTTGTCAGAAAGCAGACCAAACAGCGGTTGGAATAATAGCGAGAACAGAGAAATAGCGGCAAAAATAATACCCGTATCACTTTTGCTGATATGGTTGATGTCATGTAGCCAAATCGGGAAAAACGGGAAGTAGGCCCCCATGATAAAAAAGTAAAAGAAAAAGAATAAACCGAACATCCAAAAGTTTGTGTTTTTTAAATAGTACATAATGGATTTCCTTACGCGAAATACGGGCAGACATGGCCTGCCCGGTTATTATTATTTTTGACACCAGACCAACTGGTAATGGTAGCGACCGGCGCTCAGCTGGAATTCCGCCGATACTGACGGGCTCCAGGAGTCGTCGCCACCAATCCCCATATGGAAACCGTCGATATTCAGCCATGTGCCTTCTTCCGCGTGCAGCAGATGGCGATGGCTGGTTTCCATCAGTTGTTGTTGGCTGTAGCGGCTGATGTTGAACTGGAAGTCGCCGCGCCACTGGTGTGGGCCATAATTCAATTCGCGCGTCCCGCAGCGCAGACCGTTTTCGCTCGGGAAGACGTACGGGGTATACATGTCTGACAATGGCAGATCCCAGCGGTCAAAACAGGCTGCAGTAAGGCGGTCGGGATAGTTTTCTTGCGGCCCCAGGCCGAGCCAGTTTACCCGCTCTGCGACCTGCGCCAGCTGGCAGGTCAGGCCAATCCGCGCCGGATGCGGTGTATCGCTTGCCACCGCAACATCCACATTGATGACCATCTCACCGTGCCCATCAATCCGGTAGGTTTTCCGGCTGATAAATAAGGTTTTCCCCTGATGCTGCCACGCGTGGGCGGTCGTAATCAGCACCGCGTCGGCAAGTGTATCTGCCGTGCACTGCAACAACGCCGCTTCGGCCTGGTAATGGCCCGCCGCCTTCCAGCGTTCGACCCAGGCGTTAGGGTCAATGCGGGTCGCTTCACTTACGCCAATGTCGTTATCCAGCGGCGCACGGGTGAACTGATCGCGCAGCGGGGTCAGCAGTTGTTTTTCATCGCCAATCCACATCTGTGAAAGAAAGCCTGACTGGCGGTTAAATTGCCAACGCTTATTACCCAGCTCGATGCAAAAATCCGTTCCGCTGGTGGTCAGTTGAGGGATGGCGTGGGACGCGGAGGGGAGTGTCACGCTGAGGTTTTCCGCCAGACGCCATTGCTGCCAGGCGCTGATGTGTCCGGCTTCTGACCATGCGGTCGCGTTTGGTTGCACTACGCGTACCGTTAGCCAGAGTTGTCCGGCGCTCTCCGGCTGCGGCAGTTCAGGCAGTTCAATCAACTGCTTACCTTGCGGGCCAACATCCAGAGGCACTTCACCGCTTGCCAGCGACTTGCCATCCAGCGCCACCGACCAGTGCAGGAACTCGTTATCGCTATGACGGAACAGGTATTCGCTGGTCACTTCGATGATTCGCCCGGATAAACGGAACTGGAAATACTGCTGCTGGTGTTTTGCTTCCGTCAGCGCCGGATGCGGCGTGCGGTCGGCAAAGACCAGACCGTTCATGCAGAACTGGCGATCGTTCGGCGTATCGCCAAAATCACCGCCGTAAGCCGACCACGGGTTGCCGTTTTCATCATATTTAATCAGCGACTGATCCACCCAGTCCCAGACGAAGCCGCCCTGTAAACGGGGGTACTGACGAAACGCCTGCCAGTATTTAGCGAAGCCGCCAAGACTGTTACCCATCGCGTGGGCATATTCGCAAAGGATCAGCGGGCGCATTTCTCCAGGCAGCGAAAGCCATTTTTTGATGGACCATTTCGGCACCGCCGGGAAGGGCTGGTCTTCATCCACGCGCGCGTACATCGGGCAAATAATATCGGTTGCGGAGGTGTCGGCTCCGCCGCCTTCATACTGTACCGGGCGGGAAGGATCGACAGATTTGATCCAGCGATAGAGTGCGTCGTGATTAGCGCCGTGGCCTGACTCATTCCCCAGCGACCAGATGATCACACTCGGGTGATTACGATCGCGCTGCACCATCCGCGTTACGCGTTCGCTCATCGCGGGTAGCCAGCGCGGATCATCGGTCAGACGATTCATTGGCACCATGCCGTGGGTTTCAATATTGGCTTCATCCACCACATACAGGCCGTAGCGGTCGCACAGCGTGTACCACAGCGGATGGTTCGGATAATGCGAACAGCGCACGGCGTTAAAGTTGTTCTGCTTCATCAGCAGGATATCCTGCACCATCGTCTGCTCATCCATGACCTGACCATGCAGAGGATGATGCTCGTGACGGTTAACGCCGCGAATCAGCAACGGCTTGCCGTTCAGCAGCAGCAGACCATTTTCAATCCGCACCTCGCGGAAACCGACATCGCAGGCTTCTGCTTCAATCAGCGTGCCGTCGGCGGTGTGCAGTTCAACCACCGCACGATAGAGATTCGGGATTTCGGCGCTCCACAGTTCCGGATTTTCAACGTTCAGGCGTAGCGTGACGCGATCGGCATAACCGCCACGCTCATCGATAATTTCACCGCCGAAAGGCGCGGTGCCGCTGGCGACCTGCGTTTCACCCTGCCACAAAGAAACCGTCACCCGCAGTTCATCGCGCAGCTCGCCGTACATCTGAACTTCTGCCTCCAGTACCGCGCGGCTGAAATCATCATTAAAGCGAGTGGTAACTTGGAAATCGCTGATTTGCGTGGTCGGTTTATGCAGCAACGAGACGTCACGGAAAATGCCGCTCATCCGCCACATATCCTGATCTTCCAGATAACTGCCGTCACTCCAGCGCAGCACCATCACCGCGAGGCGGTTTTCTCCGGCGTGTAAAAATGCGCTCAGGTCAAATTCAGACGGCAAACGGCTGTCCTGGCCGTAACCGACCCAGCGCCCGTTGCACCACAGATGAAACGCCGAGTTAACGCCATCAAAAATAATTCGCGTCTGGCCTTCCTGTAGCCAGCTTTCATCAATATTAAATGTGAGCGAGTAACAACCTGTCGGATTCTCCGCGGGAACAAACGGCGGATTGACCGTAATGGGATAGGTCACGTTGGTGTAGATAGGCGCATCGTAACCGTGCATCTGCCAGTTTGAGGGGACGACGACAGTATCGGCGTCAGGAAGATCGCGCTCCAGCCAGCTTTCCGGCACCGCTTCTGGTGCCGGAAACCAGGCAAAGCGCCATTCGCCATTCAGGCTGCGCAACTGTTGGGAAGGGCGATCGGTGCGGGCCTCTTCGCTATTACGCCAGCTGGCGAAAGGGGGATGTGCCGCAAGGCGATTAAGTTGGGTAACGCCAGGGTTTTCCCAGTCACGACGTTGTAATACGACGGCCAGAGAATCCGTAATCATAGTCATAGCTGTATCCTGTGTGAAATTGTTATCCGCTCACAATTTCACACAACATACGAGCCGGACACATAGAGTGTAAAGACTGGGGTGCCTAATGAGTGAGCTGACTCACATTAATTGTGTTGCGCTCACTGCCCGCTTTCCAGTCGGGAAACTTGTCGTGCCAGCTGCATTAATGAATCGGCCAACGCGCGGGGAGAGGCGGTTTGCGTATTGGGCGGAAGGGTGGTTTTTCTTTTCACCAGTGAGACGGGCAACAGCTGATTGCCCTTCACCGCCTGGCCCTGAGAGAGTTGCAGCAAGCGGTCCACGCTGGTTTGCCCCAGCAGGCGAAAATCCTGTTTGATGGTGGTTAACGGCGGGATATAACACGAGCTGTCTTCGGTATCGTCGTATCCCACTACCGAGATATCCGCACCAACGCGCAGCCCGGACTCGGTAATGGCGCGCATTGCGCCCAGTGCCATCTGATCGTTGGCAACCAGCATCGCAGTGGGAACGATGCCCTCATTTAGCATTTGCATGGTTTGTTGAAAACCGGACATGGCACTCCAGTCGCCTTCCCGTTCTGTTATCGGCTGAATTTGATTGCGTGTGAGATATTTATGCCAGCCCGCCAGACGCAGACGCGCCGAGACAGAACTTAATGGGCCTGCTAACAGCGCGATTTGCTGGTGACCCAATGCGACCAGGTGCTCCACGCCCAGTCGCGTACCGTCTTCATGGGAGAAAATAATACTGTTGATGGGAGTCTGGTCAGAGACATCAAGAAATAACGCCGGAACATTAGCGCAGGCAGCTTCCACAGCAATGGCATCCTGGTCATCCAGCGGATAGTTAATGATCAGTCCACTGACGCGTTGCGCGAGAAGATTGTGCACCGCCGCTTTACAGGCTTCGACGCCGCTTCGTTCAACCATCGACACCACCACGCTGGCACCCAATTGATCGGCGCGAGATTTAATCGCCGCGACAATTTGCGACGGCGCGTGCAGGGCCAGACTGGAGGTGGCAACGCCAATCAGCAACGACTGTTTGCCCGCCAGTTGTTGTGCCACGCGGTTGGGAATGTAATTCAGCTCCGCCATCGCCGCTTCCACTTTTTCCCGCGTTTTCGCAGAAACGTGGCAGGCCTGGTTCACCACGCGGGAAACGGTCTGATAAGAGACACCGGCATACTCTGCGACATCGTATAGCGTTACTGGTTTCACATTCACCACCCTGAATTGACTCTCTTCCGGGCGCTATCATGCCATACCACGAAAGGTTTTGCGCCATTCGGCGGGGCTGACGCCGAAGTGAGATTTAAAATGCTGACGCCAGGTCACAGGTGAGAGAAAACCCACGCCAATACACCTACGGCGTTTACAGGTATACTCGCTAAAAATTATTCAGCGGGTTTGGAAACAAAGATGGCAAAACTTACCTTACAAGAGCAGTTGCTCAAAGCGGGACTAGTCACCAGCAAAAAAGCGGCGAAGGTGGAGAGAACGGCGAAAAAATCGCGCGTTCAGGCGCGTGAAGCTCGGGCTGCGGTAGAAGAAAATAAAAAGGCACAGCTTGAGCGTGATAAACAGCTTAGCGAACAGCAAAAACAAGCGGCGTTGGCGAAAGAATATAAAGCCCAGGTGAAGCAGCTCATTGAAATGAACCGAATCACCATTGCCAATGGCGATATTGGTTTTAACTTCACTGACGGCAATCTGATTAAGAAAATCTTTGTCGATAAAATCACGCAAACGCAGTTGATTAATGGTCGTCTGGCGATTGCCCGCTTGTTGGTCGATAACAATAACGAAGGTGAATACGCCATTATTCCCGCCAGCGTTGCCGATAAAATTGCTCAGCGTGATGCCAGCAGTATTGTGTTGCACAGCGCGCTCAGCGCCGAAGAGCAGGATGAAGACGATCCGTATGCCGACTTCAAAGTGCCTGATGATTTGATGTGGTAAACATAGATAAGCCGTGCAGTGATGCCTGATGCGACGCTTACGCGTCTTATCAGGCCTACGGTTTATGGGCGAAGTGTAGGCCGGATAAGGCGTTCACGCCGCATCCGGCAGCCGTGCGCAGATGCCTGATGCGACGCTTTTCGCGTCTTATCAGGCCTACGGTTTACGAGCGAAATGTGGGCCGGATAAGGCGTTTACGCCGCATCCGGCAGTCGTGCACTATTATCAACGCATATTCAGTTTATTGGCGTGGTACGCAATATGCTCGCCAATAAAACTGGAGACAAAATAATAGCTGTGATCATAACCCTCGTGATAACGGATTAACGTCTTGATATTCATCTCCTGGCAGATCTTTTCAAGATTTGGAGTCCGCAGCTGTTCTGCGTAAAAATCATCACTCAATCCCTGATCAACCATGATTTCCGCAACGCGTTGACCTTGTGAAATAAGACTCACCGGGTCGTAATCCAACCAGGCATCTTTATTTTCACCAAGATATGCGGCAAAGGCTTGCTGTCCCCACGGTACTTGCGATGGGGAGACAATGGGCGAAAACGCCGAGACGCTGGCATATTCATCTGGGTTACGTAACGCCAGCACCAGCGCGCCCAGCCCGCCCATAGAATGACCTGAGATAGACTTTCTGGCCGTTGCTGGAAAATGATGCATCACTAAATTCGGCAGCTCGTTGCGGATATAGTCATACATTTTGTAATGTTCATTCCACGGCGCTTGCGTCGCGTTCAGGTAAAACCCGGCACCTTGCCCGAGATCGTAACGGTCAGCATCTGCGACATGACTGCCTCGCGGACTGGTGTCCGGCGCAACAACAATAATGTTGTGCTCAGCCGCGTAACGCTGCATCCCCGATTTAGTAATGAAATTCTGCTCGTTGCAGGTCAGGCCTGAAAGCCAGTACAACACCGGCAATTTTTCATTCTCGGCTTTTGGTGGGAGATAGACGCCGACATTCATTTCACATTTCAGTGATTGGGAATAATGCCGATACACATTTTGCCAGCCGCCAAAGCTGGCATGTTTTTCAATGAGTTCCATCAGTCATTATCTCACGGTTAATCCCCCGGACGGCTGCCCGGGGAGAGTATTAAGAACCCCGTCTGAACTGGACGGGGTAAACCAGCGGGAAATCAGTAACGAATTACGGTTCGAATGGATTTACCTTCATGCATCAGGTCGAAGGCGTCATTAATTTCATCCAGGCTCATTGTATGCGTGACAAACGGTTCCAGATCGATATCACCTTTCATCGCATCTTCAACCATACCCGGTAACTGGGAACGACCTTTCACGCCGCCAAACGCGGAACCTTTCCATACGCGACCGGTGACCAACTGGAATGGACGGGTGGAGATTTCCTGACCAGATCCTGCGACACCGATGATCACCGATTGACCCCAGCCGCGGTGCGCACTTTCCAGCGCCGCACGCATCACGTTGACGTTACCGATGCATTCAAAGGTATGGTCGATACCCCATTTGTTGATATCCAGCAGGACATCTTTAATCGGTTTGTCGTAGTCATTCGGGTTAATGCAGTCGGTGGCACCGAAGCGACGCGCCAGTTCGAATTTCTTCGGGTTGGTATCGATAGCGATAATCCGTCCCGCTTTCGCCTGACGCGCGCCCTGAACCACTGCCAGACCAATCGCGCCAAGACCAAACACGGCAACAGAATCACCTGGCTGGACTTTAGCTGTGTTGTGTACCGCGCCAATACCGGTGGTCACGCCACAGCCCAGCAGGCAGACGTGTTCATGGTTCGCTTCTGGATTAATTTTGGCCAGAGACACTTCCGCTACCACGGTGTATTCACTGAATGTTGAGCATCCCATGTAGTGATAAAGCGGCTGCCCGTTGTAAGAAAAACGGGTGGTGCCGTCTGGCATCAAGCCTTTGCCCTGCGTTTCGCGAACCGCGACACACAGGTTGGTTTTGCCAGAACGACAGAACTCACACTCGCCGCACTCTGCGGTGTAAAGCGGGATCACATGGTCGCCAGGTTTGACGCTGGTTACGCCTTCACCGACTTCAACTACAACCCCGGCCCCTTCGTGACCGAGAACCACCGGGAAGACACCTTCCGGGTCATCGCCGGAGAGGGTAAATGCGTCGGTATGGCAAACACCGGTATGGGTGACTTTAATCAGCACTTCACCTTTTTTCGGTGGTGCAACGTCAATTTCAACGATTTCCAGCGGTTTACCGGGAGCAAATGCAACGGCAGCACGTGATTTCATCTCTCGCTCTTCCTCAATATGGTAATAGATTCAGCTATTTAAGATAGGCACGAACCAGTTCAATAGTGTCGTCAACGGATTGGCTGACTTCGCGGCTGTAGCAGTCATTTCGGTCAAACGTTTCCCGGATATGGCTTTCAAGCACTTCTGCCATCAGCCCGTTAGCCGCGCCCCGAACGGCAGCGATCTGTTGGAGTATGGCACGGCATTCGGCATCACCCTCCAGCGACCGTTCCAGAGCATCAATCTGCCCCCGAATACGACGAACTCGAGTAAGGACCTTTTTCTTCTCTTCCGGAGTACTGGGCATTTCGCACCTCATCATCTGCACGCAATATACTATAGGGGGGTATGCTATATGTCAATGCATACCCCCCTATAGTATATAACACTGGAGAATAAAATTTATCCGGTGAATGTAGTCGGAAAACAAAGAGGAAAGGTGGTGGGGGCTAATCGGCAGGGAAGGCCGCCCCGGATAGCGGGCGGCAGAAGGAATCAGAATTTCCAGGTCAGATGGGCTGCAAGTTGCAGACCGTTATAATCATCGGTTGGGGTGTCGTACCACACTTTACCTGCCGTCAACCCGAGATTAAGTTGCTCAGTCAGCGGTTGAATACGTTGTAAACTGATGCTCTTCATGCTGCCGTAGCGTGTTTCTGGCGTCCAGTCGTAGGTGTAAGCACCTGTTCCGCGGCTTAGCCATAGTTGCGTGTAACCAGTGCCGCGCGGGTCATTCAGACGCACGGAAATCATATTGCTGTAACTACCACCTGCATCGCTGGAGTCATAATGGGTATAGCGATAGCTGGTGATCACCGGGCCAGTATAGAGTGATATGCCACCTTGCCAGGCATCGACTTCGACATCATCGTAATATTTAGTGTAGCGATAACCGGTCGTGAAAAGCGTTTTTGGCAACAGGGCCAGGTTAATATCCTGACGAAAATCCTGGCGGGCAAAGACCGGCGTATTATCCGCAAAGGCAATACCCGTTCGGGTTGTCAGCCAGTTATTCCATTTGTACCAGACTGCACCCTGGCCGCGAGTGGCATTGAAATGTTCAGTTTCATAATCACGACGCCCCTGGGAAAGATTAAAAAGCAGCGTTGCGTTTTCAACTTTCGCCACCAGTTCAGCATACGCTAAATTACGGTTGCCATGATCGCCAGAATAATCGGTAAAATCGTAGCCCGCGGTAATGGAAGTTAACCCGGCATAAACGGGTAATGCGCTAAAAATTGCCGCCGCTAATAACGTCCGTTTTATCATTTTAATCTCCTGTACGGATAAGTTCTTGTCGGAGTGAATAAGTTCCGGTAGGTAAATTACGTTCTACAATCACGCGCGGGCCAAGTTGCGTGTTCGGGGAAATAATTCGCCCAGGCAAAATAATAACTTGTACGCCAAGGCGTGAACGCTGCCCGATATAACAACCTAATTTATCGCATCCGGTAGCGATAATTCCATCTGGAGTTCGAACAGACACGGGCTGTTCATCCAGACGATGATTACTGGTTCGTACTTGTGCGCCCAAATATGCCTGGTTTGCAACTACCGAGTCGGCAATAAAGCATTGCGGACCAATCGTGGCTTCCGCTTCAATAACCGCATTTTTAATTTCGGTGGCAAAACCAATTCTTACGCCATTGCTGATTATTGTGCCAGGACGAATAAACGCATAATTACCTATCAGGCAGTTTGCGCCAATCACTACCGGACCCTGAATAACGGCACCGTGGCAAATACGGGTATTCGCGCCGATAACAACCTCACCGGCACTTTCATCAATAATCACCTGGTCTGCAATCTGAATATTTTTCTCTTTAACATTAAGCTTCAGATAGTTTTTCAGTTCCTGTGACAGAAGGGTGGGAATAAGCGGTTGACGCTTCCACCAGTGCGGAATAGCGGGTGGGTTTGTCGCGCTGAGGTTCGCGTCCAGTAAAAAAGGCAATAAGTCCATAAATAATCCAGATGGCATAAGCTAATAATACATACACAACGGAAAGCGGTGCTAAAGGCACCAACAACCAGCAACGATGAAACCAGGCGCTAAATGCACCAATAACACAAACTACGCCGACCCAGATAAGCGGGAACATTGCCAACACCACACCATGTGGCCCGGTGGTGATGAATTCATTAAACCAGGTAGTGAGATAAATACCAACGCCATAAAGCACAACCAACAGCATAGGAAATATACTGAAGATACCGAAGCGGCTAAATAAAAGTCTTTTATGCAGGCGCATACAGACCGCGTAGCCCACAATCCAACGCCGCCAGCGGCGCCACTCCTCACGCGGACTGTTACATTCCTGTGGGTATACGATGCAGCGATTCGCCTGCCGAATACGGTAGCCGTTTGCCACCAATGTCCAGGTGAGATCAAGGTCTTCGACTTTAGTACGATCCGAGAAACCGAACTTACGCAATACATCAGTACGGAACATCCCGCAGGCACCGCTGATGATAAACGGTGCGCCGCCCAGAAGCTGCTGTAGCGTGCGCTTCATAACAATCATCGGCAACTTTACGGTCGCGCGGATGTGTGGTAACAGACCCGCGCCTTTCAACGCAGTAGAGGGAATGCCGCCTACGGCATCAGCGCCACGCTCAATTTCCGCCAGCATATAGCCCATTCCGTCTTGATCGGGCGGAACATAGGTGTCGGCATCACTTAAAAAAACCTGATCGCAGGTGGCGTAATTGAGGCCATTCATCAGCGCACCACCTTTACCGGTATTTTTTTGCGTGACGGCAACAAAGCGGTCGCCCCATTTGCGTTTGACTTCCGCCATGACCGCTTCGGTATTGTCCGTGGAGCCGTCGTTAACGCAAATTACCCGGCAAAAATAAGGGTTACGCAGCAGATTATCCAGTGACTGCGCCAGACACGGGCCTTCGTTATAAGCAGGTATAATGGCGTCAATACAGCCTTTCTTTTGGCTGGGCTTACGCCTTAACGTACTCAGAAACCATAGCAATATTGCTACGGCCATACATATAAAGATCCAGGTTTTCATGCAATTTGCTCAAAGAATCATTTTATGAATAACAAAACCTTCACCCAGATCGCTATTGACCTGTTGCCCGCGAAATTGAGCAACTGCACGCAGACGCTCCGGGCGCATATAATCTCGCTGGCTCTGACTTTTATGTTTTTTTAACGCAGTCAGTTTAAGAGAAAAATATTCTTCTTTCACGGATTCAAAAACCTGAGGCATAAATGAAAGCCAGGTACTTGGTGTTTCATAGCCGAGAATTTGCGGAATAGCGCGACAGGCAACCATTGAGGCTTGATAGACTGCAAGATGATCCTGATGGCGGTCAGCATCATGCATGGTATATACACGTATAATTTCAACATCAGAGGGAATTTGATTTTTTATGATGTTTTCCAGGGCAGAAATCATATCATTGAGCTGTAAATGAGCGCGGGTGTCAGCAAAATTAAGATGAATAGTTTGGTGGCACCCTAATATCTTTAGAGCGTTGCGTGATTCTTCGTGGCGATCGATTATTCCATCTACGCCAGAATTACCGGTAGTCATCACCACGGTAGCAATATAAATTCCTTTTTGCGCAAGGCGAGCTAGCGATGCGCCACAGCCTAATTCTATATCGTCAGGATGCGCGCCAATGGCAAGGATACCCTTTCTTTTATTTGCCGAAGAAAGGATCGCTGAATCTAAAACCTTATCCACTTTATGACACTCCATTTTATTTATTATACTACAAGCACAACGACGCCCCCAGAGACGTAACCTCTGACGCAGACAGATGCTAATTTTTAAGTGTTAAAAATAGCTGATAGCTGAAAAACAAGGGGCTGTCAGGTACGGGGATAAGAGTGTGTAATCTTTTATGTAGTTCATATGTTAAGTGTTTGTGTGTTTGGTTTGTATGGTTATTTTGTTTTATATATTGTATTTAAATGTGATTTAGTTTGTCAATTAATTGCATATTAAAAATATGTTCTATGCACAAATATTGATTATATACATTATGTGAATACATTATGTGGTTGATTGAGAATGATACATTTATATATGCAATGTGAATATAATGGTTTCATTATATGTGTTGCTGTTAATAAAATAACAGACATTAGAACCTGCTTGTTTATGCATTAATAAAATGAAGTGCAGTAATTTACTGAGTTATCAGAGTGGGCGTAATTGCATATTTAATCTTTCCTTTGCCGCTTTTTTGCTAAGAATAAAATCATCTGTACGATAACGACTAATTCTTTTAATGAATGTTTTTATTCCTGAATACTGCTCCCATAACAAGACGGGGGAGCAGACAATCATGGCAATTTCATCGCGTAACACATTTCTTGCCGCACTGGCATTCATCGCTTTTCAGGCGCAAGCGGTGAACGTCACCGTGGCGTATCAAACCTCCGCCGAACCGGCGAAAGTGGCTCAGGCCGACAACACCTTTGCTAAAGAAAGCGGAGCAACCGTGGACTGGCGTAAGTTTGACAGTGGAGCCAGCATCGTGCGGGCGCTGGCTTCGGGCGACGTGCAAATCGGCAACCTCGGTTCCAGCCCGTTAGCGGTTGCAACCAGCCAACAGGTGCCGATTGAAGTCTTCTTGCTGGCGTCAAAACTGGGTAACTCCGAAGCGCTGGTGGTAAAGAAAACTATCAGTAAACCGGAAGACTTGATTGGTAAACGCATCGCCGTACCGTTTATCTCCACCACCCACTACAGCTTGCTGGCGGCGCTGAAACACTGGGGTATTAAACCTGGGCAAGTTGAGATTGTGAACCTGCAGCCGCCCGCGATTATCGCCGCATGGCAGCGGGGAGATATTGATGGTGCTTATGTCTGGGCACCGGCGGTTAACGCCCTGGAAAAAGATGGCAAGGTGCTGACCGATTCTGAACAGGTCGGGCAGTGGGGCGCGCCGACACTGGACGTATGGGTCGTGCGGAAAGATTTTGCCGAGAAACATCCTGAGGTCGTGAAAGCGTTCGCTAAAAGCGCCATCGATGCTCAGCAACCGTACATTGCTAACCCAGACGCGTGGCTGAAACAGCCGGAAAACATCAGCAAACTGGCGCGGTTAAGCGGCGTGCCGGAAGGTGACGTTCCGGGGCTGGTGAAGGGGAATACCTATCTGACGCCGCAGCAACAAACGGCAGAACTGACCGGACCGGTGAACAAAGCGATCATCGACACCGCGCAGTTTTTGAAAGAGCAGGGCAAAGTCCCGGCTGTAGCGAATGATTACAGCCAGTACGTTACCTCGCGCTTCGTGCAATAAAAGGAGGCGCAGATGCTGCAAATTTCTCATCTTTACGCCGATTATGGCGGCAAACCGGCACTGGAAGATATCAACCTGACGCTGGAAAGCGGCGAGCTTCTGGTAGTTCTGGGGCCGTCTGGCTGCGGCAAAACTACGTTGCTGAATTTGATTGCTGGTTTTGTGCCTTATCAGCATGGCAGCATTCAACTGGCGGGTAAGGGTATTCAGGGACCGGGAGCAGAGCGTGGCGTAGTTTTTCAGAATGAAGGGTTGTTACCGTGGCGCAATGTACAGGACAACGTGGCGTTCGGCCTGCAACTGGCAGGTGTAGAGAAAATGCAGCGACTGGAAATCGCACACCAGATGGTGAAAAAAGTCGGGCTGGAAGGCGCAGAAAAACGCTACATCTGGCAGCTTTCCGGTGGTCAACGTCAGCGGGTGGGGATTGCCCGCGCGTTGGCGGCAAATCCCCAGCTGTTATTACTCGACGAACCGTTTGGTGCGCTGGACGCCTTCACCCGCGACCAGATACAAACCCTGCTGCTGAAACTCTGGCAGGAGACGGGAAAGCAGGTGCTGTTGATTACCCACGATATAGAAGAAGCGGTGTTTATGGCGACTGAACTGGTTCTGCTTTCACCCGGCCCAGGCCGCGTGCTGGAGCGGCTGCCGCTCAACTTCGCCCGCCGCTTTGTTGCGGGAGAGTCGAGCCGCAGCATCAAGTCCGATCCACAATTCATCGCCATGCGCGAATATGTTTTAAGCCGCGTATTTGAGCAACGGGAGGCGTTCTCATGAGTGTGCTCATTAATGAAAAACTGCATTCGCATCGGCTGAAATGGCGCTGGCCGCTCTCGCGTCAGGTGACCTTAAGCATTGGCACGTTAGCGATTTTACTCACTGTATGGTGGGTAGTCGCGGCGCTGCAACTGATTAGCCCGCTGTTTTTGCCGCCACCGCAACAGGTACTGGCAAAACTGCTCACCATTGCCGGGCCGCAGGGATTTATGGACGCCACGCTGTGGCAGCATCTGGCAGCTAGCCTGACGCGCATTGTGCTGGCGCTACTCGCGGCGGTGTTGATCGGTATTCCGGTCGGGATCGCCATGGGGCTAAGCCCGACGGTGCGCGGCATTCTGGATCCGATAATCGAGCTTTATCGTCCGGTGCCGCCGCTGGCTTATTTGCCGCTGATGGTGATCTGGTTTGGTATTGGCGAAACCTCGAAGATCTTACTGATCTATCTAGCGATTTTTGCGCCGGTGGCGATGTCGGCGCTGGCGGGGGTGAAAAGCGCGCAGCAGGTTCGCATTCGTGCCGCCCAGTCGCTGGGTGCCAGCCGTGCGCAGGTGCTGTGGTTTGTCATTTTGCCCGGCGCGCTGCCGGAAATCCTCACCGGATTACGCATTGGTCTGGGTGTGGGCTGGTCTACGCTGGTGGCGGCGGAGCTGATTGCCGCAACGCGCGGTTTAGGATTTATGGTTCAGTCAGCGGGTGAATTTCTCGCGACTGACGTGGTGCTGGCGGGGATCGCGGTGATTGCGATTATCGCCTTTCTTTTAGAACTGGGTCTGCGCGCGTTACAGCGCCGCCTGACGCCCTGGCATGGAGAAGTACAATGAGTGAACGTCTGAGCATTACCCCGCTGGGGCCGTATATTGGCGCACAAATTACGGGGGCCGACTTAACGCGCCCGTTAAGCGATAATCAGTTTGAACAGCTTTACCATGCGGTGCTGCGCCATCATGTGGTGTTTCTGCGCGATCAAGCTATTACGCCGCAGCAGCAACGCGCGCTGGCCCAGCGTTTTGGCGAGCTGCATATTCACCCTGTTTACCCTCATGCTGAAGGGGTTGACGAGATCATCGTCCTGGATACCCATAACGATAATCCGCCGGATAACGACAACTGGCACACCGATGTGACATTTATTCAAACGCCACCCGCAGGGGCGATTCTGGCGGCGAAAGAGTTACCCTCGACCGGCGGCGATACGCTCTGGGCCAGTGGTATTGCCGCATATGAGGTGCTCTCTGTTCCCTTCCGCCAGCTGTTGAGCGGGTTGCGTGCGGAGCATGATTTCCGTAAATCGTTCCCGGAATACAAGTACCGCAAAACCGAGGCTGAGCATCAACGCTGGCGTGAGGCGGTCGCGAAAAATCCACCGTTGCTACATCCGGTGGTGCGAACGCATCCGGTGACCGGTAAACAGGCGCTGTTTGTGAACGAAGGTTTTACCACACGAATTGTTGATGTCAGCGAGAAAGAGAGCGAAGCCTTGTTAGGTTTTTTGTTTGCCCATATCACTAAACCGGAGTTTCAGGTGCGCTGGCGCTGGCAACCGAATGATATTGCGATTTGGGATAACCGCGTGACTCAGCACTATGCCAATGCGGATTACCTGCCACAGCGGCGGATTATGCATCGGGCGACGATTCTTGGGGATATTCCGTTTTATCGGGCGGGGTAAGGGGGAAATGCCGGGTTGGATAACCCGGCATAATGATCATTAACGCAGAATCTTCTTCTCAGCCAAATCCAGCGCAAAGTAGCTGAAAATCAGATCCGCACCCGCACGCTTAATCGAACCTAAGCTTTCGAGCACGACTTTCTCTTCATCTATAGCACCCGCCAGCGCGGCGAACTTAATCATCGCGTACTCACCGCTCACCTGATACGCGCCAATCGGCAATTCAGTACGTTCACGCAGCTCACGCACGATGTCGAGGTATGCTCCGGCAGGTTTAACCATCAGGCAGTCTGCGCCCTGGGCTTCATCCAGCAGCGACTCACGAATCGCCTCACGACGGTTCATTGGGTTCATCTGATAGCTTTTGCGGTCGCCTTTTAATGCGCTTCCGGCAGCTTCACGGAACGGGCCATAAAAGGAGGAGGCGAACTTGGTCGAATACGACATAATCGCCGTATCTTTAAAGCCCGCAGCGTCCAGCGCCTGGCGAATCGCCTGTACCTGACCATCCATCGCGGCAGAAGGGGCGATGAAGTCTGCGCCTGCAGCAGCTGCAACCACAGCTTGCTTGCCTAAATTTTCCAGAGTCGCGTCGTTGTCGACGCCATGCTCGCACAGAACACCGCAGTGACCGTGAGATGTGTATTCACAGAAGCAGGTGTCTGACATAACGATCATTTCTGGCACGGTCTGCTTGCAGATGCGCGACATACGCGCCACCAGTCCATCTTCCCGCCAGGCATCGCTGCCGGTTTCATCGGTATGGTGAGAGATGCCGAAAGTCATCACGGAACGAATACCGGCGTTGGCGATGCGTTCAATTTCGCGTGCCAGATGTTTCTCTGGAATGCGCATCACGCCTGGCATGGCTTCAACGGCTTTGTAGTCGTCAATTTCTTCTTCAACAAAGATCGGCAACACCAGGTCGTTAAGGCTAAGTGTTGTCTCTTCAAACATAGCGCGCAGCGCAGGAGATTTGCGCAGGCGACGAGGGCGTTGGATTAAATCTGTCATGGTCTGCCTGATGTTTGTGGAATCGAGGAGCATAGTATACCTGAAGCAGGCTGGGTGTGTTTTACGAAAGTTGTCGCGATGTTGACAAAAAGAGAATGAAAAAGAGGTCAGGACATCTTTGTAATAGAAATAGCAATAATTTCATATTCACTGAAAATATTTTTAATTTTTATTTATAGCCATAGATTATTGTTTTTGGGGATTTGGTGACGTTTCCAAAAAGTGAATAGCTTAAAGTTCATTGCTTATTGATACATTATTTGTCTGTTTTTGTTGTTTTATATTTTCATGGTCTATGTTTTAAAATTAACGCTTTCATTAACGTATTGAAATATTGTGTTTTTGTTATTTCTTTCTTTGTGTGTGTTCACGTGCTTTATATATGTCCGCAATCGGACTTAGGGGAAAGAATAATTGAACCATTCCTCTATAACGCCGCATAATCGTAAACGCGAAACATAATATGTTTTCTATGCATTGATAATTGATGGATCAACTTATTACGTCCCTGAGGAGGGATGACAAATGCACTCCTGGAAAAAGAAACTTGTAGTATCACAATTAGCATTGGCTTGCACTCTGGCTATCACCTCTCAGGCTAATGCAGCAAACTATGATACCTGGGGGTATCATGACAACACCACGACCGATTTAGTTTGGCCGTATGACACTGACAATGATGGAATTGCCGATGCTGGCGGCATGGACCCGATGGGTTCAGACGGTAACTACGTAACTTACAATGGTTTTGTTTACTATAACAATGCCAATGGCGATTTCGATACTGTCTTTAAAGGCGATACCGTTAACGGTACCATTTCTACTTATTACTTGAATCATGATTACGCTAGCGGTTCTGTTAACCAGGTAGATATCAGCAATTCAGTAATTCATGGGGCAATCACCTCTGAACTGCCATTTGGTTATTACAGCATTACTCCTGCAGAAGTTAATGCTAAAGGTGAAGTTGTAACTCCACAGACCTATAATGGCTATAATTTCTATAACGGAATCACTACTGACCTTGACTACAATTGGTACGATGGTGACGTATTCACTCTGAACGTATCCAATTCCACCATTGATGATGACTATGAAGCTCTTTACTTCACTGACACATATCTTGATGGTGATAAATCTAAGTCAACCAATGAAACGTTCTATACCGCTCTGGGTGTTGCAGTAAATCTTGATGTTGAAAGCAATATCAATATTACTAACAACTCCCGTGTAGCTGGTATTGCGCTGTCTGAAGGCAATACAAGCAACACGACTTATACTAGCGAATATCATCAGTGGGACAACAACATTAATGTGTCTAACTCCACTGTAACTTCAGGGTCACAGACTCCGCTGGAAGAAAGCAATGGCTTCTTCGGTAAATCTGCTGAACCAAGTGATTACGCTGGTAATGGTGGCGAAAATGACGTAGCTCTGTCATTCTCTGACAATGCTGGCTCAAATTATTCCATGAAAAACAATGTAAACTTTGACCATTCAACCCTGTTGGGTGATGTCGAGTTCACAAGCCACTGGAATAACGATGGCGTATTCTTCTATTCAACCGGCCATGACAGCAATGGTGACGGTGTCCTTGATACCAACGGTGGTTGGGTAGATGATGCTCAGAACGTTGATGAACTGAACATTACTCTGAACAACGGTAGTAAGTGGGTTGGCTCAGCAAACATGAGTGCTGAAGTAATTGCTCCGGCAGATATGTATGATGTTGCGCCGAACAGCCTGACCCCTGGTGCCACTATCGAAGCTAACGATTGGGGTCGTATTATTGACAACAAGGTATTCCAGAGCGGCGTATTTAACGTAGCACTGAACAATGGTTCAGAATGGAATACCGTTAATAGTTCAGTAATTGATACATTAGCTGTAAATAATGGCTCTCAGGTAAATGTTACTGATTCCTCTCTGGTCTCAGATACCATTGGTTTAACCAACGGCTCCTCACTGAATATTGGTGAAGATGGTTTGGTTGCTACAGACCACCTGACTGTTGATAGCTACAGTACCGTTAATTTAACCGAATCTACTGGCTGGAATAACTATTCTAACCTGTATGCCAATATCATCACCGTAACTAACGGTGGTGTACTGGATGTGAACGTTGATCAGTTTGATACTGAAGCTTTCCGTACTGACAAACTGGAACTGACTAGCGGCAACATCGCTGACCACAACGGCAATGTAGTTTCTGGTGTGTTCGATATCAACAGCAGCGATTATGTTCTGAACGCTGACCTGGTGAACGACCGTACTTGGGATACCGCTCAGGCTAACTACGGCTACGGTGTTGTTGCTATGAACTCTGATGGTCATCTGACTATCAACGGTAACGGCGACGTAGACAACGGTACTGAACTGGATAACAGCTCTGTAGACAACGTTGTTGCGGCAACCGGTAACTACAAAGTTCGTATCGACAACGCAACTGGCGCTGGCGCAATCGCTGATTACAAAGATAAAGAAATTATCTATGTAAACGACGTCAACAGCAACGCGACCTTCTCTGCTGCTAACAAAGCTGACCTGGGTGCATACACCTATCAGGCTGAGCAGCGTGGTAACACCGTTGTTCTGCAACAGATGGAGCTGACCGACTACGCTAACATGGCGCTGAGCATCCCGTCTGCGAACACCAATATCTGGAACCTGGAACAAGACACCGTTGGTACTCGTCTGACCAACTCTCGTCATGGTCTGGCTGATAACGGCGGCGCATGGGTAAGCTACTTCGGTGGTAACTTCAACGGCGACAACGGCACCATCAACTATGATCAGGATGTTAACGGCATCATGGTCGGTGTTGATACCAAAATTGACGGTAACAACGCTAAGTGGATCGTCGGTGCGGCTGCAGGCTTCGCTAAAGGTGATATGAATGACCGTTCTGGTCAGGTGGATCAAGACAGCCAGACTGCCTACATCTACTCTTCTGCTCACTTCGCGAACAACGTCTTTGTTGACGGTAGCTTGAGCTACTCTCACTTCAACAACGACCTGTCTGCAACCATGAGCAACGGTACTTACGTTGACGGCAGCACCAACTCCGACGCTTGGGGCTTTGGTTTGAAAGCCGGTTACGACTTCAAACTGGGTGATGCAGGTTACGTGACTCCTTACGGCAGCGTTTCTGGTCTGTTCCAGTCTGGTGATGATTACCAGCTGAGCAACGACATGAAAGTTGATGGTCAGTCTTACGACAGCATGCGTTATGAACTGGGTGTAGATGCAGGTTATACCTTCACCTACAGCGAAGACCAGGCTCTGACTCCGTACTTCAAACTGGCTTACGTCTACGACGACTCTAACAACGATAACGATGTGAACGGTGATTCCATCGATAACGGTACTGAAGGGTCTGCGGTACGTGTTGGTCTGGGTACTCAGTTCAGCTTCACCAAGAACTTCAGCGCCTATACCGATGCTAACTACCTCGGTGGTGGTGACGTAGATCAAGACTGGTCCGCGAATGTGGGTGTTAAATATACCTGGTAATATTCTTCACTCCGAAGAAATAGGTAATTTAATCTAAATAATGCCCGTCAAGGATTTGACGGGCATTACTGCAAAGGACGCGCAAATGTTATCTGTAGTTAAACCTCTTCAGGAATTTGGTAAGCTCGATAAATGTTTGTCCAGATACGGTACGCGCTTCGAGTTTAATAATGAAAAGCAAGTTATATTTTCCAGTAATGTCAATAGCGAAGATACTTTCGTTATTTTAGAGGGCGTTATCTCTTTGCGTAGAGAAGAAAACGTACTTATCGGTATTACACAGGCTCCTTATATTATGGGGCTGGCTGATGGTTTAATGAAAAACGATATACCATACAAATTAATATCAGAAGGAAACTGTACGGGATATCATTTGCCAGCCAAACAAACCATTACTCTTATTGAACAAAATCAACTCTGGCGAGACGCTTTTTACTGGTTAGCCTGGCAAAATAGAATTCTGGAATTACGCGACGTTCAGCTCATTGGGCATAATTCCTACGAACAAATCCGCGCGACGTTATTATCAATGATTGACTGGAATGAAGAATTGCGATCACGTATTGGCGTGATGAATTATATCCATCAACGTACACGTATATCGCGTTCTGTCGTTGCGGAAGTTCTTGCTGCTTTGCGTAAAGGCGGCTATATCGAAATGAATAAAGGCAAACTGGTCGCTATCAACCGTTTGCCTTCAGAGTATTAATCAGGATGCGGGGATAACCAACGGTTTATTCCCGCTTAGCTCGGTCACCAGGTCATTGATGCCATCGCTCATATTTTTAAAGCGCGTCAACGGCGAACGAGTGACCACCACAAACGCGCCAATATTCTTCTGCGGGATCATCGCCATATAGGTAATGAAACCGCCACCACCACCTGTCTTCTGAATAATCCCCGGACGACCCTCTTTCGGGGCCATATATACCCAGCCTAAACCAAGCGCATCCGCTTTGCCGGGGACATCCATGCCAATCACTTTTGTAAACTGCGCGCGCTGATAAATCAACGTCTGCATGCGATCAGCCTGGTTACTGCGCTGATAAAAATCAGATGACAAATACTGCTGCATCCAGCGCATCATATCGCCTGGCGTGGAATAGACGCCGCCGCTGCCAATTGCCGCCAGCGTGTTATTGCACGGACTGGCACCGCGCTCAGCAACCATTAAACGGCGGCACTGATCCGGTGAGGGGGTGTAGGTGGTGTCTTTCATCCCCAACGGACGGGTAATCTGCTCTTCAAACAACTGGGTATAAGGCTTGCCGGACGCATTCGCCAGTGCATCTGCCAGCAGATCGAATGCGAGGTTGGAGTACGCGGCCTGGCTGCCCGGCGCGGCTTTTAGTTTGGCAGTGGAAAGGTATTTCCAGCGTTGCTCGCGCGTTGGCCAGACAAATACCGGACGATGTGCCGCGCCACCGGGCTGTTCACGGGGCAGGGCGCTGGTATGGGTTGCCAGATTCACCAGCGTAATGGGCGTCCCATTGTAGGTCGGTACGCGTGCGCCTGGCGGAGCATATTTACTTAGCGGATCGTTTAACTTCACGGTCCCCTGGTCGAGCAATTTCACCAGCATCTCACTGGTCATTAACTTGGTGAGGGAAGCAATACGTATGACGGAATCCAGCTGCGGGCGAACGTTATTACCAGGTCGCGTTTCGCCATAACTGCGAAAGACACGCTGGTTACCGTCGATAACAACCAGCGCCATCCCCGTGGCACCGCTGCCGTAAAAAATATGATCGGCATAACGATCGACAATATCAGAGGCAAACTCCGGTTCAGTGATCGGCTGAGCCGCATGGACGGAGGTCAATGACGCCGCATACAGCACGGCAGAAAAAAGCAGACTACGTTTCAACGGTGGTGTCCATAGATTGAATGAAGGTAACTGAGCGTATTTATACTACTCATTGATGGATTGCAAAGGGCGAATTAGTGCAATAATAGTGTTAAAAACGTAACGGCGCGTAAACACGATCTTTTTCCTGCTCACCAATGCCTGCATTTGTGATCCTGCGCGTGTTAATCCGCTTATGTAAACAATCTTTGGTTTGTGAAACCCGTCGAAACAATTCTTATGGTCAGGCTGGCGAACTAAGCGCCTTGCTATGGGTCACAATGGGCAGTTTCATTTGGCTGACGCTTTGTAGCGGTCATGCGGTTAATACACAGCAGTTGTTAAAACGATAAGAAGTTAGCAGGAGTGCATATGTTTAAGTCTTTTTTCCCAAAGCCGGGAACGTTTTTTCTCTCGGCCTTTGTTTGGGCATTGATTGCCGTTATCTTCTGGCAAGCCGGTGGGGGTGATTGGGTGGCGCGTATCACCGGCGCTTCCGGGCAGATCCCGATTAGCGCCGCGCGTTTCTGGTCGTTGGATTTCCTGATTTTTTACGCTTACTACATTGTTTGCGTAGGACTTTTTGCATTTTTCTGGTTTATCTATAGCCCGCACCGTTGGCAATACTGGTCAATACTCGGTACTGCGCTGATTATCTTCGTCACCTGGTTTTTGGTGGAAGTCGGGGTTGCCGTCAACGCCTGGTATGCGCCGTTCTATGATCTGATTCAAACGGCGCTAAGTTCGCCGCATAAAGTCACCATCGAACAATTTTACCGCGAAGTGGGCGTCTTTCTGGGGATTGCGCTGATCGCGGTGGTGATCAGTGTGCTGAACAACTTCTTTGTCAGTCACTACGTGTTCCGCTGGCGTACGGCGATGAACGAATATTACATGGCGAACTGGCAACAACTGCGTCATATCGAAGGGGCCGCGCAGCGTGTGCAGGAAGACACCATGCGTTTTGCTTCAACGCTGGAGAATATGGGCGTCAGCTTTATCAACGCTATCATGACGTTGATCGCCTTCCTGCCGGTGCTGGTAACGCTCTCCGCACATGTGCCGGAGCTGCCGATTGTCGGGCACATTCCGTATGGTCTGGTGATTGCCGCTATCGTCTGGTCGCTGATGGGGACCGGATTACTGGCAGTGGTAGGGATCAAACTGCCGGGGCTGGAGTTTAAAAACCAGCGTGTAGAGGCTGCCTACCGTAAAGAGCTGGTTTATGGTGAAGACGATGCCACGCGCGCGACGCCGCCTACGGTACGCGAGCTTTTTAGCGCCGTACGGAAAAACTATTTCCGCCTCTATTTTCACTATATGTATTTCAATATCGCCCGCATTCTCTATTTGCAGGTCGATAACGTTTTCGGTTTGTTCTTGCTGTTTCCGTCAATTGTTGCCGGTACGATTACACTCGGCCTGATGACGCAGATTACTAACGTTTTTGGTCAGGTTCGCGGTGCTTTCCAGTACCTGATTAACTCATGGACCACACTGGTTGAGTTGATGTCTATCTACAAACGTCTGCGCAGCTTTGAACATGAGCTGGATGGTGACAAAATTCAGGAAGTAACCCATACCTTGAGCTAAAAAGGAGAAGTAATGTCGCGCGTCAATCCTCTATCTTCGCTGTCATTGTTGGCGGTTCTGGTTTTAGCGGGGTGTAGTAGTCAGGCTCCGCAACCGTTGAAAAAGGGCGAAAAAGCGATAGATGTGGCGAGCGTCGTGCGGCAGAAGATGCCTGCGAGCGTGAAAGACCGCGATGCCTGGGCGAAAGATCTCGCCACCACCTTTGAAAGTCAGGGGCTGGCACCGACGCTGGAAAACGTCTGCTCGGTGCTGGCGGTGGCGCAGCAGGAGTCAAATTATCAGGCAGATCCGGCCGTTCCGGGCTTAAGCAAGATCGCATGGCAAGAGATTGACCGTCGTGCTGAACGGATGCACATTCCTGCTTTTCTGGTGCATACCGCGCTAAAAATCAAATCGCCAAACGGCAAAAGCTATAGCGAACGGTTAGATTCGGTGCGTACAGAAAAGCAATTGAGCGCGATTTTTGACGATCTGATCAGCATGGTGCCAATGGGGCAGACGCTGTTTGGTTCGCTCAATCCGGTGCGCACCGGTGGGCCGATGCAGGTCAGTATTGCTTTTGCCGAACAGCATACCAAAGGGTATCCGTGGAAAATGGACGGTACAGTCCGTCAGGAAGTCTTCAGTCGCCGCGGCGGGTTGTGGTTTGGTACTTACCATTTACTGAATTATCCCGCCAGCTATAGCGCGCCGATATACCGTTTTGCTGATTTTAACGCTGGCTGGTACGCCAGCCGTAATGCCGCGTTTCAGAACGCGGTCAGTAAGGCCAGCGGCGTGAAGCTGGCACTGGACGGTGATTTAATTCGTTACGACAGTAAAGAGCCCGGGAAAACCGAACTGGCAACGCGCAAACTGGCGGGAAAACTGGGGATGAGCGACAGCGAAATTCGCCGTCAGTTAGAGAAAGGGGACAGCTTCTCTTTTGAGGAGACGGCGCTGTACAAGAAAGTTTATCAACTTGCCGAAGCGAAAACGGGTAAATCACTACCCCGCGAAATGTTGCCTGGCATTCAACTGGAAAGCCCGAAAATCACCCGCAACCTGACTACGGCCTGGTTTGCGAAGCGCGTAGACGAACGGCGGGCGCATTGTATGAAACAGTGATCAAACAGGAATGTCATGCCAGATAAAGCGTTTTAGGTCCTATCTGGCAAGTAAATCTTACTGGCGGCGATGTCGCCAGTGCAGCCATAGCGCCACTACTGCAAAAATGAGGCAGCCAACTAAAAACGGGATCAGCCCGAAAATGGTGCCGACACCTAAACCAATTTCCACCCGTGGGCGACCTGTTTCCTGGACCTGCATTAAGCGCTCATAGACGCCGGGCGCATGCACTAACAGGTTCAGCAATTGCGCCCCAGCCCAAAAGCAAAACAGCACAAACAACGCATAGGCAATGTT
Source organism: Escherichia sp. WS1118 (assembly GCF_046487695.1). Classification (NCBI taxonomy): domain Bacteria; kingdom Pseudomonadati; phylum Pseudomonadota; class Gammaproteobacteria; order Enterobacterales; family Enterobacteriaceae; genus Escherichia; species Escherichia sp. WS1118. The sequence continues at coordinate 312,226 of NZ_JBJQIZ010000003.1, read as the reverse complement.
GCCAGGCGTTGAAGAGGCATTGCGATATTTTCCGCTAAACAGCGATTTTGACAGGGTGAAATCAGCCATAAAAACCTCCGGAAGTCATCTGCTTCTCTTCTGGTGTGATACCAGCGGCTTATGGCAAGTCTGACAGGTCATTAAGATTGTCAATATCAGAATCATGGTAAATTGATGTTGGGAATATTCCCGAAGCGTGAATCTTCGTCGTGAGTCACAAAATGACAACCTTAAGTTAAATTTATTAACAATTACGGAAATGTTGTCTACGCCACAGACGGATGTTGCAGAATATGCAAGGATGTTGTTTTTCGTTAACGGAGCTGCCATGAACTTGCCTGTAAAAATCCGCCGTGACTGGCACTACTATGCGTTCGCCATTGGCCTTATATTCATTCTTAATGGCGTGGTGGGTTTACTGGGATTTGAAGCAAAAGGTTGGCAGACCTATGCCGTCGGTCTGGTGACGTGGGTGATTAGTTTCTGGCTGGCGGGGCTGATTATTCGTCGTCGCGATGAAGAAACTGAAAACGCCCAATAACAGAGGATTGGGCGTTCTGGGGGCTGACAAAGTGCTCGTTGTTTTTGCCGGATGCGGCGCGAACGCCTTACCCTGCCTACAAAATCATGCAAAATCAGTATATTGCAATTATCTGGTAGGCCTGATAAGCAAAGCGCATCAGGCAATCTTACGTTTGCCATCAGTCTTAAATGCCCAATAAAAGTTATCAGGCATTTAAAAATTACATTGTGGTTTTCAGTGCGTTATCCGCAGCGTGACGCTCCAGCGCCAGCTCAATCAAACGCGTGATCAGGTCGGTGTAACCCAGACCGCTGGCTTGCCACAACTTCGGATACATACTGATGTTGGTGAAGCCAGGCAGTGTGTTGATCTCGTTGATCACCACTTCGTTCTCTGGGGTTAAAAATACGTCTACACGCGCCATGCCTGCGCATCCCAACGTTTGATAGGCCTGAACGGCAATCGCCCGGATCTTATCGTTGATTTCTGGCGCAATGGCTGCCGGAACAACCACTTTCGCGCCATCTTCGTCAATGTACTTGGTGTCGTAGGCATAGAAATCGCTGGTGAGTACGATCTCGCCACAGGTGCTGGCTTGCGGATTGTCGTTGCCCAGAACTGCGCATTCGATCTCACGACCTTTGATCCCTTGCTCAACGATCACTTTATGGTCGAACTCGAACGCCAGATCGACGGCAATTGCGTACTGTTCTTCACTAGTTACTTTGCTGACACCAACAGAAGAGCCCTGATTAGCCGGTTTTACAAACAGCGGTAACCCCAGTTTAGACTCCACTTCGGCAAAACTGATGTTGTGACGATTAGCGCGCGTCAGGGTAATAAATGGCGCAATGTTCAGCCCGGCATCGCGCAGCAGACGTTTGGTGACATCTTTATCCATACAGGCCGCTGAAGCCAGAACATCAGAACCTACAAACGGTAAATTGGCGACCCGCAGCATTCCCTGCAAGGAACCATCTTCGCCCAGCGTACCGTGGACAATAGGGAAAATGACATCCACCGTCGGCAACGGCTGACCGTTTTGTGCGTCGATAAGCTGATGCTCATGTTTACCTGGCACCTGCGCAAGGCTGGTCGCCGAAGGGCGCAACGCAATATGGGCAGGATCGTCTGCATTTAGCAGATAATTGCTGGCATCGCTGACGTGCCATTGCCCTTGTTTATCAATGCCCAGCAGCACAACATCGAAGCGACTTTTATCAATGGCATCGACAATGTTTTTTGCCGATTGCAGAGACACTTCATGTTCCGCTGATTTACCACCAAAAACGATTCCTACCCGCAGTTTTTCCATCTTAAAAACCTATCCCGTCTAACACAAAGTGCATACATTACCACGACAAAACGGGGGATTCGCGGCCTTCTGACAGAATGTTGCAATCTTCTGCTGACAAAGCGAGCAACGTACTGGTGAAGAAAGTGCGTTATCTCAAAGATGTGTGCAAGATCACAAAAATGATGAACGGGAAGCTAATTTATTCCTGGCTTAAATGACCATGTGGTGAGTTTTTTTCTCTTAATTATAAGATAACGAGGAGAATATATTTCATAACTTTTATTTATAATAAAGGTTGATAATTAAAGACCTATATTTTATGTGGGTAATTATTTAAATAAGAGAAACGTTTCGCTGGTAATCAAACAAAAAATATTTGCGCAAAGTATTTCCTTTGTCATAAAAATAATACTTCCAGACACTATGAAGTTGTGAAACATAATGTTAACTTCTCCATACTTTGGATAAGGAAATACAGACATGAAAAATCTCATTGCTGAGTTGTTATTTAAGCTTGCCCAAAAAGAAGAAGAGTCGAAAGAACTGTGCGCGCAGGTAGAAGCTTTGGAGATTATCGTCACGGCAATGCTTCGCAATATGGCGCAAAATGATCAACAGCGGTTGATTGATCAGGTAGAGGGGGCGCTGTACGAGGTAAAGCCCGATGCCAGCATTCCTGACGACGATACGGAGCTGCTGCGCGATTACGTAAAGAAGTTATTGAGGCATCCTCGTCAGTAAAAAGTTAATCTTTTCAACAGCTGTCATAAAGTTGTCACGGCCGAGACTTATAGTCGCTTTGTTTTTATTTTTTAATGTATTTGTACATGGAGAAAATAAAGTGAAACAAAGCACTATTGCACTGGCACTCTTACCGTTACTGTTTACCCCTGTGACAAAAGCCCGGACACCAGAAATGCCTGTTCTGGAAAACCGGGCTGCTCAGGGCGATATTACTGCACCCGGCGGTGCTCGCCGCTTAACGGGTGATCAGACCGCCGCTCTGCGTGATTCTCTTAGCGATAAACCTGCAAAAAATATTATTTTGCTGATTGGCGATGGGATGGGGGACTCGGAAATTACTGCCGCACGCAATTATGCCGAAGGTGCGGGCGGCTTTTTTAAAGGTATCGATGCCTTACCGCTTACCGGGCAATACACTCACTATGCGCTGAATAAAAAAACCGGCAAACCGGACTACGTCACCGACTCGGCTGCATCAGCAACCGCCTGGTCAACTGGTGTCAAAACCTATAACGGCGCGCTGGGCGTCGATATTCACGAAAAAGATCACCCAACGATTCTGGAAATGGCAAAAGCCGCAGGTCTGGCGACCGGTAACGTTTCTACCGCAGAGTTGCAGGATGCCACGCCCGCTGCGCTGGTGGCGCATGTGACCTCGCGCAAATGCTACGGTCCGAGTGCGACCAGTGAAAAATGTCCGGGTAACGCTCTGGAAAAAGGCGGAAAAGGATCGATTACCGAACAGCTGCTTAACGCCCGTGCCGATGTTACGCTTGGCGGCGGTGCAAAAACCTTTGCTGAAACGGCAACCGCCGGTGAATGGCAGGGAAAAACGCTGCGTGAACAGGCACAGGCGCGTGGTTATCAGTTGGTGAGCGATACTGCCTCACTGAATTCGGTGACGGAAGCGAATCAGCAAAAACCCCTATTAGGACTGTTTGCTGACGGCAATATGCCAGTGCGCTGGCAAGGACCGAAAGCAACGTACCACGGTAATATAGATAAGCCCGCAGTCACCTGTACGCCTAATCCGCAACGTAATGACAGTGTACCGACCCTGGCGCAGATGACCGACAAAGCCATTGAATTGTTGAGTAAAAATGAGAAAGGCTTTTTCCTGCAAGTTGAAGGTGCGTCAATCGATAAACAGGATCACGCAGCGAATCCTTGTGGGCAAATTGGCGAGACGGTCGATCTCGATGAAGCCGTACAACGGGCGCTGGAATTCGCTAAAAAGGATGGTAACACGTTGGTCATAGTCACCGCTGATCACGCACATGCCAGCCAGATAGTTGCGCCGGATACCAAAGCTCCGGGCCTCACCCAGGCGCTAAATACCAAAGATGGCGCAGTGATGGTGATGAGTTACGGGAACTCCGAAGAGGATTCACAAGAACATACCGGCAGTCAGTTGCGTATTGCGGCGTATGGCCCGCATGCCGCCAATGTTGTTGGACTGACCGACCAGACCGATCTCTTCTACACCATGAAAGCCGCCCTGGGGCTGAAATAAAACCGCGCCCGGCAGTGAATTTTCGCTGCCGGGTGGTTTTTTTGCTGTTAGCAACCAGACTTAATGGCAGATCACGGGCGCATACGCTCATGGTTAAAACATGAAGAGGGATGGTGCGATGAAAATTACATTACTGGTTACCTTGCTTTTCGGTCTGGTTTTTTTAACCACCGTCGGCGCTGCCGAGAGAACCTTAACCCCACAACAACAGCGTATGACCTCTTGTAATCAGCAGGCGACGGCGCAGGCGTTGAAAGGGGATGCTCGTAAGACCTACATGAGTGATTGCCTGAAGAACAGCAAATCTGCGCCTGGTGAAAAAAGTTTGACGCCACAGCAGCAAAAGATGCGCGAATGTAATAATCAAGCAACACAACAATCTCTGAAAGGGGATGATCGTAATAAGTTTATGAGTGCCTGCCTCAAGAAAGCCGCCTGATACCTGATAGTGCTAACGGGTGAGCTACGAAAATGGCTCACCCGAAATTTCATACTTCTGCCTTTAGCCCCGTCTCTATAATTTGGGAAAATTGTTTCTGAATGTTCCCAAAAATAATGAATGATGAAAACTTTTTCAAAAAAGCGGCGGCGCATGGGGAGGAACCTCCTTTAACTCCTCAAAACGAACATCAGCGGTCCGGGCTGCGCTTTGCCCGTCGCGTCAGACTACCCCGCGCGGTTGGCCTGGCTGGCATGTTCTTACCGATTGCTTCAACGCTGGTTTCGCATCCGTCGCCGGGCTGGTGGTGGCTGTTGTTGGTCGGCTGGGCGTTCGTCTGGCCGCATTTAGCCTGGCAAATAGTGAGCAGGGCCGTCGATCCGCTTAGCCGGGAAATTTACAACTTAAAAACCGATGCAGTATTAGCGGGAATGTGGGTAGGCGTAATGGGCGTAAACGCACTGCCTTCCACCGCGATGTTGATGATTATGTGTCTGAATTTGATGGGGGCAGGCGGCCCCCGTCTGTTTGTCGCGGGTCTGGTGTTGATGGTGGTCTCCTGCCTTGTCACCCTCGAGCTGACGGGCATCACCGTGTCGTTCAATAGCGCACCGCTGGAATGGTGGCTCTCCCTTCCCATTATTGTCATTTATCCTCTGCTGTTTGGCTGGGTCAGCTACCAGACGGCGACTAAACTGGCGGAACATAAACGCAGGTTGCAGGTCATGAGTACCCGCGACGGTATGACGGGCGTGTATAACCGACGTCATTGGGAAACTATGTTACGCAATGAATTTGATAACTGTCGGCGGCATAATCGCGATGCAACGTTACTGATTATCGATATCGACCATTTCAAGAGCATCAACGATACCTGGGGCCATGATGTGGGTGATGAAGCGATTGTGGCGCTTACCCGACAGTTACAAATTACCCTGCGCGGTAGCGATGTGATTGGTCGGTTTGGCGGCGATGAGTTTGCAGTAATCATGTCCGGTACGCCAGCTGAGAGCGCCATCACCGCCATGTTACGGGTGCATGAAGGGCTAAACACGTTACGCTTGCCGAATACGCCACAGGTAACTTTACGGATTAGTGTGGGGGTTGCGCCGCTGAATCCACAAATGAGTCACTATCGCGAGTGGTTGAAATCGGCAGATTTGGCGCTCTACAAAGCAAAGAAAGCCGGACGTAACCGCACCGAAGTGGCGGCCTGACGTCCGGCAAAAGCCATCAGGATTTGCTGAGTTTTTCTGATTTTTCCATACACTTCGTCATCGCTTCGATCACTGCGGCACGGAAGCCTTTCTCTTCCAGTACGCGTACCGCCTCAATGGTGGTGCCTCCCGGTGAGCAGACCATATCTTTCAGTGTTCCCGGATGTTCTCCCGTTTCCAGCACCATTTTTGCGGAGCCCATTACCGCCTGAGCGGCAAATTTATACGCCTGGGCGCGTGGCATCCCGCCCAGCACGGCGGCGTCGGCCATCGCTTCGATAAACATAAAGACGTAGGCTGGCGAAGAACCGCTCACACCGACCACCGGGTGGATCATCGGCTCAGCAATCACTTCCGCTTCGCCAAAGCAGCGGAAAATATTCAGCACATCAGCGGTATCTTCTGGGGTTACCAGCGCGTTTGGCGTTACGGAGGTCATCCCGGCATTAACCAGCGCGGGAGTGTTCGGCATGGCGCGGATAATTTTCCGGTCATGGCCCAGCGCGCGGGCAAGCTGGTCGAGCGTGATACCTGCAGCAATAGAAACGACCAGAGAGTCTTTATTCAGGCTGGAGGTGATTTCGCTAAGCACTTTAATCATGATGCCTGGTTTAACGGCGGCAAAAATGATGTCGGCGATTTGCGCTACTTCTTGCGCCGATTCTGCGGCGTTGATGCCGAACTGGTCATGCAGGGCGGTGACTTTATCCGGGGAGGGGGTATATACCCAGATTTGCCCTGGAAGCACCTGACCGCTGGCAATCAGACCGCCGAGAATGGCTTTTCCCATATTGCCGCAGCCAATAAAACCGATTTTCTTTTCCATTGCCTCACTCCTGCCGTGAAATTCATTGTTTTGATAATCGCTGGCAGAAGCATAAACAGAACTATGCCGGAAGGCAAAAGCGCGACACAATAGAGGATTACCCAACAAAGGATGACTTTATGACAATTTGGGTGGATGCCGACGCGTGTCCCAATGTAATTAAAGAGATTTTGTATCGCGCGGCGGAACGTATGCAGATGCCGCTGGTACTGGTAGCAAACCAGAGTTTACGCGTGCCGCCATCACGATTTATTCGTACGCTGCGCGTCGCGGCAGGTTTCGACGTTGCCGATAACGAAATTGTTCGGCAGTGTGAAGCGGGCGATTTGGTGATCACCGCAGATATACCTTTGGCTGCTGAAGCCATCGAGAAAGGCGCGGCGGCGCTTAATCCTCGCGGCGAACGTTACACGCCAGCGACCATTCGTGAGCGCCTGACGATGCGCGATTTTATGGATACCTTACGTGCCAGTGGGATCCAGACCGGAGGACCAGATAGTCTTTCACAACGTGACCGCCAGGCCTTTGCTGCGGAGCTGGAGAAGTGGTGGCTGGAAGTGCAACGTAGTCGTGGCTAAATGTAATTTATTATTTACACTTCATTCTTGAATATTTATTGGTATAGTAAGGGATGTATTGAGATTTTCACTTTAAGTGGAATTTTTTCTTTACAATCGAAATTGTACTAGTTTGATGGTATGATCGCTATTCTCATGACACCGGCTTTCGCCGCATTGCGACCTTTTGGGGAAAACCCACGATGACACAACCTCTTTTTCTGATCGGGCCTCGGGGCTGTGGTAAAACAACGGTCGGAATGGCCCTTGCCGATTCGCTTAACCGTCGGTTTGTCGATACCGACCAGTGGTTGCAATCACAGCTCAATATGACGGTCGCGGAGATCGTCGAAAGGGAAGAGTGGGCGGGATTCCGCGCCAGAGAAACGGCGGCACTGGAAGCGGTAACTGCGCCATCCACCGTTATCGCCACGGGCGGCGGCATTATTCTGACGGAATTTAATCGTCACTTCATGCAAAATAACGGGATCGTGGTTTATTTGTGTGCGCCAGTATCAGTCCTGGTTAACCGACTGCAAGCTGCACCGGAAGAAGATTTACGGCCAACCTTAACGGGAAAACCACTGAGCGAAGAAGTTCAGGAAGTGCTGGAAGAACGCGATGCGCTATATCGCGAAGTTGCGCATATTATCATCGACGCAACAAACGAACCCAGCCAGGTGATTTCTGAAATTCGCAGCGCTCTGGCACAGACGATCAATTGTTGATTTTCGAGCGCCTATACTTAACGTTCATCCCGTGAAATAAGGAAGAACGATGCCAACGAAACCGCCTTATCCTCGTGAAGCATATATAGTGACGATTGAAAAAGGAAAGCCAGGACAGACGGTAACCTGGTACCAACTCAGAGCCGATCATCCTAAACCAGACTCGTTGATCAGTGAACATCCGACCGCTCAGGAAGCGATGGATGCGAAAAAACGCTATGAGGACCCTGACAAAGAGTGACCGCATCAGACTGCTCGGAAGGGATTCTGAGTGCCGCCACAAGGGATCTGCGTCACATTTTTCACAATTCATGTTTTTCAAATAATTAGAATATTAAACAATAACAATCCATTACTGGAATCATTTGGAATCTTTACATTATGCAGTGCAGGTCTGCTGCTACGCTTTTTGTCATTTGTAGCACAAGTAAGTGTCAGCAGTGGTGCTTAACACTTGCCCGGTAATTAACGACGAAATAAAAGTAAGGTGGAAGAACAATGAGTGCGTCGTTGGCGATCCTGACTATCGGCATTGTACCTATGCAGGAAGTTTTGCCGCTCCTGACAGAATACATTGACGAAGATAATATTTCCCATCATAGCCTGCTGGGGAAGTTAAGCCGCGAAGAAGTGATGGCGGAGTACGCGCCAGAAGCAGGCGAAGACACAATTCTCACATTATTAAATGACAACCATCTGGCCCATGTTTCGCGTCGCAAAGTGGAGCGAGACCTGCAAGGTGTGGTTGAAGTGCTCGATAATCAGGGTTACGACGTCATTATATTAATGAGTACAGCAAACATTAGTAGTATGACCGCGCGTAATACGATCTTTCTTGAGCCGTCGCGGATATTGCCACCGCTGGTTTCCTCTATTGTTGAAGATCATCAGGTGGGGGTTATCGTACCGGTTGAGGAGTTGCTGACCGTTCAGGCGCAAAAATGGCAAATTTTGCAGAAACCGCCAGTATTTTCATTGGGTAACCCCATTCATGATTCGGAACAAAAAATCATTGATGCCGGGAAAGAATTACTGGCAAAAGGTGCAGATGTCATCATGCTGGATTGTTTGGGATTTAACCAGCGTCATCGCGATTTACTGCAAAAACAGCTCGATGTTCCTGTCTTGCTCTCTAACGTATTGATTGCACGGCTGGCTGCGGAATTACTGATGTAATTTTGCGTGACAGCCAGCGCCTCTGGCCCCTATAGTGAAGTAGATGTTCAACTACCAGACAGGGCCAGTTTATGCTTCAAAGTAATGAGTACTTTTCCGGCAAAGTGAAATCGATCGGCTTTTCCAGCAGCAGCACTGGTCGCGCCAGCGTGGGTGTTATGGTTGAAGGTGAATACACCTTCAGCACCGCTGAGCCTGAAGAGATGACGGTAATCAGTGGCGCGCTGAATGTGTTACTGCCTGACGCGACCGACTGGCAAGTGTATGAAGCCGGTTCGGTGTTTAATGTTCCCGGTCACAGCGAGTTTCATCTGCAAGTTGCCGAACCCACCTCTTATCTGTGCCGCTATCTGTAATTCCTCGCCTTCCCCTTGAACGGGAGGGCATTTTTCTGAAATGTCCTCTCTTTAACCCATAATAATATTTCCTTTGCTGGGATTTTTTCGATTTCCGATATATTCATAATTCATCAAGGTTGATATAAATATCAGCGAAGATCTCCAGATATTGTTGCGGAACTGGCGACGATAAAAGATAAATCAGATGATGAATGGTGGCGTGCATTGCTGCAAAGTCGCAATGATCATTTGCGCCAAACGGCATTGCACAACGCACATACCCCGGTGTTGTTGTTAACGACATTGACTGAGCCTCAGGAGCGGTCGCTGGCTATTAATAATTCACAGCTGGCTGCCGATGTGAAAACGGCGTGGTTAAAAGAGGAGCCATCATTACTCTTATTTGTCGAACAACCCGATCTTTCGCTGTTACGTGATTTAGTGAAAAACGGGGCAACGCGGAAAATTCGCAGTGAAGCGCGTCACCGGCTTGAGGAAAAACAATGACACAACGCCCCTGGAGCAAGTTACAGCATAAAACGCATAATATTGCTGCGCTAAGAATTATTGCCCGCTGTAGCTAACGATTATATTCCTGGTGTGGCTTCGTACGCCGGATAAGACGCGGCAGGCGTCGCATCCGGCATTAAAGGTAAATCAGCAATTAACGTTGTGCTTCGCCACCTAATCCTTCAATCAGGTTTTGAATTAACGCTGCCAGTTCACCAGTCATCAGGATGAAATCGGCATCAAAACGCTGGGCGAAATCTTCACGGTCGATATCTTCGTTTTGATCGCGCAGCTCGTCGCAGAACTTCAGACGCTTGAGCGAACCATCGTCGCACATCACAAACTGAATGCGCTGCTGCCAGTCGAGCGCCAGTTTAGTCACCACTTTTCCGGCTTCAATGTGGTTGGTGATCTCTTCGCTGGTCAGATCTTGTTTCTTCGCGCGGATCACGCCGCCATCTTCCAGCAACGATTTCAGCTCGGCTTCATCAAGCAGCTGGAAGCCCTGTGCCGTGCTGCCGGAACGTACCCATTCGGTCAGCGTCAGTTCAATCGGGTTTTCCATGCTCAATGGTACAACCGGTAACGACCCCAGGCTTTTACGCAACAGTGCCAGCGTATCTTCCGCTTTTTTGGCGCTGGCGCAGTCCACCATAATCAAACCGTTAACCGTGTCGATCCACATCATTGTCTGGCTAAAACGGCTGAAAGCACGCGGCAGCAGAGAGTGCAGCACTTCGTCTTTCAGCGAATCTTTTTCGGTTTTCTTCAGCTTACGCGCCTGTTCTGCTTCCAGTTTGGCGATTTTCGCTTCCAGCGCCTGTTTAATCACCGGGGACGGGAGGATTTTTTCTTCTTTGCGCGCACAGATAACAATTTGACCATTGGCAACGTGCGTTAACGCATCGCTGTGCGATCCCATCGGAGGTACCCAGCCCATCTTCGCCATGTCCTGGCTGCCGCATGGGGTAAATGCCATCGAGGCTAGCTGTTTTTCCATCTCTTCTGCACGCAGCGAAATCTCGCGGCTAAGACGGTAAACCATTAAATTTTTGAACCACAGCATGATAATTTCCACGGCCTTGTCGTTAAATTTAGCGGGCATGATAACGAATTGTCGGCGGCCTTGCATTGCCAATCCGGTTGTCCGTCTCTACGCTATTGATATTGAAAAAAATAAGGAGAGTACCGTGCGTATAGGTATCGATTTAGGCGGCACCAAAACTGAAGTGATTGCATTGGGCGATGCAGGGGAGCAGTTGTACCGCCATCGTCTGCCCACGCCGCGTGATGATTACCGGCAGACTATTGAAACGATCGCCACGTTGGTTGATATGGCGGAGCAGGCAACAGGGCAGCGCGGAACGGTAGGTATGGGCATTCCTGGTTCGATTTCGCCCTACACCGGCGTGGTGAAGAATGCCAATTCAACCTGGCTCAACGGTCAGCCATTCGATAAAGACTTAAGCGCGCGGTTGCAGCGGGAAGTGCGGCTGGCAAATGACGCCAACTGTCTGGCGGTTTCAGAAGCGGTAGATGGCGCGGCAGCGGGAGCGCAGACGGTATTTGCCGTGATTATCGGCACGGGATGCGGCGCGGGCGTGGCATTCAATGGGCGGGCGCATATCGGCGGCAATGGCACGGCAGGCGAGTGGGGACACAATCCGCTACCGTGGATGGACGAAGACGAACTGCGTTATCGCGAGGAAGTCCCTTGTTATTGCGGTAAACAAGGTTGTATTGAAACCTTTATTTCAGGCACGGGATTCGCGACGGATTATCGTCGTTTGAGCGGACATGCGCTGAAAGGCAGTGAAATTATCCGCCTGGTTGAAGAAAGCGATCCGGTAGCGGAACTGGCATTGCGTCGCTACGAGCTGCGGCTGGCAAAATCGCTGGCACATGTCGTGAATATTCTCGATCCGGATGTGATTGTCCTGGGCGGCGGAATGAGCAATGTAGACCGTTTATATCAAACGGTTCCACAGTTGATTAAACAATTTGTCTTCGGCGGAGAATGTGAAACGCCGGTACGCAAGGCGAAACATGGTGATTCGAGCGGCGTACGCGGCGCTGCATGGTTATGGCCACAAGAGTAAAAAAACCAGGCAATTGGCGTATCATGCCTGATGCGACGCTTGCCGCGTCTTATCAGGCCTACAAAGTGAGCCGTCCGGTAGGCCGGATAAGGCGCTCGCGCCGCATCCGGCAACAAATAACGCGCACAGTGGCGGCAACCCCCGGTGCTCCGATGCCTGATGCGACACTGGCGTGTCTTATCAGGCCTACAAAATGAACAGTCCCGTAGGCCGGATAAGGCGTTCACGCCGCATCCGGCAACAAGCGATGCGCACTGCGACTGCTATCTACCCCAGTGGTTTCGCCAGCACCGAACTATCCGCCGCTTGCTGGCGCTTATAGCGACCATACAGCAGCAACGACGACATCGCAGCAAACGAAAGCAGGGCAGCGGGCAGCGCCACGTAATTATATGCCAGCCCCAGCGTCAGCATCATACCACCGCAATATGCGCCGACGGCGCTACCGAGGTTAAACGCTATTTGCCCACCTGCGGCACCTAATAACTCTCCGCCTTTGGCATTTTGCAGTAATAATATTTGTAGAGGTGCTGATAGGGCAAATAATCCCGCGCAACAAATAAAAGCAAAAATAAGCGACGTTGTTTTCATACCGCCGAAGAAAAAGAGCATCAGCAGTGCCAGTACAATGATAAAGTCAGTCACTGCTGCAATGCGCAGTGGTGAATAACGTCCTGAAATCCTGCCACTTAGCATATTCCCCAGCACCATCCCTAGCCCAACTAACATCATAATAAAGGTCATCGCCGTTTCCGAAAAACCGGAAATAAACATCATGTATGGCTTTACGTAGCTGAACCAGGCAAACACACCTGCGTTGCCAAACATCGTAGCGGCGAAAATTAACCACGGGGCAGGGCTGCGTAAAAAATGAAATTGTTCGCGTAGTTTTCCTTTCGCCTCGTCGCGAATATCCGGCACCCAAAAATAGACCGATGCCATCACCGCAATATTAAAAACAGCGATCAACAAAAAGGTGTAACGCCAACTAAATTCCTGACTTAAATACGTTCCCAGTGGAATGCCCAGCAAATTGGCGACTGTCATCCCGGAAACCATCCCTGCCACGGCGGCGGTGACTTTGCCGGGTTTGATAATTTTTGATAACACGATCGCGCCGACGCCAAAAAATGCACCATGCGGAAAGCCGGAAACCAGCCGACCAATGGCGAGCATCAGGTAAGACGAAGAGAGCGTGAACATGGCGTTGCCAATGACGCACAACGCCACCAGAAACAACAAGATATGTTTGAGTGAGTAGCGGCTGGAAAAAAGCGCGATTATAGGCGCACCGACCACCACCCCCAGCGCATAATACGAGATCATATGCCCGGCGGCAGGAATCGAAATTCCTACGTTATGCGCCAGCTCCGTGAGCACGCCCATAATGCCAAATTCGGCCATCCCCAAACCAAACGTGCCCAGAGCCAAAGATAAAATAACTTTTTTCATACCACCATCACAACCACCAGAACGGCTACCAATCACCGTAGCCAATAAAGTGATAGATTGCAGGATAACGACCAGCGAGGCCAAGAGATAATTCGCCCCTCTGTATTCATTATCCTGCTGAATAGTTATTTCATTGCAAACGCACTTTCCAGTTTGCTGTAGCCCAGTCCATTGATCTTCTTCACTTTGATCTGCACCGGAATACGCTCTTTCATCGCCTCAACGTGGCTAATCACCCCGATGGTTTTGCCACTGGCATTCAGGGCATCCAGCGCATCAAGGGCGGTATCCAGCGTTTCGCTATCCAGTGTGCCAAAACCTTCATCAAGGAACAGCGAGTCAATACGCGTTTTATGGCTGACCAGATCTGAAAGCGCCAGTGCCAGCGCCAGACTGACGAGGAAACTTTCGCCGCCGGAAAGGGTACGGGTATCGCGTACCGCATCAGCCTGCCAGGTATCAACAACCTCAACTTCCAGCGCTTCGCTGGCTTTGCGCTGTAACAGATAGCGCCCGTGCAGCCGGGTAAGTTGCTGATTAGCGAGATGGACTAAATTATCCAGCGTCAGCCCTTGGGCAAACTTGCGGAATTTATCGCCCTCTTTGGAACCTATTAGCGAATTCAGATATCCCCAGTCCTCAACCTGCTGCGTCATTTGAGCAATTTGCTGCATTAAGGTTTGTTGTTGCTGACGGTTATCTGCATCCTGCTTCAGCTGCTGGCGAATCTCGCCTTGACTCGTGGTGTTTTCACGCAACTTTTGGTGAGTTTGCGCTAACTCTTGCTGAATCTGCTCCACCGTCACAGTGAGAGACAACCCGCCAGGTCGGTGTTGCTGATGCTGTGTCAGCGTTTCTGCTGTCTGAGTGACCAGCGTTTGCGCCTGACGGCGCTGGTTTTCCAGATTCTGCTTGAGCTGTTCCAGCTGCGTTAGTGTTTGTTCATCCATGAGCGCCGCAAGGAACGCCTGCTGATCGTCAAAGACGCTCGCCTGTAGCGCGGTGTCAAACTGCGCCTGGGCTTTTTGCAGACTTTGCGCCGCCAGAACATCCTGTTGCTGTAACGTCTGCTGCTGGCTGTGTAATGCGAGACATTGTTCATGAACCTGCCGCCAGTTTTCCAGCGCCATAGTTTCTTCGCTGTGCGGGAGTTCATCACTTTGCGGCAACGTTTCCAGAATCGGCGTCAGCTGCTGCATACGGTTTTGCAGCGCGGTTAATTCGTTCTGGCGTTGCTGCCAGCTCTGCGCTTCTTGCTGACGCGTCGCCAACCAGCTCTCTTCTTCATCTTCCTGTGGCAATGTCAGTGCATAACCCGCCAATGCCGTTAAGAGTTGCTGCTGGCGTTGTTCAATTTGCTGTTGATACTGGATAATTTGCTGGTTATGCGCGGCAATCTGCCCTTGTAATTCATGCCGTTGGCTGAGTAACCGCAGCTGGCGTTCGTGCTCATCTTGTGCATCTAGCCACGGTTGAATATCGTCCTGTGGCTGCAGGGTGATATTGAGGCTGGCCGTGACGGCTTGCCATTGTTGAGTAAGTGCTTGCTCATCTTGTCGGAGGCTTTGCGCTTCGTTTTCATCGCGCTGAAGCTGCTTCGTTAATGCATCCAGTTGCCCACGTAGCGCCGCACCTTCTTCGCCGAGCTTTTTCACTTCTTTTTCCAGCGTTAATAGCCGGGCCTGATTAACGCCCGGTTCCAGCGCCTGATACGCCTCGACCGCCGGGTGGCTGCTGGAACCACAAAGTGGACAAGGCTGACCCGCCTGTAACTGTGCGCGCTGGGCTTCCAGCGTTTTAATGCGCGCTTCCTGCTCGCAAATGGTTTTCACATCGGCAAGTTGTTGCGTTTTTTCTTTATAACGATGGCGCATTTCGTTAAGTGCGGCATTACGTTGCGTCTGTTCCAGAGTGACATTCTGGATAGCGACCTGTAACTGCGCCAGACGTTTTTGTTGGGGAACAATCTGCCCATGCAGTGCGACCAGGCGCTGACGCAGTGGGCGTTGCT
Organism: Escherichia sp. WS1118; assembly: GCF_046487695.1. Lineage (NCBI taxonomy): Bacteria > Pseudomonadati > Pseudomonadota > Gammaproteobacteria > Enterobacterales > Enterobacteriaceae > Escherichia > Escherichia sp. WS1118. The sequence continues at coordinate 296,796 of NZ_JBJQIZ010000003.1, read as the reverse complement.
CAGCATGTTGCGCCAGGGCGCTAGCAACTTCATCGGCGGTTAACGTCAACGTGATCGCCGCAAGCGCATTAAGTTTTTGCTCAGCATGAGTTAACTGTTGCTGCCATTGCCGCAGATGCTCGCGATCGCTGGTTTGTTGGGAGAACTGTGCACGCCAACCCGCCAGTTCGTTGTTCCACTGACGGAAGCGGTCGTGTTCCTGTAACCAGGCATTCAGGCTTTGTTGCTGCTGCTGTAATTCTGCTGACTGCTTCGCCGCGTGGTGGCGAATGCTCGCACGAAGCGCCATTGTGCTCTGTAAGCGAGTATTTACTTCTTCAATCTGCTGGCGAGTATGCGCCAGCGCCGTGCTGTGTTCTGCGATGCGTTCCCAGTGCGGACGAAGATTTCGTGCCGGTTGTGCCAGACTGAGCGCCGCCAGTTGAGGTTGCGCTTTTTCTTCTTCGGCTAATGCCTGTTGCAAGGCCTGTTGACGGCGGCTGGCTTCTTGCTGCAATTCGTCCAGACGCGTTAACCAGTTTAGCGATTGTTGTTCTTGCTGCTGCGCGGTAATTAACTGTTTTTCTTCGTCAGTAAGTACCTGCAAACTCGCTGTCAGCGATTGCACTTGTTCCGGCGTGAGCAACGCGACGCCGCTGGCCTGCGCTTGCAGCTTCTCCAGCTCTGTGCGGGCCGATTTGTGCTGCTCAAAAACCATCGCCGAGATTTGCCCGTAGATTTCAGTGCCGGTTAACTCCTCGAGCAATTCTGCGCGTTCTTTGGGTTTGGCATTCAGGAAGGCAGCAAATTGCCCCTGCGAAAGCAGCATCGAACGGGTGAAGCGCCCGTAATCCAGTCCGGTTAACGTCGCCGTCAGTTCCAGCTTATCTTTCACTTTGTCGGCGAGAATTTTGCCGTCTGCACAGCGCGCCAGCTCTACGCGTGGCACCTGCAAATTACCGTCCGGCTGGTTACGCGCCCGATTCTGGCTCCAGAACGCGCGATACGCTTCACCTTTGACTTCAAACTCCACTTCCGCCAGACATTCGGCGGTATCGCGGGTCATGAGATCATTTTGCGATTGTGAAACGTTAGAGAGGCGCGGGGTTTCGTGATACAGCGCCAGACAAATGGCGTCCAGCAGGGTGGTTTTCCCCGCACCGGTTGGGCCGGTAATAGCAAACAGCCCGTTGCTGGCGAACGGCTCGCGGGTGAAATCAATCTTCCATTCGCCTTTTAATGAGTTCAGGTTTTTCAGGCGCAGGCTGAGAATTTTCATGCTTCGTGTTCTCCGGCGAGGCTATGCAACGTCGTGGCGAAAAGATGCTGCAGACGTTGCTGCTGTGATTCATCCAGTTCTTCCAGTGCCAGACGGCGATTGAACACCTCTTCGACGCTGAGTTCGCTGAGGGTTTCACGCTGTTGGCTGGCTAACACACGCTCGCGCTGTTCACGACTCCGGCGTACCAGCAATACTTCGACAGGCAATGATTCGGTTAATGCCTGGATTTTGCGCTGAATATCATGCAGATACTCATCAGTAGTGATTTCGATATCCAGCCAGACAGGCGGCTCCTGTGATACATCGCGCCACTGTTCCAGCTGTGCGGTAATCGACGCCAGATCGCCTTTCAGCACCGCCATGGGTTGCGTTACCGGTACGTTCAGGTTTTCCACGCTCTCTAATTTGCCGTTTGAAAATGTCACCAGATGGACATATTTACTCTTACCGCATTCATCAAAACTCAGTGGTATGGGGGAACCGCAATAGCGAACATGTTCCATGCCGCCAATAATCTGCGCGCGGTGAATATGCCCGAGCGCGATGTAGTCGGCTGGTGGAAAGTTTTGTGCCGGAAACGCGTCCAGCGTGCCAATATAAATGTCACGCACGGCGTCACTTTTACTGGCACCCACGGTCGTTAAATGTCCAGTGGTGATGATGGGCAGAGGCTGATCGCCGCGCAGTTTGCAGGCATCGGCATAATGTTGTTGATAATAATCAGTAATAGCCGCCAGCAAATGCTGCTGTTTTTCAATACCGTTAAGCCCCGCCTGGCTGGTAATAATGTCACGCGGGCGTAAAAAAGGTATGGGACACAGCACTGCGCCTGGCGTCCCGTCGCGACGGGGCAATATTTGCGGCGCATGTCCGGCGCTGGCGACCACGGTAGTATTGAGGAACGCCATGATATCGCGCGATTCATTCAGCGTGGCGACCGAGTCATGGTTTCCTGCCAGTACCACCAGATGACAGCCAGTTTGCTGTAAATTGACAACAAAACGGTTGTATAACGTGCGGGCGTAACTGGGCGGCGAGCCGGTATCGAAAACATCACCGGCAACAATAATCGCATCCACCTGATGGGCTTGTGCTGTCTCCAGCAGCCAGTCAAGAAAAGCCTGATGTTCAGCTTCGCGGCTTTTACTGTAGAAGTTCTGGCCGAGATGCCAGTCTGAGGTGTGAAGGATGCGCATAACGGTTCCCTGGCGAAAAAGCATGGGCGCGATTATACCCAAACAGATGTGCCATTTGCTTTTTTCTGTGCCACGGAAATCAATAACCTGAAAGGATGTGCGACGAGCTTTTCATAAATCTGTCATAAATCTGACGCATAATGACGTCGCATTAATGATCGCAACCTATTTATTACAACAGGGCAAATCATGGCGAGACGTATTCTGGTCGTAGAAGATGAAGCTCCAATTCGCGAAATGGTCTGCTTCGTGCTCGAACAAAATGGCTTTCAGCCGGTCGAAGCGGAAGATTATGACAGTGCTGTGAATCAACTGAATGAACCCTGGCCGGATTTAATTCTCCTCGACTGGATGTTACCTGGCGGCTCCGGTATCCAGTTCATCAAACACCTCAAGCGCGAGTCGATGACCCGGGATATTCCAGTGGTGATGTTGACCGCCAGAGGGGAAGAAGAAGATCGCGTGCGCGGCCTTGAAACCGGTGCGGATGACTATATCACCAAGCCGTTTTCTCCGAAGGAGCTGGTGGCGCGAATCAAAGCGGTAATGCGCCGTATTTCGCCAATGGCGGTGGAAGAGGTGATCGAGATGCAGGGGCTAAGTCTGGACCCGACATCTCACCGGGTGATGGCGGGCGAAGAACCGCTGGAGATGGGGCCGACAGAATTTAAACTGCTGCACTTTTTTATGACGCATCCTGAGCGCGTGTACAGCCGCGAGCAGCTGTTAAACCACGTCTGGGGAACCAACGTGTATGTGGAAGATCGTACGGTCGATGTCCACATTCGTCGCCTGCGTAAAGCACTGGAGCCCGGCGGGCATGACCGCATGGTGCAGACCGTGCGCGGTACAGGGTATCGTTTTTCAACCCGCTTTTAAGGCCTTGCTCATCGGACGTAGAGCAGGGCTTATGATTTCTTAACTGGAGTATCTTACGTGCTGGAACGGCTGTCGTGGAAAAGGCTGGTGCTGGAGCTGCTACTTTGCTGCCTCCCGGCTTTCATCCTGGGTGCATTTTTTGGTTACCTGCCCTGGTTTTTGCTGGCATCGGTAACAGGACTGCTTATCTGGCATTTCTGGAATTTATTGCGCCTTTCATGGTGGCTGTGGGTGGATCGTAGTATGACCCCGCCACCGGGGCGTGGTAGCTGGGAACCGCTACTATACGGCTTACACCAGATGCAGCTGCGAAATAAAAAACGCCGCCGTGAACTGGGCAATCTGATTAAACGCTTTCGTAGCGGCGCGGAGTCGCTGCCCGACGCGGTGGTGCTGACCACGGAAGAGGGCGGTATTTTCTGGTGCAACGGTCTGGCGCAACAGATTCTTGGCTTGCGCTGGCCGGAAGATAACGGGCAGAACATCCTTAACTTGCTGCGTTACCCGGAGTTTACGCAATATCTGAAAACGCGTGATTTCTCTCGCCCGCTCAATCTGGTGCTCAACACCGGGCGGCATCTGGAGATTCGCGTCATGCCTTATACCCACAAACAGTTGCTGATGGTGGCGCGAGATGTCACGCAAATGCATCAACTGGAAGGGGCGCGGCGTAACTTTTTTGCCAACGTGAGCCATGAGTTACGTACGCCATTGACCGTGTTACAGGGTTACCTGGAGATGATGGATGAGCAACCGCTGGAAGGCGCGGTACGTGAAAAAGCGTTGCACACCATGCGCGAGCAGACCCAGCGGATGGAAGGGTTGGTGAAGCAATTGCTGACGCTGTCGAAAATAGAAGCCGCACCGACGCATTTGCTCAATGAAAAGGTTGATGTGCCGATGATGCTGCGCGTCGTTGAGCGCGAGGCTCAGACTCTGAGTCAGAAAAAACAGACATTTACCTTTGAGATAGATAACGGCCTCAAGGTGTCAGGCAACGAAGATCAGCTACGCAGTGCGATTTCGAACCTGGTCTATAACGCCGTGAATCATACGCCGGAAGGCACGCATATCACCGTACGCTGGCAGCGAGTGCCGCACGGTGCCGAATTTAGTGTTGAAGATAACGGACCGGGCATTGCACCGGAGCATATTCCGCGCCTGACCGAGCGTTTTTATCGCGTTGATAAAGCGCGTTCCCGGCAAACCGGTGGTAGCGGATTAGGGTTAGCGATCGTGAAACATGCGGTGAATCATCACGAAAGTCGCCTGAATATTGAGAGTACAGTAGGAAAAGGTACACGTTTCAGTTTTGTTATCCCGGAACGTTTAATTGCCAAAAACAGCGATTAATTCGCCTTTGTCATCTTTTATTGCCATAAGCCAGCCGATGCTGGCTTATTTTCTTTGCAGTCGAAATACGGGCGTTAGATTTTACAACGGTTGGTGATTTTTTGTTCGCATGATTAGCCATGTCTTTTTCATTGAAATAGTGTTTTATACTGGTTGGTGATTTCTTATCGCTATATACCTCTGGTTTTTAGATCCCTTCTTGCTTTAAAACGTTATAAGCGTTTAAATTGCGCTTCAGGTGCTGTCATACTGACTGCATTTACGCGGTAAATCGAAAAACTATTCTTCGCCGCGCCTGGTTGGGAGTATTTCCCGCTAAAATTGTTTAAATATACCGCTGTATCATCCCCAGGGATTGGCACAAAAATTTAACGTTACAACACCACATCCACAGGCAGTATGATTTATGACCCATCAATTAAGATCGCGCGATATCATCGCTCTGGGCTTTATGACATTTGCGTTGTTCGTCGGCGCAGGTAACATTATTTTCCCTCCAATGGTCGGCTTGCAGGCAGGCGAACACGTCTGGACTGCGGCATTCGGCTTCCTCATTACTGCCGTTGGCCTACCGGTATTAACGGTAGTGGCGCTGGCAAAAGTTGGCGGCGGTGTTGACAGTCTCAGCACGCCAATTGGTAAAGTCGCTGGCGTACTGCTGGCAACAGTTTGTTACCTGGCGGTGGGGCCGCTTTTCGCTACGCCGCGTACAGCTACCGTTTCTTTTGAAGTGGGCATTGCGCCGCTGACGGGTGATTCCGCGCTGCCGCTGTTTATTTACAGCCTGGTCTATTTCGCTATCGTTATTCTGGTTTCGCTCTATCCGGGCAAGCTGCTGGATACCGTGGGCAACTTCCTTGCGCCGCTGAAAATTATCGCGCTGGTCATCCTGTCTGTTGCCGCAATTATCTGGCCGGCGGGTTCTATCAGCACGGCGACTGAGGCTTATCAAAACGCTGCGTTTTCTAACGGCTTCGTCAACGGCTATCTGACCATGGATACGCTGGGCGCAATGGTGTTTGGTATCGTTATTGTTAACGCGGCGCGTTCTCGTGGCGTTACCGAAGCGCGTCTGCTGACCCGTTATACCGTCTGGGCTGGCCTGATGGCGGGTGTTGGTCTGACTCTGCTGTACCTGGCGCTGTTCCGTCTGGGTTCAGACAGCGCGTCGCTGGTCGATCAGTCTGCAAACGGTGCGGCGATCCTGCATGCTTACGTTCAGCATACCTTTGGCGGCGGCGGTAGCTTCCTGCTGGCGGCGTTAATCTTCATCGCCTGTCTGGTCACGGCGGTTGGCCTGACCTGTGCTTGTGCAGAATTCTTCGCCCAGTACGTACCGCTCTCTTATCGTACGCTGGTGTTTATCCTCGGCGGCTTCTCGATGGTGGTGTCTAACCTCGGCTTGAGCCAGCTGATTCAGATCTCTGTACCGGTGCTGACCGCCATTTATCCGCCGTGTATCGCACTGGTTGTATTAAGTTTTACACGCTCATGGTGGCATAATTCGTCCCGCGTGATTGCTCCGCCGATGTTTATCAGCCTGCTTTTTGGTATTCTCGACGGGATCAAGGCATCTGCATTCAGCGATATCTTACCGTCCTGGGCGCAGCGTTTACCGCTGGCCGAACAAGGTCTGGCGTGGTTAATGCCAACAGTGGTGATGGTGGTTCTGGCCATTATCTGGGATCGTGCGGCAGGTCGTCAGGTGACCTCCAGCGCTCACTAAATCACTGAACATTTGTTTTAACCACGGGGCTGCGATGCCCCGTGGTTTTTTATTGTGTTGATGGGTTAGGAATTGATGGAAAGTAAGAACAAGCTAAAGCGTGGGCTAAGTACCCGACACATACGCTTTATGGCACTGGGTTCAGCAATTGGCACCGGGCTGTTTTACGGTTCGGCAGATGCCATCAAAATGGCCGGTCCAAGCGTGTTGTTGGCCTATATTATCGGTGGTATCGCGGCGTATATCATTATGCGTGCGCTGGGGGAAATGTCGGTACATAACCCAGCAGCCAGCTCTTTCTCGCGTTATGCGCAGGAAAACCTCGGCCCGCTGGCAGGTTACATTACCGGCTGGACCTACTGCTTTGAAATCCTTATTGTCGCCATCGCCGATGTGACCGCTTTTGGTATCTATATGGGTGTCTGGTTCCCGACGGTGCCGCACTGGATTTGGGTACTGAGTGTGGTGCTGATCATTTGCGCCGTAAACCTGATGAGCGTGAAGGTATTCGGTGAGCTGGAGTTCTGGTTCTCGTTCTTTAAAGTCGCCACTATCATCATCATGATTGTCGCCGGTTTCGGCATCATCATCTGGGGGATTGGCAACGGCGGGCAACCGACCGGTATTCATAACCTGTGGAGCAACGGCGGCTTCTTCAGTAACGGCTGGCTTGGTATGGTGATGTCGTTGCAAATGGTGATGTTTGCTTACGGTGGGATCGAAATTATCGGGATTACCGCCGGTGAAGCGAAAGATCCTGAGAAATCGATTCCGCGTGCGATTAACTCCGTGCCGATGCGTATTCTGGTGTTCTACGTCGGTACGCTGTTCGTCATTATGTCTATCTACCCGTGGAATCAGGTTGGCACTGCCGGTAGCCCGTTTGTGCTGACGTTCCAGCATATGGGCATTACCTTTGCCGCCAGCATTCTTAACTTTGTTGTGCTGACCGCTTCGCTGTCGGCAATTAACAGTGACGTATTTGGTGTAGGCCGTATGCTCCACGGTATGGCAGAGCAGGGCAGCGCGCCAAAAATTTTCAGCAAAACCTCGCGTCGCGGTATTCCGTGGGTTACGGTGCTGGTGATGACTACCGCGCTGCTGTTTGCGGTGTATCTGAACTACATCATGCCGGAAAACGTCTTCCTGGTGATCGCTTCGCTGGCAACCTTCGCCACGGTGTGGGTGTGGATTATGATCCTGCTGTCGCAAATCGCCTTCCGTCGCCGTTTGCCGCCAGAAGAAGTTAAGGCGCTGAAATTTAAAGTGCCGGGTGGGGTCGCAACCACCATCGGCGGTTTGATTTTCCTGCTCTTTATTATCGGGTTGATTGGTTATCACCCTGATACGCGTATCTCGCTGTATGTTGGTTTCGCGTGGATTGTTGTGCTGTTGATTGGCTGGATGTTTAAGCGCCGCCACGATCGTCAGCTGGCTGAAAACCAGTAATCCTTGCGTTTTGTAAGCCGGTTCAGGAGGAAATCCTGATCCGGCTATTCCGAAAGTTATCCGCCCCCGTCCTCCTCCCCCAAATATCCTTCAGATGATGAGTGATCCTGCATTAGGCTATGGCAAGGTGATCAGATTTTCATCACAGGGGAATTATGATGTTAAATGCATGGCATCTGCCGGTGCCCCCATTTGTTAAACAAAGCAAAGATCAACTGCTCATTACACTGTGGCTGACGGGCGAAGACCCACCGCAGCGCATTATGCTGCGTACAGAACACGATAACGAAGAAATGTCAGTACCGATGCATAAGCAGCGCAGTCAGCCGCAGCCTGGCGTCACCGCATGGCGGGCGGCGATCGATCTCTCCAGCGGACAACCTCGGCGGCGTTATAGTTTCAAATTGCTGTGGCACGATCGCCAGCGTTGGTTTACACCGCAAGGCTTCAGCCGAATGCCGCCAGCACGACTGGAGCAGTTTGCCATTGATGTACCGGATATCGGCCCACAATGGGCTGCGGATCAGATTTTTTATCAGATCTTCCCTGATCGTTTCGCCCGTAATCTTCCTCGTGAAGCTGAACAGGATCATGTCTATTACCATCACGCAGCCGGACAAGAGATCATATTGCGTGACTGGGATGAACCGGTCACGGCGCAGGCTGGCGGATCAACGTTCTATGGCGGCGATCTGGACGGGATAAGTGAAAAACTGCCGTATCTGAAAAAACTTGGCGTGACGGCGCTGTATCTCAATCCGGTGTTTAAAGCTCCCAGCGTGCATAAATACGATACCGAGGATTATCGCCATGTCGATCCGCAGTTTGGCGGTGATGGGGCGTTGCTGCGTTTGCGACACAATACGCAGCAGCTGGGAATGCGACTGGTGCTGGACGGCGTGTTTAACCACAGTGGCGATTCCCATGCCTGGTTTGACAGGCACAATCGTGGCACGGGGGGAGCTTGTCACAACCCCGAATCACCCTGGCGTGACTGGTACTCGTTTAGTGATGATGGCACGGCGCTCGACTGGCTGGGCTATGCCAGCTTGCCGAAGCTGGATTATCAGTCGGAAAGTCTGGTGAATGAAATTTATCGCGGGGAAGACAGTATTGTCCGCCACTGGCTGAAAGCGCCGTGGAATATGGATGGCTGGCGGCTGGATGTGGTGCATATGCTGGGGGAAGCGGGTGGGGCGCGCAATAATTTGCAGCACGTTGCCGGGATCACCGAAGCGGCGAAAGAAACCCAGCCGGATGCGTATATTGTCGGCGAACATTTTGGCGATGCACGGCAATGGTTACAGGCCGATGTGGAAGATGCCGCCATGAACTATCGCGGCTTCACATTCCCGTTGTGGGGATTTCTTGCCAACACCGATATCTCTTACGATCCGCAGCAAATTGACGCCCAAACCTGTATGGCCTGGATGGATAATTACCGCGCAGGGCTTTCTCATCAACAACAATTACGTATGTTTAATCAGCTCGACAGCCACGATACTGCGCGATTTAAAACGCTGCTCGGTCGGGATGTTGCGCGCCTGCCCCTGGCGGTGGTCTGGCTGTTCACCTGGCCTGGTGTACCGTGCATTTATTACGGTGATGAAGTGGGACTGGATGGCAAAAACGATCCGTTTTGCCGTAAGCCGTTCCCCTGGCAGGTGGAAAAGCAGGATTCGGCGTTATTCGCGCTGTACCAGCGAATGATTGCGCTGCGTAAGAAAAGTCAGGCGTTGCGTCGTGGCGGCTGTCAGGTGCTGTATGCGGAAGATAACGTGGTGTTATTTGTCCGCGTGCTGAATCAGCAGCGTGTACTGGTGGCAATCAACCGTGGCGAAGCCTGTGAAGTGGTGCTACCCGCGTCACCGTTGCTTAATGTCGCGCAATGGCAACGCAAAGAAGGTCACGGGCAACTGACGGACGGGATTCTGGCTTTGCCTGCCATTTCGGCTACGGTGTGGATGAATTAACGTCTTATAACGCCTTGCGTGACGCCTGCTCCATCATCCGCGGATAAAACTGCCAGAAGCGGGTTTCGAGAGCATCGTAATGGGCGTCTAAATCGTACCAGGAGTCACGCAGGGCATCCAGACGTGGGCGACGGCTTGCCATGCCGTTTAACACGCTCTGGATGAAATCCATATCGCGATAGCGCACCAACCACTGCTCTGACCATAAGTAGTTGTTCAGATTGATAAAGCGTGGCGGTGAGTCTGGAAGAATAGTCATCACTTGCTCCCGGGCATAACAGGTAAATTCCTGTAGCGGAAAATCGGGCGACAGCTGCGACCAGTGGCGGGACAGAAAGTGATCCCACATCACATCCAGCGTAATAGGCGCGACACGGCGCGTTTCATTACGAAACCACTCCCGCGCTTCGCGGACTTCTGGCAGATTGTCGGTTAATACGTCGATTCGCCGATGCATATGAATACCAGCCACGACGTCGGGCGGAAAACTTTCTTCAGGATTTCCGCGTACGAAATCAGCCAGTAAATTGCCGGAAAGCGAGCTTTCCGCGAGATGGGCTAAATGCAGGTGAGCTAAAAAATTCATCGATTATATTCTATCCAAAGGGGGGTAAAGGTTGCAGGGAGAGCGCCCCGGCACTAGACTACCCGCCTCTTATTTTAGTCTGAGTCAGTGTCATGCGCGTTACCGATTTCTCTTTTGAATTGCCCGAATCCCTGATTGCCCACTATCCCATGCCTGAACGCAGTAGCTGTCGTTTACTGTCGCTGGACGGGCCGACGGGCGCGCTGACGCACGGTACTTTCACCGATTTACTCGATAAGCTCAACCCCGGCGATCTTCTGGTTTTTAATAATACCCGCGTGATCCCGGCGCGTCTGTTTGGGCGTAAAGCCAGCGGCGGCAAGATTGAAGTGCTGGTTGAGCGGATGCTCGACGACAAACGCATTCTTGCGCATATTCGCGCCTCGAAAGCGCCAAAACCTGGCGCAGAACTGCTGCTGGGCGATGACGAAAGTATTAACGCAACAATGACCGCGCGCCACGGCGCACTGTTTGAAGTCGAATTTAATGATCAACGTTCGGTGCTGGATATTCTCAACAGCATCGGCCATATGCCGCTGCCGCCGTACATCGACCGTCCGGACGAAGATGCAGACCGCGAACTTTATCAAACGGTTTATAGCGAAAAACCCGGCGCGGTAGCAGCACCGACCGCCGGACTGCACTTTGACGAACCTTTGCTGGAAAAATTACGCGCCAAAGGCGTGGAGATGGCGTTTGTGACGTTGCACGTTGGTGCGGGCACCTTCCAGCCGGTGCGCGTCGACACCATTGAAGATCACATCATGCACTCGGAATACGCTGAAGTTCCGCAGGATGTGGTAGACGCGGTACTGGCGGCGAAAGCGCGCGGTAACCGGGTGATTGCGGTTGGTACCACCTCAGTACGTTCGCTGGAAAGTGCGGCTCAGGCAGCGAAAAACGATCTCATTGAACCGTTCTTTGACGATACCCAAATCTTTATCTATCCGGGCTTCCAGTACAAAGTGGTCGATGCGCTGGTGACGAACTTCCACCTTCCGGAATCGACGCTGATTATGCTGGTTTCGGCATTTGCTGGTTATCAACACACCATGAATGCCTATAAAGCGGCGGTAGAAGAGAAATATCGCTTTTTTAGTTACGGTGATGCGATGTTTATCACGTACAATCCGCAGGCAATTAATGAGCGCGTTGGGGAGTAATTCCGCGGCGCTGGTTTAAACGTTGGACTGTTTTTCTGACGTAGTGGAGAAAAAATGAAATTTGAACTGGACACCACCGACGGTCGCGCACGCCGTGGCCGCCTGGTCTTTGATCGTGGCGTAGTGGAAACGCCTTGTTTTATGCCTGTTGGCACTTACGGCACCGTAAAAGGGATGACGCCGGAAGAAGTTGAAGCCACTGGCGCGCAAATTATCCTCGGCAACACCTTCCACCTGTGGCTGCGCCCGGGCCAGGAAATCATGAAACTGCACGGCGATCTGCACGATTTTATGCAGTGGAAAGGACCAATCCTTACCGACTCCGGCGGCTTCCAGGTCTTCAGCCTTGGTGATATTCGTAAAATCACCGAACAGGGCGTTCACTTCCGCAACCCGATCAACGGCGACCCGATTTTCCTCGACCCGGAAAAGTCGATGGAGATTCAGTACGATCTTGGTTCGGATATCGTCATGATCTTTGATGAGTGTACGCCGTATCCTGCTGACTGGGATTACGCAAAACGCTCCATGGAGATGTCTCTGCGTTGGGCGAAGCGTAGCCGTGAGCGTTTTGACAGTCTCGGAAACAAAAATGCGCTGTTTGGTATCATTCAGGGCAGTGTTTACGAAGATTTACGTGATATTTCTGTTAAAGGTCTGGTAGATATCGGTTTTGATGGCTACGCTGTCGGCGGTCTGGCTGTGGGTGAGCCGAAAGCAGATATGCACCGTATTCTGGAGCATGTATGCCCGCAAATTCCGGCAGACAAACCGCGTTACCTGATGGGCGTTGGTAAACCAGAAGACCTGGTTGAGGGCGTACGTCGCGGTATCGATATGTTTGACTGCGTAATGCCAACCCGCAACGCCCGAAATGGTCATTTGTTCGTGACCGATGGCGTGGTGAAAATCCGCAATGCGAAGTATAAGAGCGATACTGGCCCACTCGATCCTGAGTGTGATTGCTACACCTGTCGCAATTATTCACGCGCTTACTTGCATCATCTCGACCGTTGCAACGAAATATTAGGCGCGCGACTCAACACCATTCATAACCTTCGTTACTACCAGCGTTTGATGGCGGGTTTACGCAAGGCTATTGAAGAGGGTAAATTAGAGAGCTTCGTAACTGATTTTTACCAGCGTCAGGGGCGAGAAGTACCACCTTTGAACGTTGATTAATATTAATAATGAGGGAAATTTAATGAGCTTTTTTATTTCTGATGCGGTAGCGGCAACGGGTGCACCGGCGCAAGGTAGCCCGATGTCTTTGATTTTGATGCTGGTGGTATTCGGTCTGATTTTCTATTTCATGATCCTGCGTCCACAGCAGAAGCGCACCAAAGAACACAAAAAGCTGATGGACTCCATCGCTAAAGGTGATGAAGTGCTGACGAACGGTGGCCTGGTCGGTCGCGTAACCAAAGTAGCGGAAAACGGCTACATTGCTATCGCACTGAATGACACCACTGAAGTAGTTATTAAACGTGACTTCGTAGCTGCCGTTCTGCCGAAAGGCACCATGAAGGCGCTGTAATTAAAATTTTTCCCTAAGGGAATTGCCGTGTTAAACCGTTATCCTTTGTGGAAGTACGTCATGCTGATCGTGGTGATTGTCATCGGTCTGCTGTATGCGCTTCCCAACCTGTTTGGTGAGGATCCGGCTGTTCAGATCACTGGTGCGCGCGGAGTCGCCGCCAGTGAGCAAACGCTGATCCAGGTCCAGAAAACGTTACAAGAAGAAAAAATAACTGCTAAGTCTGTGGCACTGGAAGAGGGCGCTATTCTTGCGCGCTTCGACTCCACTGACACCCAGCTGCGCGCTCGTGAAGCATTAATGGGCGTTATGGGTGACAAATACGTCGTGGCGCTTAACCTTGCCCCGGCAACGCCGCGCTGGCTGGCAGCCATTCATGCTGAGCCGATGAAGCTCGGCCTTGACCTGCGTGGCGGCGTTCACTTCCTGATGGAAGTGGATATGGACACCGCGCTTGGCAAACTCCAGGAACAAAATATCGATAGCCTGCGCAGCGACCTGCGTGAAAAGGGCATCCCGTATACCACCGTTCGTAAAGAAAACAACTACGGCCTGAGCATCACTTTCCGCGATGCTAAAGCTCGTGATGAAGCCATTGCGTATCTGAGCAAGCGCCATCCGGACCTGGTGATTAGCAGCCAGGGCAGCAACCAGCTGCGTGCGGTAATGAGCGATGCTCGTCTGAGTGAAGCGCGTGAATATGCGGTGCAGCAGAACATCAATATCCTGCGTAACCGTGTAAACCAACTTGGCGTGGCGGAGCCGGTGGTTCAGCGTCAGGGTGCTGACCGTATCGTTGTTGAACTGCCAGGTATTCAGGACACTGCGCGTGCGAAAGAGATTCTGGGTGCAACGGCAACGCTGGAATTCCGTCTGGTAAACACCAACGTTGATCAGGCCGCTGCGGCATCCGGTCGCGTACCGGGCGACTCTGAAGTGAAACAGACCCGCGAAGGTCAGCCGGTTGTGCTGTACAAACGCGTAATTCTGACCGGTGACCATATCACCGACTCCACTTCCAGCCAGGACGAATACAACCAGCCGCAGGTTAACATCTCGCTCGATAGCGCGGGTGGTAACATCATGTCTAACTTCACCAAGGACAACATCGGCAAACCGATGGCAACCCTGTTTGTGGAGTACAAAGACAGCGGTAAGAAAGATGCAAACGGTCGTGCGGTTCTGGTGAAACAGGAAGAGGTGATTAATATCGCCAACATCCAGTCTCGTCTGGGTAACAGCTTCCGTATTACTGGCATCAATAACCCAAGCGAAGCGCGTCAGCTTTCACTGCTGCTGCGTGCCGGTGCGTTGATCGCGCCGATTCAGATTGTTGAAGAACGTACCATTGGCCCAACCCTGGGTATGCAGAACATTGAGCAGGGGCTGGAGGCTTGCCTTGCCGGTCTGCTGGTTTCTATTCTGTTCATGATCATCTTCTATAAGAAGTTTGGTCTGATTGCGACCAGTGCTCTGATTGCCAACTTGATCTTGATTGTCGGTATTATGTCGCTGTTGCCAGGCGCAACGCTGAGTATGCCAGGTATCGCGGGTATCGTCTTAACCCTTGCGGTAGCGGTCGATGCGAACGTACTGATCAACGAACGTATTAAAGAAGAGTTGAGCAACGGACGTACTGTTCAACAGGCAATTGATGAAGGTTATCGTGGCGCATTCAGTTCCATCTTCGATGCGAACATCACCACGCTGATTAAAGTCATCATCCTGTATGCAGTGGGTACCGGGGCAATTAAAGGGTTCGCGATTACTACCGGTATCGGTGTGGCGACGTCGATGTTTACCGCGATTGTCGGTACGCGTGCCATCGTAAACCTGCTATATGGCGGCAAGCGCGTCAAGAAGCTGTCAATCTGAGGAGTGCGATGTGGCACAGGAATATACTGTTGAACAACTAAACCACGGCCGTAAAGTCTATGACTTTATGCGCTGGGACTACTGGGCTTTCGGCATCTCTGGTCTGCTGTTAATCGCCGCTATCGTTATTATGGGCGTGCGCGGCTTTAACTGGGGGCTGGATTTTACCGGTGGTACGGTTATTGAAATTACGCTCGAAAAACCGGCTGAAATTGACGTAATGCGTGATGCATTGCAAAAAGCCGGTTTTGAAGAGCCGATGCTGCAAAACTTTGGTAGCAGCCACGACATCATGGTCCGTATGCCGCCTGCTGAAGGCGAAACCGGCGGTCAGGTGCTGGGCAGCCAGGTTCTGAAGGTGATTAACGAATCCACCAATCAGAATGCGGCAGTGAAGCGTATTGAGTTCGTCGGTCCGAGCGTGGGGGCAGACCTTGCGCAAACCGGTGCGATGGCGCTGATGGCAGCGCTGCTGTCTATCCTCGTGTACGTTGGTTTCCGCTTTGAGTGGCGACTGGCGGCAGGGGTTGTTATTGCGCTGGCGCACGACGTTATCATTACGCTGGGTATTTTGTCGTTATTCCATATCGAGATTGACCTGACCATTGTGGCATCATTGATGTCGGTTATCGGTTACTCGCTTAACGACAGTATCGTGGTATCGGACCGTATTCGTGAAAACTTCCGCAAGATCCGTCGCGGTACGCCTTACGAAATCTTTAACGTGTCCTTGACCCAGACGCTGCACCGTACCTTGATCACATCCGGTACTACCTTGATGGTTATCCTGATGCTGTACCTCTTCGGTGGTCCGGTACTGGAAGGCTTCTCGCTGACCATGCTTATCGGTGTTTCCATCGGTACTGCATCTTCCATCTATGTGGCATCTGCGCTGGCTCTGAAACTGGGTATGAAGCGCGAACACATGTTGCAGCAGAAAGTGGAAAAAGAAGGGGCGGATCAGCCGTCAATTCTGCCTTAATCAAGTTTCAGCTGATGTTGAAAATCCCGGTCAGAAGATCGGGATTTTTTTTGATGTAAGGTGATTGCGAAAATCCCCGCATCTTGGGAAACTGCGCGTAACCCTACATTTCATCCAGGTAACTTTTTCATGGCTATCATCCCAAAAAACTATGCGCGGTTAGAAAGCGGCTATCGCGAAAAAGCATTAAAAATCTATCCGTGGGTCTGCGGTCGCTGTTCCCGCGAGTTTGTTTATTCCAACCTGCGTGAACTTACCGTTCACCACATTGATCACGACCATACTAATAACCCGGAAGATGGCAGTAACTGGGAATTACTTTGTCTCTATTGCCACGATCATGAGCATTCGAAATACACTGAAGCGGATCAGTATGGTACGACCGTTATCGCAGGGGAAGATGCGCAGAAAGATGTCGGTGAAGCGAAGTACAACCCATTCGCTGATTTGAAAGCGATGATGAACAAGAAGAAGTGATAAAAAATGCCGGATATGAAATCCGGCATTCTCACAATTAGAAGTTGTAACCTACTACCAGATAACCACCCCAGCCGGTAGAGTGAACGTTGAAGTTGCCGTTGCCGAAGTTCAGTTCTGCATCGTCATTCCACTGACCACCGTTATGCCAGTAACGGGCAACGACAGAGTAGTGCCAGTGATCGTAATTCAGCGCCAGAATATGGCTGGACGCAATAGAGTTATTGGTACGTGTTTTAATACCGTTGTTCGCATAACCGCTGTCATCGCCCAGGTCGGAACCCCAGTCGAAGTTGGTGAAGCCGATGTAGCTCAGCTGGCCGCCCCACAGATCGGTAATCGGCACAAAGTACTTCACTTTGAAACGGTAACCGTCCCACTCGTTTTCGTTCGCTGCGCCGTAGTTCTGCCACTGGTATTTCGCATAGACGTTCATGGACAGGCTCATCGGCAGACCAGTATCGATGTCGGTACCCAGACCCATGTACCAGGTGCTCTGGCGGCCATCTTTATTACGACCCATGTCGTAAATGTAGTTGTTCGCAAAGTACCACTCTTTGAACGGACCGAAGCTAAGGTCAGTATTGGTCAGCTTGTCAATGGAGAAACGCGGTTCGATTTCCATAAACAGCGGAGAACCGTGGTTCCAGATACCTTTTGCATCGGAGTTACCGCCGAAGAATACCGGCGCATCCGCATAACCATAGAAGTCGAACCAGTCTTTTTTAGCGAATGCTTCGTACTCAAGGTAGGTATCGTTGCGGAGCTGCGGTCCGAAACGGGTGTGATAGCTTCCGACAACGTTAACGCTCTGGTGCCACCAGTCGGAAAGATACTGCGGTTTGTCGTTTTCAGCTGCGTTGACAGTAAAAGACGAAGAGAGCGCCAGTACCGCACCGGCTGCCAGTAATGTTTTTTTCATATGTATGCCACTGTTTGAAAATCCCTTGCGGGAGTGAAAAAGGCGCAAATTGCGTTTCTAAATATTTCGTATACAGAGGAGCCTATTATAAAAATCATTGCTCACAAAAATATGTTTCGTTTCACAGTTCTATCATTTACGTAATCGATTGCGTTCACGTTTACACACATTCGGGCGGGGATTGTACTGACTTTCACCCTTGTTGCAAACTTTTACTATCAATCCAGGTGATGTAAGCGGAGTAACAAAATGACGGAGAAAGATGTTGCGGGACGCACAATATCGCCCCGCAATACGTTTACTGCATAACAGGTTGAATGTCGTGGATACGTACAAAGCCTAACTGATCCACAGAAATACCCTTTAACTGTAACGGAATATCAACATCGCTGGGGGCGAGGACGCTGGCAGGTGCGTTAATCAATTGATTCTGCACATTGATTTCCTGAAAGTTGTCTATTGTTCCCTGAATTTGCCCATATTCAACGGTTCCGCTGAATGCGGGTAAAGGGTCATTGGATTCGCCCTGAATACGTAGCGTCAGGGTGGTGCCATCTGTATCAGGCGTAATATTCACCAGCGACATACGTAAAGTACCGATCTGGCTTTCCAGTCTTGCTGGTGTTTTTGCTCCAGGCAGAAGGTAAACCCCACTGCTGGATTTTGCATTCAGCCTGTTTTGCTGAGTGATTTTGACCGTTTCTTTATTGAGCTGCGTCATCTCCTGGTTCAGCGTGCTGACGCTGTGTTTCATCTGTCGCACTTCACTTTGCTGCACACAGGCGCTAAGGCTGAACAGGCTTCCCAGCAGGAGCAGTCGAAAAACGTTAGTATTCATAGGTCGTCCCTTTCTCGTCGCAATTAGCCTAATGGTAGAGGGTAAAAGCAGTGAAAGCATCGATCCTTTATCTCAAAAGCGTTGCGCCTTTGTTGTATCGTCAGTTCAGGGTAAAATAGATTTCTGTTAACCACCTGGTCAGGACGCCGTATGCATTGCCCATTCTGTTTCGCCGTGGACACTAAGGTAATTGACTCTCGTCTCGTGGGCGAGGGTTCATCCGTACGCCGCCGTCGGCAGTGTCTGGTGTGTAATGAACGTTTCACCACCTTTGAAGTGGCGGAGCTGGTTATGCCGCGTGTTGTAAAAAGCAACGACGTGCGTGAACCGTTTAATGAAGAGAAATTACGTAGCGGAATGCTGCGGGCGCTGGAAAAACGTCCGGTGAGTTCCGATGACGTCGAAATGGCAATCAATCATATAAAATCGCAGCTGCGCGCCACCGGTGAGCGCGAAGTGCCGAGCAAGATGATTGGCAATCTGGTGATGGAGCAATTGAAAAAGCTCGATAAAGTCGCCTATATCCGTTTTGCCTCTGTCTACCGCAGTTTCGAAGATATCAAAGAATTTGGCGAAGAGATCGCGCGCCTGGAGGACTAAGCCGTGCAGGACGAGTATTACATGGCGCGGGCGCTAAAGCTGGCGCAACGAGGACGTTTTACCACGCATCCCAACCCGAATGTCGGGTGCGTCATTGTCAAAGATGGCGAAATTGTCGGTGAAGGTTACCATCAACGCGCGGGTGAACCTCATGCCGAGGTACACGCGTTGCGCATGGCCGGCGAAAAAGCCAAAGGCGCAACGGCGTATGTCACACTCGAACCCTGTAGCCATCATGGTCGTACGCCACCGTGTTGTGATGCATTAGTTGCTGCGGGCGTGGCGCGCGTGGTTGCTGCAATGCAAGACCCCAATCCGCAGGTCGCTGGACGTGGACTTTACCGTCTGCAACAGGCTGGCATTGACGTCAGCCACGGGCTGATGATGAGTGAAGCTGAGCAATTGAATAAAGGCTTTCTCAAGCGGATGCGCACCGGCTTTCCTTATATTCAGTTAAAACTTGGCGCATCGCTTGATGGTCGCACGGCGATGGCGAGTGGCGAAAGCCAGTGGATCACTTCACCTCAGGCGCGACGCGACGTACAACGACTGCGCGCGCAAAGTCATGCCATTTTAACCAGCAGCGCCACGGTGCTGGCGGATGATCCAGCCTTAACAGTGCGTTGGTCTGAACTGGATGAACAAACTCAGGCGCTCTATCCGCAACAAAATCTCCGTCAGCCGATACGTATTGTGATTGATAGCCAAAATCGCGTGACGCCGGAACATCGCATTGTGCAGCAGCCCGGCGAAACCTGGTTCGCGCGTACGCAGGATGATTCTCGTGAGTGGCCGGAAACGGTGCGTACCTTGCTGATTCCAGAGCATAAAGGTCATCTGGATCTGGTTGTACTGATGATGCAACTGGGTAAACAGCAAATTAACAGCATCTGGGTGGAAGCGGGGCCAACGCTCGCTGGCGCATTGCTACAGGCGGGTTTAGTCGATGAGCTGATTGTCTATATCGCACCTAAACTATTAGGCAACGACGCCCGTGGATTATGCACGCTGCCAGGGCTTGAGAAATTAGCCGACGCTCCCCAATTTAAATTCAAAGAGATACGTCATGTAGGCCCGGATGTTTGCCTGCATTTAGTGGGTGCATGATCTCCCGGCTCGAAAGGGAAGCAGCGCACGAAATATTATGCTAAAATCCGCCCCCCTGCGGGGCCATACTCGAACCCGAAGGAAGAAAATGAACATTATTGAAGCTAACGTTGCTACCCCGGACGCTCGCGTCGCCATCACCATCGCGCGTTTCAACAACTTTATCAATGACAGCCTGCTGGAAGGTGCAATTGACGCACTGAAACGTATCGGTCAGGTAAAAGATGAAAACATTACCGTTGTTTGGGTGCCTGGTGCCTATGAGCTGCCGCTGGCGGCGGGTGCACTGGCTAAAACCGGTAAATACGACGCGGTGATTGCGCTGGGTACGGTTATTCGTGGTGGCACTGCCCACTTTGAATATGTCGCTGGTGGTGCAAGCAACGGCCTGGCGCATGTTGCCCAGGACAGCGAAATTCCGGTTGCTTTTGGGGTTCTGACCACTGAAAGCATTGAACAAGCGATCGAACGTGCTGGCACCAAAGCTGGCAACAAAGGTGCAGAAGCTGCACTGACCGCGCTTGAAATGATTAATGTATTGAAAGCCATCAAGGCCTAAAATTAGTAAGGGGAAATCCGTGAAACCTGCTGCTCGTCGCCGCGCTCGTGAGTGTGCCGTCCAGGCGCTCTACTCCTGGCAGTTGTCCCAGAACGACATCGCTGATGTTGAATACCAGTTCCTGGCTGAACAGGATGTAAAAGACGTTGACGTCCTGTACTTCCGTGAGCTGCTGGCCGGGGTGGCGACTAACACCGCATACCTCGACGGACTGATGAAGCCGTACCTGTCCCGTCTGCTGGAAGAACTGGGCCAGGTAGAAAAAGCAGTACTGCGCATTGCGCTGTACGAGCTGTCTAAACGTAGCGATGTGCCATACAAAGTGGCCATTAACGAAGCGATCGAACTGGCGAAATCGTTCGGCGCAGAAGACAGCCATAAGTTCGTCAACGGCGTACTCGATAAAGCAGCACCTGTGATTCGCCCTAACAAAAAGTAATATCCAGGCCGGTAGATTCACGGAAGACCGTTCCATGATCGCCGGCCTTTTCTTTTTTACCTGCTGAGGCATAACGTATGGCATGTGGCGAGTTCTCCCTGATTGCCCGTTATTTTGACCGTGTAAGAAGTTCTCGTCTTGATGTCGAACTGGGCATCGGCGACGATTGCGCTCTTCTCAATATCCCCGAGAAACAGACCCTGGCGATCAGCACTGATACGCTGGTGGCGGGCAACCACTTCCTCCCTGATATCGATCCTGCTGATCTGGCTTATAAAGCACTGGCGGTGAACCTAAGCGATCTGGCAGCGATGGGGGCCGATCCGGCCTGGCTGACGTTGGCATTAACCTTACCGGACGTAGACGAAGCGTGGCTTGAGTCCTTCAGCAACAGCTTGTTTGATCTTCTCAATTATTACGATATGCAACTCATTGGCGGCGATACCACGCGTGGGCCATTATCAATGACGTTGGGTATCCACGGCTTTGTTCCGATGGGACGAGCCTTAACGCGCTCTGGGGCGAAACCGGGTGACTGGATCTATGTGACCGGTACACCGGGCGATAGCGCTGCCGGGCTGGCGATTTTGCAAAACCGTTTGCAGGTTGCCGATGCTAAAGATGCGGACTACTTGATCAAACGTCATCTCCGTCCGTCGCCGCGTATTTTACAGGGGCAGGCACTGCGCGATCTGGCAAATTCAGCTATCGATCTCTCTGACGGTCTGATTTCCGATCTCGGGCATATCGTGAAAGCCAGCGACTGCGGCGCACGTATTGACCTGGCATTGCTGCCGTTTTCTGATGCGCTTTCTCGCCATGTTGAACCGGAACAGGCGCTGCGCTGGGCGCTCTCTGGCGGTGAAGATTATGAGTTGTGTTTCACGGTGCCGGAACTGAACCGTGGCGCGCTGGATGTGGCTCTCGGACACCTGGGCGTACCGTTTACCTGTATCGGGCAAATGACCGCCGATATCGAAGGGCTTTGTTTTATTCGTGACGGCGAACCTGTCACGTTAGACTGGAAAGGATATGACCATTTTGCCACGCCATAAAGATGTCGCGAAAAGTCGCCTGAAAATGAGTAATCCGTGGCATCTGCTTGCTGTCGGATTCGGAAGTGGATTAAGCCCGATCGTTCCTGGCACGATGGGGTCGCTGGCGGCGATTCCCTTCTGGTATCTGATGACTTTTTTGCCCTGGCAGCTCTATTCGCTGGTGGTAATGCTGGGGATCTGTATCGGCGTCTATCTTTGTCATCAAACGGCGAAAGACATGGGCGTGCACGATCACGGCAGTATTGTCTGGGACGAATTTATTGGTATGTGGATTACGCTCATGGCGCTGCCGACCAATGACTGGCAGTGGGTTACCGCCGGATTTGTGATTTTCCGTATTCTGGATATGTGGAAGCCGTGGCCGATCCGCTGGTTTGATCGCAATGTACATGGCGGCATGGGGATCATGATTGACGATATTGTCGCCGGGGTGATCTCCGCTGGCATCCTGTACTTTATTGGACATCACTGGCCGCTGGGTATTCTGTCGTAGTTGTGCACCGATGCCTGATGTGACGCTTGTCACGTCTCATCAGGCCTGCATACCTATTTAAATCCTACGACCGGATGCGGTTTATACGGCGTTTCCAGCTCGGCGATCTGTTCCGGCTTCAAGGTGATATCCACCGCGTTTAGCAGTTCATCAAGCTGTTCCTCCCGAGAAGTTCCGATAATCGGTGCGGCAATGCCCGGTTTACTCAACAACCAGGCCAGCGCAACTTGTGCTCGCGTTGCACCAAGTTCTTCACTGACGCCCGTTAAGCGTTCTGCAATTTGTGCGTCATTTTCATCGCTTTCTTGGTAGAGATTTTTCCCTACTTCATCCGACACCAGCCGTGCGGTGGTTTCTCCCCAAGGACGCGTCAGACGGCCCCGCGCCAGCGGGCTCCATGGAATCACCGCCACGCCTTCCTGATAACACAGCGGCAGCATCTCGCGCTCTTCTTCACGATAAATCAGATTGTAGTGATCCTGCATACTGACAAACTGCGCCCAGCCGTGCTGTTTTTGTAGTTCCAGTGCCTGAGCAAACTGCGAAGCGTGCATGGATGACGCGCCGATATAACGCGCTTTCCCGGCTTTTACCACGTCGTTCAGGGCTTCCAGCGTCTCTTCGATCGGCGTGTTGTAATCCCAGCGATGAATTTGCAGGATATCGACATAATCCATGCCGAGACGGCGCAGGCTGTCGTCGATAGAGCGCAAAATTTGTGCACGGGATAATCCTTCCGGTAAATCACCAACGCGATGGAACACTTTGGTCGCAACGACCACGTCTTCACGACGGGCGAAATCCCGCAGTGCGCGACCGACGATCTCTTCGCTGCTGCCATCGGAATAGCTATTGGCGGTGTCAAAGAAATTTATGCCGCCTTCCAGCGCACGTTTAATGATGGGACGGCTGCTCTCTTCCGGCAGTGTCCATGCGTGATTACCGCGATCTGGCTCGCCAAAGGTCATACAGCCGAGGCAAAGTCGGGAAACACGAAGGTCGGTTTTTCCTAAGGGGTTGTATTGCATGCTGCCACTCCTGCCATGAATAATTTCTTAAGCATAGCAGGAGTAGAGTAGGGATTATGCCAGCCAGGCTTTGATTTTGGCTTCCATACCGGTGGCATCGAGGCTGAGTTCGGCGCGCATTTCTTCCTGAGTTCCTTGTGGAATAAAGAAGTCCGGCAGACCAATGTTCAGCACGGGTACTGGTTTACGATGGGCCATCAGCACTTCGTTCACGCCGCTGCCTGCACCACCCATAATGGCGTTTTCTTCTACGGTAACCAGCGCTTCATGGCTGGCGGCCATTTCCAGAATTAACGCTTCATCAAGCGGTTTCACGAAACGCATATCGACCAGCGTAGCGTTCAGCGATTCAGCGACTTTCGCCGCTTCTGGCATCAGCGTACCAAAGTTAAGGATCGCCAGTTTCTCACCACGACGCTTCACAATGCCTTTGCCAATTGGCAGTTTTTCCAGTGGCGTCAGTTCCACGCCAACTGCGTTGCCGCGCGGGTAGCGCACCGCGGACGGGCCATCGTTATAGTGATAGCCGGTATAGAGCATCTGGCGACATTCGTTTTCATCGCTCGGGGTCATAATGACCATTTCCGGTATGCAGCGCAGGTAAGAGAGATCAAAAGCGCCCTGGTGGGTTTGACCGTCAGCACCAACAATGCCCGCACGGTCGATGGCGAACAGGACCGGAAGCTTTTGAATCGCCACGTCATGCAGCACCTGATCATAGGCGCGTTGCAGGAAGGTGGAGTAGATCGCAACAATGGGTTTGTAGCCTCCAATCGCCAGACCCGCAGCAAAGGTCACTGCGTGTTGCTCGGCAATTGCCACGTCGAAGTAGCGATCCGGGAATTTACGTGAAAACTCGACCATGCCGGAACCTTCACGCATCGCCGGAGTAATCGCCATCAGCTTGTTATCTTTCGCTGCGGTTTCGCACAACCAGTCGCCAAAGATTTTTGAATAGCTTGGCAAACCGCCGCTACTTTTCGGCAGACAACCGCTGGAGGGATCAAATTTAGGCACGGCGTGGAAGGTGATTGGGTCTTTTTCTGCCGGTTCATAACCACGACCTTTTTTGGTCATGATATGCAGGAACTGCGGGCCTTTCAGGTCGCGCATGTTCTTAAGCGTGGTGATAAGCCCCAGCACATCGTGACCGTCCACCGGGCCGATGTAGTTAAAGCCCAGCTCTTCAAACAACGTGCCAGGCACTACCATGCCTTTAATATGTTCTTCGGTACGTTTGAGCAGCTCTTTAATGGGTGGCACGCCAGAGAAAACTTTTTTTCCGCCTTCGCGCAGTGAAGAGTAAAGCTTACCGGAAAGCAGCTGCGCCAGATGGTTGTTGAGCGCGCCAACATTTTCGGAAATCGACATTTCATTGTCGTTGAGAACCACCAGCATATCAGGACGGATATCGCCCGCGTGATTCATCGCTTCAAACGCCATGCCAGCAGTAATCGCGCCATCGCCAATGACACAGACGGTGCGGCGATTTTTGCCTTCTTTCTCGGCAGCAACTGCGATCCCAATTCCGGCACTGATGGAGGTTGATGAATGCCCGACGCTTAATACGTCATATTCGCTTTCGCCGCGCCACGGGAACGGGTGCAGGCCACCTTTCTGACGGATGGTGCCGATTTTGTCGCGGCGCCCGGTCAAAATTTTATGCGGATAAGCCTGATGCCCCACATCCCAGATTAACTGGTCAAACGGGGTATTGTAGACATAGTGCAGCGCCACGGTCAGTTCGACCGTGCCCAGCCCGGAGGCGAAGTGCCCGCTGGAACGGCTCACGCTGTCGAGTAAATAGCGGCGCAGTTCGTCGCAGAGTTTCGGTAAACTCTCTTTCGGCAACAGTCGTAACTCCTGGGTGGAGTCGACCAGTGCCAGGGTCGGGTATTTGGCAATATCAAAACTCATCAGGGGCCTATTAATACTTATTGTTTATTTATTACGCTGGATGATGTAGTCCGCTAGCGCTTCCAGTGCCGAGGTATCGAGTGACTGTTCAGT
Organism: Escherichia sp. WS1118; assembly: GCF_046487695.1. NCBI lineage: Bacteria > Pseudomonadati > Pseudomonadota > Gammaproteobacteria > Enterobacterales > Enterobacteriaceae > Escherichia > Escherichia sp. WS1118. The sequence continues at coordinate 271,285 of NZ_JBJQIZ010000003.1, read as the reverse complement.
CAGTTGTTTCAGCGACTGACGGGCATCGTCGATCAGATCCCGGGCTTTCTTCCGGGCTTGCTCAAGACCCAGAAGTGCAGGGTAGGTACTTTTACCAAGTTGCTGGTCGGCACCCTGGCGTTTTCCCAACGTTGCAGTATCTCCCACCACATCCAGGATGTCATCCTGAACCTGGAAGGCAAGGCCGATGCTCTCTGCGTACTTGTCGAGTACTGGCAGAGCACGACGTCCTTTATCTCCGGCGCTTAATGCACCAAGGCGAACGGCGGCGCGAATCAATGCGCCGGTTTTATGACGATGAATACGCTCAAGCGCGTCCAGAGGTATGTGTTTGCCTTCAGCGTCTAAATCTAATGCCTGACCACCGCACATTCCGGCAATACCGCTGGCGCTCGCCAGCTCAGAAATCATCGAAATTCTGTCGCGATCTGACACTTCCGGCATATCGGCATCGCTTAGAATCGAGAACGCCAGCGTTTGTAAAGCGTCACCAGCGAGAATCGCGTTTGCTTCGCCAAACTTCACATGGCAGGTCGGCAAACCGCGACGCAGATCGTCATCATCCATCGCCGGTAAATCATCATGAATTAATGAGTAAGCGTGGATACACTCTACGGCGGCAGCGGGTGCGTCCAGTGTGTTTGTGCTAACGCCGAACATATGACCAGTGGCATAAACCAGGAAAGGTCGCAGGCGCTTACCACCTAATAATGCGCCATACTGCATGGTTTCGACCACGGGAGTGTTCTGAAAGGGCAGTGGGGCGATAAAACGGCTCAGCGCCTGGTTGGCCTGCTTAACGCAGGCTTCGAGTTGCTGCGGAAAGTCCATTACTCATTGTCCGGTGTAAAAGGGGTTAGAGAGGCGTCTTCATTGTCAGACAGCAGAATTTGTACGCGCTGTTCGGCTTGTTGTAATTTGGCCTGCCCCTGACGTGCCAGCTGCACGCCGCGTTCGAACTCGTTCAGCGCCTCTTCCAGCGGCAGGTCGCCACTTTCCAGACGGGTTACAATCTGTTCCAGCTCGCTCAGCGCCTTTTCAAAGCTGGCGGGCGCCTCATTTTTCTTCGGCATAATGAATGTCTGACTCTCAATATTTTTCGCCCCGTCATGGTAACGGACTCAGGGCAAATAGCAAATAACGCGCAATGGTAAGGTGATGTGCGCAGCAAAGCGATGTTAGTGGTATACTTCCGCGCCTGGATGCAGCCGCAGGTGTGGGCTGCTGTATTTTTCCCTATACAAGTCGCTTAAGGCTTGCCAACGAACCATTGCCGCCATGAAGTTTATCATTAAATTGTTCCCGGAAATCACCATCAAAAGCCAATCTGTGCGCTTGCGCTTTATAAAAATCCTTACCGGGAACATTCGTAACGTTTTAAAGCACTATGATGAGACGCTCGCTGTCGTCCGCCACTGGGATAACATCGAAGTTCGCGCAAAAGATGAAAACCAGCGTCTGGCTATTCGCGACGCCCTGACCCGTATTCCGGGTATCCACCATATTCTCGAAGTCGAAGACGTGCCGTTTACAGACATGCACGATATTTTCGAGAAAGCGTTGGTTCAATATCGCGATCAGCTGGAAGGCAAAACCTTCTGCGTACGCGTGAAGCGCCGCGGCAAACATGATTTTAGCTCGATTGATGTGGAACGTTACGTCGGCGGCGGTTTAAATCAGCATATTGAATCCGCGCGCGTGAAGCTGACCAATCCGGAAGTGACTGTCCATCTGGAAGTGGAAGACGATCGTCTGCTGCTGATTAAAGGCCGCTACGAAGGTATTGGCGGTTTCCCGATCGGCACCCAGGAAGATGTGTTGTCGCTCATTTCCGGTGGTTTCGACTCCGGTGTTTCCAGTTATATGTTGATGCGTCGCGGCTGCCGCGTGCATTACTGCTTCTTTAATCTCGGCGGCGTGGCGCATGAAATTGGTGTTCGTCAGGTGGCGCATTATCTGTGGAACCGTTTTGGTAGCTCCCACCGCGTGCGTTTTGTCGCCATTAACTTTGAGCCGGTCGTCGGTGAAATTCTCGAGAAAATCGACGACGGTCAGATGGGCGTTATCCTCAAACGTATGATGGTGCGTGCCGCGTCCAAAGTGGCAGAACGTTACGGCGTACAGGCGCTGGTTACCGGTGAAGCGCTCGGCCAGGTGTCCAGCCAGACGCTGACCAACCTGCGCCTGATTGATAACGTCTCCGATACGCTGATCCTGCGTCCGCTGATCTCTTACGACAAAGAGCACATCATCAACCTGGCTCGCCAGATTGGCACCGAAGACTTTGCCCGCACGATGCCGGAATATTGCGGCGTGATTTCCAAAAGCCCGACGGTGAAAGCGGTTAAATCGAAGATTGAAGCGGAAGAAGAGAAGTTCGACTTCAGCATTCTCGATAAAGTGGTGGAGGAAGCGAATAACGTTGATATCCGCGAAATCGCCCAGCAGACCGAGCAGGAAGTGGTGGAAGTGGAAACCGTCAATGGCTTCGGCCCGAACGACGTGATCCTCGATATCCGTTCTATCGATGAACAGGAAGATAAGCCACTGAAAGTCGAAGGGATTGATGTGGTTTCTCTGCCGTTCTATAAACTGAGCACCAAATTTGGCGATCTCGACCAGAGCAAAACCTGGCTGTTGTGGTGTGAGCGCGGGGTGATGAGCCGCCTGCAGGCGCTCTATCTGCGCGAGCAGGGTTTTAACAATGTGAAGGTGTATCGCCCGTAATATGTGGTTGTAACGTCGCATCTGGTCAGATGCGACGTTTACCGCATCCGACACTACTCGTAATAATTATAAATCCCTGCCGCCATCACCAGTTGTGATGCCACTTCATGGGCTTTCTCGCGCCCAACCAGCAGGTCGATAATTTTCAGACCAAAGTCGATAGCTGTACCTGGCCCCTGGCTGGTCAGCAATTTTACCCGTGCATCCCAGACGACGCGCTTGTCCTGCCATTGTTCGGCGGGTATTTTGTCTTTCAGCGTCGGGAAGCCGGTCATATTGCCAATCGGGAAGATATCGTGCGGGACCAGCACGGTGGCTGGCGCGGCGCAAATAGCCGCGACGATACGCCCGGAACGGTGGAACTGTTTAACGGTTTCAACCAGCAGGGTGCTATCGCGAAAACACTCTGCGCCTTTGATGCCACCAGGCAGCACAATCACGTCATATTCGCCATCAGCCACTTCAACCAGCGGTGCATCCGCCAGCAGCTTCACGCCGCGCGAGCAGGTAATCGCCAGGTTACCATCGCTGGCGACGCTGGCAGTGGTGACTTTGATACCGCCGCGAACCAAGAGGTCGATAGTGGTGACGGCTTCAGTCTCTTCACTACCAGGGGCGAGGCAAACCAGTGCCGATGCGCTCATATTCACTCTCCTTTCTTTTTACCATTTCAAACAGGCGGGTGTTTTCCGGTACGGCAATCCCATGCGCGCGGGCGCGGCGTAAGAGAAAACCATTGATATAGTCGATTTCGGTGTGGCGCAGCGCGCGGATATCCTGCAACATCGACGAGATATTTTCCGCTGTGGCATCAATCACCTGCATCACGTAATCACGCAAATCTTCTGCTGAAGTATGATGCCCTTCGCGTTCGATCACTGCCGCGACTTCTTCGCATATCTGCATAATTTCTTGTTGATGATGGCGTAGTTCACCATTCGGGCAATTCAAGATGGCGGTCAGTGGATTAATCACACAGTTGACTGCCAGCTTGCGCCACAGCTCGGCGCGAATATTGTTATGCCAGGCGACGTCAGGTAACACGGTTTGCAAAATATCCGCCAGATAACTGTAATCGCCGTCCTGTTGCCGTGCCGGACCAATATGCGTGATACCGTTTGCCACATGAATAATGACATTTCCGTCGCGGCGAGCTGCATGGGTGGTGGTGCCCATCAGTAATGGCTGCTGAATGTTTTGCAACTCTTCGATGGTGCCCATGCCGTTGTGAATTAACAGTATTGGCGTGGTTACAGGCAGTGTGGACGCGAGGCTTTTGACGGCATCGGAAACCTGCCATGCTTTCAGCGTCACCAGGAGCAGATCGCTGGTGGCGAGAAAATCGGGATCGTTGGCGGTCAGCGATTCGTTAAATATCGAACCATCTGTCTCAACCAGATTCACACTACAATAAGGTTGCGGTACGCGCAGCCAGCCCTGAACGTCGTGACCCTGTTTACAAAGTGCTGTAAGCCATAATTGCCCTAAGGCACCGCATCCCAATACGGTAATTTTCATTGTTCCTCCTCACCCGCAACCACTCCGGGTGTTCAATAAGGCTATCCCTTAATTGTGCATGCTGTTGCGACTATGCACAATTAAGGGATACGTCCTGGTGCAGGACTGTTGGTTATTTAACTTTGCAGGTATTATGCTTCGCATCAAAAATGAAGGGAGAGGAAAAGATGCCATCTTTCGATATTGTCTCTGAAGTTGATCTTCAGGAAGCACGTAACGCGGTCGATAACGCGAGCCGCGAAGTGGAGTCCCGTTTTGACTTCCGTAACGTTGAAGCCTCATTTGAGCTGAATGACGCCAGCAAAACCATCAAAGTGTTGAGCGAGTCCGACTTCCAGGTCAATCAGTTGCTGGATATTCTGCGTGCCAAGTTGCTGAAGCGCGGCATTGAAGGCAGTTCACTGGATGTACCGGAAAATATCGTTCATAGCGGTAAAACCTGGTTTGTGGAAGCGAAACTGAAACAGGGCATTGAGAGCGCGACTCAGAAGAAAATCGTCAAAATGATCAAAGACAGCAAACTGAAAGTGCAGGCGCAAATTCAGGGCGATGAGATCCGTGTGACGGGCAAATCTCGTGATGATTTACAGGCTGTCATGGCGATGGTACGTGGTGGCGATCTCGGTCAGCCGTTCCAGTTCAAAAACTTCCGCGATTAATCGCGACAACCTGCGCTTTGTTCATGTCAGATGCGGCATGAACGCCTGATTCGGCCTACAAAGGTTTGTAACTCAGGAACTTAGTAGGCCTGATAAGCGTAGCGCAGCAGGCAATTTCGCCTCGCTTTTATGCCTGGCGAATTGCCTGTTCAACCTCAAAGCGATTCGTCACTTTGCTGTCGATTTTCACATAAGCTGAATGTTCTTCTTCTGCAATCAACACTTCTTTGATGCCTTCAGTTTCCAGCAAACGCACTTTTAACGCCTCGTTTGCGGCAATGTTCGCCGGGATTTCAATGCGCAAGCTGCTGACATACGGCGGTTCTTTCATGGTACTGGCGACTGCCAGCCACACTGCGGCCAGCATTGCGCCAGCGAGAAATACGCCCTGACCGTCAAACATGCCGTCAATCCAGCCGCCCAGCGAACCGCCAATCGCCACGCCAAGAAACTGGCTGGTGGAGTAAACACCCATCGCCGTACCTTTGTAACCTGCTGGCGATTCTTTACTGATAAGTGAAGGCAGAAGGGCTTCCATCAAATTAAACGCCACAAAGAAAAGCTGCACGCCGACCACCAGTTGCCAGAACTGCGTTTGTGCGTTCCACAACACAATTTCCGCAACCACGATCAACCCGACGCAGAAGACAAAGACTTGCTTCATTTTGCGCTTAACTTCAGCGTAGATAATGAAAGGCACGACCGAGCCAAAGGCGATTAACATCGTTGCCAGGTAGACCTTCCAGTGTTCAGCCGCCGGTAACCCCGCATCAGCCATCTGTCCGGGCAGGGCAACAAAGGTCGACATCAGCAAAATATGCAGACACATAATGCCAAAGTTGAGTTTCAGCAGCCGCGGTTCCGCCAGCACTTTACTGAAACTGCCTTTCACCATTCCGGACTCACGATTAAGTACGTGAGTGCTACTGTTGGGCACAACCCAAATGGTCAACGCAATGCCGGTTGTTGCCAGAATAGCGATCATCCAGAACAGCGCGTGCAGCCCAAGTTTGTGAGTGATGATCGGGCCAAGCACCATCGCAATGGCAAAGGTAATGCCAAAGCTCACGCCGATAAACGCCATCGCTTTGGTGCGGTTTTGTTCGCGCGTGAGATCGGAAAGCAGCGCCATAACGGCAGCGGCAATCGCACCGGAGCCTTGTAGCGCCCGGCCCAGAATAATTCCCCAGATGGAGTCAGAGAGCGCAGCGATAACGCTACCGGCGGCAAACACCGCCAGCCCACCGACAATTAATGGTTTGCGACCAATGCGGTCTGAAAGCAGGCCAAACGGAATCTGAAAAACGGCCTGAGTCAGACCATAAATACCAATGGCAATACCGATTAATGCTTCGCTGGCACCTTGCAGAGCCATGCCGTACGTGGTCAGAACCGGCAGAACCATGAACATGCCCAGCATGCGTAATGAAAATACGGTCCCTAAACCCCAGGTCGCGCGCCGCTCACCTGGCGTCATTTTATAATCGTTCATTACCACCTCTGTTTTAAATTCGCGACTAGTGTAAAGCGGCAAACGAATGGGGTAAACATGCGGATTTTTTAGTAAATATTTCGAGAGGGATATGATTCTAATGCTAAGAAAGAAAAAAGGTGCCGTAGCACCTTTTTAACTGAGAGGTTGTGTTACCACACAGCAGCCAGCAGCGTATGCGAGTCCGGCACCATAAAATCAACGGACATCATCACCGAGAGGGCAGTGATGGCGATGATAGAGAAACCGAACAGCTTGCGCGCCCAGATTCTGTCATCAGCAACTTTATAGCCGCGCAGAGCCATGCCTAACCACCAGACGCTCACCGCAGCGGCGACCACCAGATATTTATACCCAGCGTAGCCGCCAAGAGAGAGCATCAGCGTGGCAACGGCAAAGGCGATGATATACAGCGTGATGTGATTCTTCGCCACCGAAATGCCTTTCACCACCGGCAGTACCGGAATGTTTGCCGCCTGATAATCCTTAAAGCGGAAAATGGCTATGGCATAAGAGTGAGGCATCTGCCACAGGCTGAAGATAGCCAGCAGGATCGCTGCGCCGCTATCGAACTCGCCGGTTACCGCACAGTAACCGATCACCGGCGGCGCAGCGCCGGAGAGCGAACCAATCAATGTGCCGTAGACAGAATGACGTTTCATGTACAGGCTATAAACGCCGACATAAACCACAAAGCCCATCACCCCCAGCCAGCAGGCCAGCGGATTCGCGCCAAACCACAGCAGCATAAAGCCAGCAATACCCAGCAAGGTGGCGTACACCAGCGAGACAGCAGGAGAGATCAGGCCTTTAACCAGCACCCGATTCTTCGTCCTTTCCATCTTTCTGTCGATATCCCTGTCGATGTAGTTGTTAAACACACAACCCGACGCCACAACCAGTGACACCCCAACCAGCGTGTAGATAAACAGGGGATAATCAATGCTGCCCTTTGAGGCCAACAGGAATCCCCCAATCACCGAGATCAGGTTGCCAAAGATGATGCCTGGTTTCGTTACTTGCAGGTATTGCTTAAATATCATAACCGCCGCTCTTAGTGCATCATCATGTTGTAGTTGAGGTTCCACATAATCCAAATGGAGCCCACAACCAGGATAGCGATGATTAGCACGGTGAAGACAAATGCCGTCATATTCCAGCCTTCATCTGATTTGGTATTCATGTGCAGGAAGCACACCAGATGCACCAGAATCTGTACCACTGCCATTGCCAGGATTGTTCCCAGAATTACGGCCGGAGAGGCAGCCCCTGTCATCACCATCCAGAACGGAATTACCGTCAGGATTATCGACAGGATAAAGCCTGTCATGTAGGTCTTTACGCTGCCATGGGATGCGCCGCTGCTTGCGTTAGAATGACTCATTACATCGCCCCCATCAGATAAACAACAGTGAACACACAGATCCAAACCACATCCAGGAAGTGCCAGAACAGGCTCAGGCACATGATGCGGGTACGGTTAGTGCTGGTCAGGCCGCGACGGGCGATTTGCACCATCAGCACCGCCATCCAGATAAGACCGGAAGTGACGTGCAGACCGTGCGTGCCGACCAGCGCAAAGAATGCTGACAGGAAGCCGCTGCGATCCGGACCCATGCCGTTAACAATCAGGTGATGGAATTCATAGATTTCCATCCCGATAAATCCGGCACCAAACAACCATGTCAACGCCAGCCAGGAGATCACCTGGCTTTTGTTGTTTTTGTACATGGCGATAGCCGCCATGCCGTAGGTGATGGAGCTGAACAACAGCAAGAAAGTTTCAACCAGAACGAACGGCAGTTCGAAAATGTCCTTACCTGTCGGCCCACCTGCGGTGCCGTTCACCAGAACGGCATAGGTAGCAAACAAGATAGAGAACAGAATGCAGTCGCTCATCAGGTAGATCCAAAATCCGAAGATTTTGGTTCCGCCTGCATCGTGGTGCCCGTGTTCGTGCGCGTGGGCAGTCGCGTGCGTCAAAGTATCAGTTGCCATTTTTCAGCCCTGCCTTAGTAATCTCATCGAAATGCTGGTTTTCCAGTTTTTCGATTTCTGCCACCGGCACGTAGTAATCCACGTCCTCGTCGAAGCTTTTCACGATCCAGGTGATGATCATGCCTGCGAAGCCAACAATCGCCAGCCACCAGATATGCCAGATCATGGCGAAACCGAAGATGGTGGAGAAAGCCGCAATGACGATACCGGCACCGCTGTTTTTCGGCATATGAATTTCTTCATAGTGGTCAGGCTTTTTGTACGCTTCGCCTTTCTCTTTCATTTCCCAGAATGCATCACGTTCGTGAACGTGCGGCACAACGGCAAAGTTATAGAACGGAGGCGGGGAAGAGGTTGCCCACTCCAGCGTACGGCCACCCCACGGGTCGCCAGTCAGGTCACGGTTCTGGTCGCGGTCACGAATAGAAACGTACATCTGAATAACGAGGCAGAGAATACCCAGCGCAATCAGTACCGCACCGCTGGCTGCAATCATCAGCATGGTGTGGAACTGCGGGTCAATCTGCTGGCTCAAACGACGGGTCATGCCCATGAAGCCCAGCGCATACAGTGGCATAAAGGCAACGAAGAAGCCGATGATCCAGAACCAGAACGCGCGTTTACCCCAGGTTTCGTTCAGTTTGAAACCGAACGCTTTAGGCCACCAGTAGGTCATCCCTGCGAAGCAGCCGAAGACCACGCCGCCGATGATCACGTTATGGAAGTGCGCAATCAGGAACAGGCTGTTATGCAGAACGAAGTCCGCGCCCGGTACTGCCAGCAGCACGCCAGTCATCCCGCCCACCGAGAAGGTGACGATAAAACCGATGGTCCACAGCATCGCAGAATGGAACACGATGCGGCCCTGATACATGGTGAACAGCCAGTTGAAGATCTTCACCCCGGTCGGGATGGCGATAATCATCGTGGTGATACCAAAGAAGGCGTTTACGTTCGCGCCCGCACCCATCGTAAAGAAGTGGTGCAGCCAGACGATGAACGACAGCACGGTGATACAGACGGTTGCCCATACCAGCGAGGTATAACCAAACAGACGTTTACGCGAGAAGGTTGCCGCAATTTCGGAGAACACACCGAATACAGGCAGGATCAAGATGTAAACTTCCGGGTGGCCCCAGGCCCAAATCAGGTTGATATACATCATCATGTTGCCACCCATATCGTTGGTAAAGAAATGGGTGCCCAGATAGCGATCCAGGGTCAACAACGCGACGGTAACCGTCAGAATTGGGAAGGAAGCAATAATCAGTACGTTTGCGCACAGTGATGCCCAGGTAAATACTGGCATCTTGAACATGGTCATGCCCGGTGCGCGCATCTTTAGAATGGTAACGAAGAAGTTGATACCGGTAAGCGTCGTACCTATACCGGATAGCTGGAGACTCCATATCCAGTAATCGACACCGACTCCCGGACTGTACTCTATTCCCGATAGCGGTGGATAGGCCAGCCAGCCGGTCTGCGCAAATTCGCCCACGCCGAGAGAAACGTTAACCAGAATCACACCAACAACGGTAAACCAGAAGCTTAAGTTGTTGAGGAACGGGAACGCAACGTCACGCGCGCCGATCTGCAGCGGAACCACCAGGTTCATCAGACCGATAACGAAAGGCATCGCCACGAAGAAGATCATAATCACGCCGTGCGCGGTGAAGATCTGATCGTAGTGGTGAGGTGGCAGGAAGCCCGCTTCGCCCGCCGAGGCAAGAGCCTGCTGGCTACGCATCATAATGGCGTCAGCAAAACCACGCAGCAACATCACAATCGCCACGATGATATACATGATACCGAGACGTTTATGGTCAACGGAGGTCAGCCACTCTTTCCACAGGTAGGTCCACTTACCGAAGTAAGTGATCAGGCCAACGAGCGCCAGACCTCCCAAAATAATGCCAGCGATCGTAACCATGACGATAGGTTCATGGAACGGGACTGCATCAAGTGATAATTTTCCGAACATCTTTATTCTTCCTCAACCCCTTTAATGGGCGGATTCCGCGTGGCTCATGTCCATGCCTTCCATACCTTCATGTGCGCTGTGCTCACCTTCTGGCTGGGTCATGTCCATGCTCTTACCGTGAGCCATAAACTTGTTAATCACATCGGCAAACAAGTCTGGTTTCACGTTGGAGAAATATTCCACCTGGTTGTATTCGCTAGGCGCGGCCAGTTTTTCGAACGCTGCCATGTCAGACATGCTGTTCGGCGACTGTTTCGCTTTTGCGACCCACTGGTCGAATGCGGCGCGATCCGGTGTTGCAATAGCTTTGAACTTCATGCCTGAGAAGCCCGGGCCGCTGTAGCTGGCGGAGATACCGTCATAAGTACCGGGTTCGTTGGCGATCAGATGCAGGCGAGTCTGCATACCGGCCATGGCATAAATCTGGCTACCCAGACGCGGAATGAAGAAGGAGTTCATCACGGAGTTGGAGGTCACTTTGAAGTACACCGGAGTGTTCGCCGGGAAAGCGATTTCATTCACGGTTGCAATGCCCTGTTCCGGGTAGATGAAGAACCATTTCCAGTCCATGGAAACCACTTCGATGGTAATGGGCTTCTCGTCGTGTGCCAGCGGCTTGCTAGGCTCAAGAGCGTGAGTGGTTTTCCAGGTCAGTACCGCAAGGAAGATGATGATTAAGATAGGTACCGTCCAGACCACAGCTTCCACTTTATTGGAGTGTGACCAGTTCGGGCTGTACTTAGCATCTTTATTGCTCGCACGGTACTTCCAGGCGAAACCAACAGCCATCAAGATTGCGGGAATAACGACAATCAACATCAGGCCAAATGCCGTCAGTATCAGTGAACGTTGCTCCAGACCAATCTGTCCTTTGGGATCTAACAGCGCAGAATTACAGCCACTGAGCAATACAGTGCCTGCAAATAATGACAACCATCCCAAACTTTTATTGTATTTCCTGAGTCTCATTTAACGACCTCAATTCCACGGGATCTGGTGGCGTTTAAAGTGTGTGGGCATTTTACGGGAAGGTTACATTACTGTAAACATGATTAAATTCCTGTTACTTGGATTTGGCTGTCAGGTCACATATGTTGCAAAACATATCAAGTTGATTTTAAGAAGCTGTTGCAAAAGGGCGTTATAACGAAAGGGGAGTGCAGAAGGAGTTTGGGTGGGCAATTGGTATAATCAATATAAAATAAAACAATTATTTAACAAATAATTATCATTGAGGTGACAACTGGGTGGTGAGAAAATAAGGACTCATTAGCTGAATCGTGTAAGAAAAATAGAATTCATAAATTTCGTCAATAATTTCCAAACGCTAAGCCGCACAAAAGAACAAATATTAATAAGCGATGCTGATGTTTATTTAGCCGTAATAATTACGGCGAGTGATTACTACAGCTAAATAATATTACAGATTACATCAGATGTGTTTTTCGTAGCGCCAGATAATCCAGCAAACCACCAAGCACAACGCCAGAAAGGGCGACTAAAACCCCGACTTCCAGCAGCGCAGGCAGGAAAGAGAAGTGCGTCAAATCCAGCGCGTCCATCGTCAACAGCAGTAACCACACGGCCAACAGGCTGATGCCCGCCGCCAGTGTCCACATGGCAAAGGCATAACCTGCAGGATATTCGGTACGGGAGATAAAGTTGTCATTTACTCGTGTATATTCAAGCGTCTGGCGGCAAACCAGCAGCAAAATAAGCCCTGGTACGGCAGCGGCGACGGAGAATAGATAGAATGTCGACCAGCCGTGTGCTTCAACAAACCAACCCGCCACGGGGCCGACATAAACTCGCCCTACAGCAGAAAGCGCTGAGAGCAGGGCAAATTGAGTAGCGGAAAATGACTTATTACACAGCGTCATTAACAGCGCGACAAAGGCTGATGTACCCATCCCGCCACAGAGGTTTTCGAAAAAGACGGCTGCACCCATGCTGTAGAGATGCTTATCAGTAATCGACAGCAGCCAGTAACCGGCGTTAGATGCACCTTGTAAAATGCCGAAAATCAGCAGTGCACGGAACAGCGACAGGCGCTGCATCAAAATCCCACCGTACAATGCGCCAACAATGGTCGCCAGTAAGCCAAGCGTTTTGTTAACCACGCCTACTTCACCCGCATCAAACCCGACGCCGCGAATCAAAAACGTGGTTGTCAGGCTCATAGCGAATGCGTCGCCCAGCTTATACAGCACGATAAGAAGCAAAATAAGCCAGGCATTATTGCGACCAAAGAAATCTCGCAGAGGTGCAACAACCGCTTGTTCCAGCGTTTTGGGCACAGGAATGGTGTCGGTGGGTTCTGGTGCAAGCAACGTCGCGATAATACAGGGGATCAACAGCGCCGCCATCAACCAGTACATGCCCTGCCAGCCCAGCCATTTATCTGCCAGCCACAGGGCTAAGCCGCCGGAAACCAGCATCCCTAAACGGTAACCCAGCACGCTGATTGCCGCGCCCGCACCACGTTCTTCTGCCGGGAGCACATCGGTTTTCCACGCATCGAAGACAATATCCTGGGAGGCAGAGCAAAAAGCGATCACCACCGCCAGTGCCGCCATCCAGCGGAGCTGGGTGCCTGGTTCGAGAAAACCCATCGCCGCAATGGCGACTAATAACAGAATTTGCGTGGCGAGCAGCCAACCGCGCCGCCGCCCGAAAAATGGGGGCGTGTAGCGGTCCATCAGTGGTGACCAGAGGAATTTAAAAACGTAAGCCTGGCCTACCAGAGAGAAGAAACCAATGGTTTTGAGATCGATATTCTCGACCGTCATCCAGGCCTGTAAGGTGCCGGACGTCAGGGCGAGCGGTAGCCCGGAAGCAAAACCCAGGATCAGCAATATGGCTGAACGCGGCTGTTGAAAAATACGTAAATATTGACTGGACATGGGTGTCTACAGGCCCGGCTTGCACCGGGCCAGAGGGCAGAAATTAACGCGCGTTCTGCTTGATGAATTCGTGGATGCTGGTGTCCTGAGACATATCAGCGATGGTATCGGTCAGCACACTGTTAACCGCATCGGCGATATTTTTGTTGGAGGCCTGGAATGCACCTTCAACGTTGTAGCTGGCACGATAGTTTTTGGTCATTTTGTTGCCATTCTGCGCGGTAGCGATGATGGCGATATCCGCTTTGGTCGCGATGTTGTAGCGCACGTTGCCCTGGGACACGTCAGCATACAGTTGGCTAACGATGATTTGCAGATTAACCGGGCCATTCGGACCAACCATGTATCCACGGGCGGTCATCTGTTTTTCCAGCACTTCTTGCAGCAGGAAACGCAGATCGCGGGAGGCGGTCAGGGTAACGATTTGATTATCGCGGGTGACTTTTGCCAGCGCCTGATCGGTACGCTGATCGGCACCATTAATGCTTACGGTGACGCCCATCAGGCTTGGATCCTGCTGTGGCAGTGTAATCGTCGGGGAAACTTCGATAGTTGTTGGCGGTTTTGCGCATCCTGCAAGCATAAACAGAGCAACTAACGGGAAGAGGATTTTTTTGAACATGTTCGGGCTCTCAGAGACTCTTAAGCGTGTTTGGTAAAAATTCCCGCCATCATAACATTGCCAACGGCGAGGGGAAGTGGGTAAGGCATGTAAATTCATCATGTTGACGAAATAATCGCCCCTGGTAAAAGAAACGCTGATGCGAGGCCTGTGTTTCAATCTTTAAATCAGTAAACTTCATACGCTTGACGGAAAAACCAGGACGAAACCTAAATATTTGTTGTTAAGCTGCAATGGAAACGGTAAAAGCGGCTAGTATTTAAAGGGATGGATGACATCTCAGCGTTGTCGGAGGAGATATTTCATGATGATACGTGAGCGGATAGAAGAAAAATTAAGGGCGGCGTTCCAACCCGTATTCCTCGAAGTAGTGGATGAAAGCTATCGTCACAATGTCCCAGCCGGCTCTGAAAGCCATTTTAAAGTTGTGCTGGTCAGCGATCGTTTTACGGGTGAACGTTTTCTGAATCGTCATCGAATGATTTACAGTACTTTAGCGGAGGAACTCTCTACTACCGTTCATGCGCTGGCTCTGCATACTTACACTATTAAGGAGTGGGAAGGGTTGCAGGACACCGTCTTTGCCTCTCCTCCCTGTCGTGGAGCAGGAAGCATCGCGTAAAAACGCATTTGCAACTGTCGGCGCTTTTCCAGTATGTTGCTAAAGATTTTATGAAAAACGGCCTGCGGGCCGTTTTGTTTTGTCTGGATTTTGCGCTTTTTGCCCAGCATTCAGACGAAAATCGCCCGGGAATTGTGAAAAAATACGCGACAGCGCGCAATAACCGTTCTCGACTCATAAAAGTGATGCCGCTATAATGCCGCGTCCTATTTGAATGCTTTCGGGATGATTCTGGTAACAGGGAATGTGATTGATTATAAGAACATCCCGGTTCCGCGAAGCCAACAACCTGTGCTTGCGGGGTAAGAGTTGACCGAGCACTGTGATTTTTTGAGGTAACAAGATGCAAGTTTCAGTTGAAACCACTCAAGGCCTTGGCCGCCGTGTAACGATTACTATCGCTGCTGACAGCATCGAGACCGCTGTTAAAAGCGAGCTGGTCAACGTTGCGAAAAAAGTACGTATTGACGGCTTCCGCAAAGGCAAAGTGCCAATGAATATCGTTGCTCAGCGTTATGGCGCGTCTGTACGCCAGGACGTCCTGGGCGACCTGATGAGCCGTAACTTCATTGACGCCATCATTAAAGAAAAAATCAATCCGGCTGGCGCACCGACCTATGTTCCGGGCGAATACAAGCTGGGTGAAGACTTCACCTACTCTGTAGAGTTTGAAGTTTATCCGGAAGTTGAACTGCAGGGTCTGGAAGCGATCGAAGTTGAAAAACCGATCGTTGAAGTGACCGACGCTGACGTTGACGGCATGCTGGATACTCTGCGTAAACAGCAGGCAACCTGGAAAGAAAAAGACGGCGCTGTTGAAGCAGAAGACCGTGTGACCATCGACTTCACCGGTTCTGTTGACGGCGAAGAGTTCGAAGGCGGTAAAGCGTCTGATTTCGTACTGGCGATGGGTCAGGGTCGTATGATCCCGGGCTTTGAAGACGGTATCAAAGGCCACAAAGCTGGCGAAGAGTTCACCATCGACGTGACCTTCCCGGAAGAGTACCACGCAGAAAACCTGAAAGGTAAAGCAGCGAAATTCGCTATCAACCTGAAGAAAGTTGAAGAGCGTGAACTGCCGGAACTGACTGAAGAATTCATCAAACGTTTCGGCGTTGAAGATGGTTCCGTAGAAGGTCTGCGCGCTGAAGTGCGTAAAAACATGGAGCGCGAGCTGAAGAGCGCCATCCGTAACCGCGTTAAGTCTCAGGCGATCGAAGGTCTGGTAAAAGCTAACGACATCGACGTACCGGCTGCGCTGATCGACAGCGAAATCGACGTTCTGCGTCGCCAGGCTGCACAGCGTTTCGGTGGCAACGAAAAACAAGCTCTGGAACTGCCGCGCGAACTGTTCGAAGAACAGGCTAAACGCCGCGTAGTTGTTGGCCTGCTGCTGGGCGAAGTTATCCGCACCAACGAGCTGAAAGCTGACGAAGAGCGCGTGAAAGGCCTGATCGAAGAGATGGCTTCTGCGTACGAAGATCCGAAAGAAGTTATCGAGTTCTACAGCAAAAACAAAGAACTGATGGACAACATGCGCAATGTTGCTCTGGAAGAACAGGCTGTTGAAGCTGTACTGGCGAAAGCGAAAGTGACTGAAAAAGAAACCACTTTCAACGAGCTGATGAACCAGCAGGCGTAATTTACGTAGCATAACGCGCTAAATTCGCACAAAGGCCCGTCACCGCCAGGTGGTGGGCTTTTTTTTGTCATGAATTTTGCATGGAACCGTGCGAAAAGCCTCTTTCGGTGTTAGCGTAACAACAAAAGATTGTTATGCTTGAAATATGGTGATGCCGTACCCATAACACAGGGACTAGCTGATAATCCGTCCATAAGGTTACAATCGGTACAGCAGGTTTTTTCAATTTTATCCAGGAGACGGAAATGTCATACAGCGGCGAACGAGATAACTTTGCACCCCATATGGCGCTGGTGCCGATGGTCATTGAACAGACCTCACGAGGTGAGCGCTCTTTTGATATCTATTCTCGTCTACTTAAGGAACGCGTCATTTTTCTGACTGGCCAGGTTGAAGATCACATGGCTAACCTGATTGTGGCGCAGATGCTGTTCCTGGAAGCAGAAAACCCAGAAAAAGATATCTATCTGTACATTAACTCTCCAGGCGGGGTGATTACTGCCGGGATGTCTATCTATGACACCATGCAGTTTATCAAGCCTGATGTCAGCACCATCTGTATGGGCCAGGCGGCCTCGATGGGTGCTTTCTTGCTGACTGCAGGGGCAAAAGGTAAACGTTTCTGCCTGCCGAATTCGCGCGTGATGATTCACCAGCCGTTGGGCGGCTACCAGGGCCAGGCGACCGATATCGAAATTCATGCCCGTGAAATTCTGAAAGTTAAAGGGCGCATGAATGAACTTATGGCGCTTCATACGGGTCAATCATTAGAACAGATTGAACGTGATACCGAGCGCGATCGCTTCCTTTCTGCCCCTGAAGCGGTGGAATACGGTCTGGTCGATTCGATTCTGACCCATCGTAATTGATGCCAGAGGCGCAACTGTGCCGCTATACTTATCCAGGGCGGCACAACGCTGTAAGCGGCTTGCGCCTGAGAATGGCATTTGCGTCGTCGTGTGCGGCACAAAGAACAAAGAAGAGGTTTTGACCCATGACAGATAAACGCAAAGATGGCTCAGGCAAATTGCTGTATTGCTCTTTTTGCGGCAAAAGCCAGCATGAAGTGCGCAAGCTGATTGCCGGTCCATCCGTGTATATCTGCGACGAATGTGTTGATTTATGTAACGACATCATTCGCGAAGAGATTAAAGAAGTTGCACCGCATCGTGAACGCAGTGCGCTACCGACGCCGCATGAAATTCGCAACCACCTGGACGATTACGTTATCGGTCAGGAACAGGCGAAAAAAGTGCTGGCGGTCGCGGTATACAACCACTACAAACGTCTGCGCAACGGAGATACCAGCAATGGCGTCGAGTTGGGCAAAAGTAACATTCTGCTGATCGGTCCGACCGGTTCCGGTAAAACGCTGCTGGCCGAAACGCTGGCGCGCCTGCTGGACGTTCCGTTCACCATGGCTGACGCAACCACGCTGACCGAAGCCGGTTATGTGGGCGAAGACGTTGAAAACATCATTCAGAAGCTGTTGCAGAAGTGCGATTACGACGTACAGAAAGCGCAGCGCGGGATTGTCTACATCGATGAAATTGACAAGATTTCTCGTAAGTCAGACAACCCGTCCATTACCCGAGACGTTTCCGGTGAAGGCGTACAGCAGGCACTGTTGAAACTGATCGAAGGTACGGTAGCTGCTGTTCCGCCGCAAGGTGGGCGTAAACATCCGCAACAGGAATTCTTGCAGGTTGATACCTCTAAGATCCTGTTTATCTGTGGCGGTGCGTTTGCCGGTCTGGATAAAGTGATTTCCCATCGTGTAGAAACCGGTTCCGGCATTGGTTTTGGCGCGACGGTAAAAGCGAAGTCCGACAAAGCAAGCGAAGGCGAGCTGCTGGCGCAGGTTGAACCGGAAGATCTGATCAAGTTTGGTCTGATCCCTGAGTTCATTGGTCGTCTGCCGGTTGTCGCAACGTTGAATGAACTGAGCGAAGAAGCTCTGATTCAGATCCTCAAAGAGCCGAAAAACGCCCTGACCAAGCAGTATCAGGCGCTGTTTAATCTGGAAGGCGTGGATCTGGAATTCCGTGACGAGGCGCTGGATGCTATCGCTAAGAAAGCGATGGCGCGTAAAACCGGTGCCCGTGGTCTGCGTTCCATCGTAGAAGCCGCACTGCTCGATACCATGTACGATCTGCCGTCCATGGAAGATGTCGAAAAAGTGGTTATCGACGAGTCGGTAATTGATGGTCAAAGCAAACCGTTGCTGATTTATGGTAAGCCGGAAGCGCAACAGGCATCTGGTGAATAATTAACCATTCCCATACAATTAGTTAACCAAAAAGGGGGGATTTTATCTCCCCTTTAATTTTTCCTCTATTCTCGGCGTTGAATGTGGGGGAAACATCCCCATATACTGACGTACATGTTAATAGATGGCGTGAAGCACAGTCGTGTCATCTGATTACCTGGCGGAAATTAAACTAAGAGAGAGCTCTATGAATCCTGAGCGTTCTGAACGCATTGAAATCCCCGTATTGCCGCTGCGCGATGTGGTGGTTTATCCGCACATGGTCATCCCCTTATTTGTCGGGCGGGAAAAATCCATCCGTTGTCTGGAAGCGGCGATGGACCATGATAAAAAAATTATGCTGGTCGCGCAGAAAGAAGCTTCAACGGATGAGCCGGGTGTAAACGATCTTTTCACTGTCGGGACCGTGGCCTCTATATTGCAGATGCTGAAACTGCCTGACGGCACCGTCAAAGTGCTGGTCGAGGGGTTACAGCGCGCGCGTATTTCTGCGCTCTCTGACAATGGCGAACACTTTTCTGCGAAGGCGGAGTATCTGGAGTCGCCGACCATTGATGAGCGGGAACAGGAAGTGCTGGTGCGTACTGCAATCAGCCAGTTCGAAGGCTACATCAAGCTAAACAAAAAAATCCCACCAGAAGTGCTGACGTCGCTGAATAGCATCGACGATCCGGCGCGTCTGGCGGATACCATTGCTGCACATATGCCGCTGAAACTGGCTGACAAACAGTCCGTTCTGGAGATGTCCGACGTTAACGAACGTCTGGAATATCTGATGGCAATGATGGAATCGGAAATCGATCTGCTGCAGGTTGAGAAACGCATTCGCAACCGCGTTAAAAAGCAGATGGAGAAATCCCAGCGTGAGTACTATCTGAACGAGCAAATGAAAGCTATTCAGAAAGAACTCGGTGAAATGGACGACGCGCCGGACGAAAACGAAGCCCTGAAGCGCAAAATCGACGCGGCGAAGATGCCGAAAGAGGCAAAAGAGAAAGCGGAAGCAGAGCTGCAGAAGTTGAAAATGATGTCTCCGATGTCGGCAGAAGCGACCGTAGTGCGTGGATATATCGACTGGATGGTACAGGTGCCGTGGAATGCGCGTAGCAAGGTCAAAAAAGACCTGCGTCAGGCGCAGGAAATCCTTGATACCGACCATTATGGTCTGGAGCGCGTGAAAGATCGTATCCTTGAGTATCTTGCGGTTCAAAGCCGTGTCAACAAAATCAAGGGACCGATCCTCTGCCTGGTAGGGCCGCCGGGGGTAGGTAAAACCTCCCTGGGTCAGTCCATCGCCAAAGCCACCGGGCGTAAATATGTCCGTATGGCGCTGGGCGGCGTGCGTGATGAAGCGGAAATCCGTGGTCACCGCCGTACTTACATCGGTTCTATGCCGGGTAAACTGATCCAGAAAATGGCGAAAGTGGGCGTGAAAAACCCGCTGTTCCTGCTCGATGAGATCGACAAAATGTCTTCTGACATGCGTGGCGATCCGGCCTCCGCACTGCTTGAAGTGCTGGATCCAGAGCAGAACGTAGCGTTCAGCGACCACTACCTGGAAGTGGATTACGATCTCAGCGACGTAATGTTTGTCGCTACGTCGAACTCCATGAACATTCCGGCACCGCTGCTGGATCGTATGGAAGTGATTCGCCTCTCCGGTTATACCGAAGATGAAAAACTGAACATCGCCAAACGTCACCTGCTGCCGAAGCAGATTGAACGTAATGCACTGAAAAAAGGTGAGCTGACCGTCGACGATAGCGCCATTATCGGCATTATTCGTTACTACACCCGTGAGGCGGGCGTGCGTGGTCTGGAGCGTGAAATCTCCAAACTGTGTCGCAAAGCGGTTAAGCAGTTACTGCTCGATAAGTCATTAAAACATATCGAAATTAACGGCGATAACCTGCATGACTACCTCGGTGTTCAGCGTTTCGACTATGGGCGCGCGGATAACGAAAACCGTGTCGGCCAGGTAACCGGTCTGGCGTGGACGGAAGTGGGCGGTGACTTGCTGACCATTGAAACCGCGTGCGTTCCGGGGAAAGGTAAACTGACCTATACCGGTTCGCTCGGCGAAGTGATGCAGGAGTCTATTCAGGCGGCGTTAACGGTGGTTCGTGCGCGTGCGGAAAAACTGGGGATCAACCCTGATTTTTACGAAAAACGTGACATCCACGTCCACGTACCGGAAGGTGCGACGCCGAAAGATGGTCCGAGTGCCGGTATTGCCATGTGCACCGCGCTGGTTTCTTGCCTGACCGGTAACCCGGTTCGTGCCGATGTGGCAATGACCGGTGAGATCACTCTGCGTGGTCAGGTACTGCCGATCGGTGGTTTGAAAGAAAAACTACTGGCAGCGCATCGCGGCGGGATTAAAACAGTGTTAATTCCGTTCGAAAATAAACGCGATCTGGAAGAGATTCCTGACAACGTAATTGCCGATCTGGACATTCATCCTGTGAAGCGCATTGAGGAAGTTCTGACTCTGGCGCTACAAAATGAACCGTCTGGCATGCAGGTTGTGACTGCAAAATAGTGACCTCGCGCAAAATGCACTAATAAAAACAGGGCTGGCAGGCTAATTCGGGCTTGCCAGCCTTTTTTTGTCTCGCTAAGTTAGATGGCGGATCAGGCTTGCCCTTATTAAGGGGTGTTGTAAGGGGATGGCTGGCCTGATATAACTGCTGCGCGTTCGTACCTTGAAGGATTCAAGTGCGATATAAATTATAAAGAGGAAGAGAAGAGTGAATAAATCTCAATTGATCGACAAGATTGCTGCAGGGGCTGATATCTCTAAAGCTGCGGCTGGCCGTGCGTTAGATGCTATTATTGCTTCCGTAACTGAATCTCTGAAAGAAGGGGATGATGTAGCACTGGTAGGTTTTGGTACTTTTGCCGTCAAAGAGCGTGCTGCCCGTACTGGCCGCAACCCGCAGACCGGTAAAGAGATCACCATCGCTGCTGCTAAAGTACCGAGCTTCCGTGCAGGTAAAGCACTGAAAGACGCGGTAAACTAAGCGTAGTCCCCAGTGGGGATGTGACGAAGTTCAAGGGCGCATCTACTGATGTGCCTTTTTTATTTGTATTCGGTGACTTTCTGCGTCTTGTGGGCTGACAATTGCCCCCGTTTCTTGTCACAATAGGCCTTTGCGCGCATCGATACGTTGCGTGAGGTACACAGTCATCTACAGCGGAGTGTTGTTACACCATGATGGACAGCTTACGCACGGCTGCAAACAGTCTCGTGCTCAAGATTATTTTCGGTATCATTATCGTGTCGTTCATATTGACCGGCGTGAGTGGTTACCTGATTGGCGGAGGCAATAACTACGCCGCAAAAGTGAATGACCAGGAAATCAGCCGTGGGCAATTCGAGAACGCCTTCAACAGCGAGCGTAATCGCATGCAGCAACAGCTGGGCGATCAATACTCCGAGCTGGCAGCGAACGAAGGCTATATGAAAACCCTGCGTCAACAGGTGCTGAATCGTCTGATCGACGAGGCGCTTCTGGATCAGTACGCTCGTGAGCTGAAACTGGGTATCAGCGATGAGCAGGTTAAACAGGCGATTTTCGCGACCCCAGCCTTCCAGGTTGACGGCAAATTTGATAACAGCCGCTATAACGGTATCCTCAACCAGATGGGGATGACCGCCGATCAGTACGCTCAGGCGCTGCGTAACCAGCTCACTACCCAACAGCTGATTAACGGCGTTGCCGGTACCGATTTTATGCTGAAAGGTGAAACCGACGAGCTGGCGGCACTGGTAGCTCAACAACGCGTGGTGCGTGAAGCGACTATCGATGTTAACGCGCTGGCGGCGAAGCAGCCTGTGACCGAACAGGAAATTGCCAGCTACTACGAACAAAACAAAAACAATTTCATGACGCCGGAACAATTCCGCGTGAGTTACATCAAGCTGGATGCCGCGACGATGCAGCAACCGGTTAGCGATGCGGATATCCAGAGCTACTACGATCAGCATCAGGATCAATTCACCCAGCCGCAGCGTACCCGTTACAGCATCATCCAGACCAAAACTGAAGATGAAGCGAAAGCGGTACTTGATGAGCTGAATAAGGGCGGTGATTTTGCTGCATTAGCCAAAGAAAAATCTGCCGATATTATCTCTGCCCGCAACGGCGGTGATATGGGGTGGTTAGAAGATGCCACTATCCCGGACGAACTGAAAAATGCGGGTCTGAAAGAAAAAGGCCAACTGTCTGGTGTTATCAAATCTTCGGTCGGTTTCCTGATTGTGCGTCTGGACGACATTCAGCCAGCGAAAGTGAAATCGTTAGACGAAGTACGTGACGACATTGCGGCGAAAGTGAAACACGAAAAAGCCCTCGATGCGTACTACGCGCTGCAGCAGAAAGTGAGCGATGCGGCAAGCAACGACACCGAGTCTCTGGCCGGTGCAGAGCAAGCTGCCGGCGTTAAAGCCACTCAGACGGGTTGGTTCAGCAAAGATAATCTGCCGGAAGAGTTGAACTTCAAGCCAGTTGCCGACGCTATCTTCAACGGTGGTCTGGTAGGTGAAAACGGCGCGCCGGGCATCAACTCTGACATCATCACCGTAGACGGCGACCGCGCATTCGTGCTGCGCATCAGCGAGCACAAACCGGAAGCGGTGAAACCGTTGGCAGATGTTCAGGAACAAGTTAAGGCACTGGTTCAGCACAACAAAGCTGAACAACAGGCGAAAGTGGATGCTGAGAAACTGCTGGTTGATTTGAAAGCCGGCAAAGGTGCGGAAGCTATGCAGGCTGCCGGTCTGAAATTTGGCGAGCCGAAAACCTTAAGCCGTTCCGGTCGTGACCCGATTAGCCAGGCTGCGTTTGCACTGCCACTGCCAGCGAAAGACAAACCGAGCTACGGTATGGCGACCGATATGCAAGGTAATGTAGTTCTGCTGGCGCTGGATGAAGTGAAGCAAGGTTCAATGCCGGAAGATCAGAAAAAAGCGATGGTGCAAGGTATCACTCAGAACAACGCACAAATCGTCTTTGAAGCTCTGATGAGTAACCTGCGTAAAGAGGCGAAAATCAAAATTGGCGATGCGCTGGAACAGCAATAATCCTGAAGCCGCCTCGCAAAAAAATGCTTTGCAGCTGTAACAAGAAAAGGTCGCTTTCGCGGCCTTTTCCATTTCTGAACATTGCCATTTGTTTACTGTTTTCACTGCCGTTAAGGTGATTCCACTGTTAACAAACAAGGAGAAAACAGTATGAAACACGGAATTAAAGCACTGCTCATTACCCTGTCCCTAGCCTGTGCCGGAATGTCTCATAGCGCGCTGGCGGCAGCTTCTGTGGCGAAACCGACAACAGTAGAAACCAAAGCGGAAGCTCCTGCAGCACAAAGTAAAGCAGCAGTACCGGCGAAAGCCAGTGACGAAGAAGGCACCCGGGTCAGCATTAATAATGCCAGCGCGGAAGAGTTAGCCCGCGCGATGAATGGCGTTGGCCTGAAGAAAGCGCAGGCGATTGTCAGTTATCGCGAAGAGTACGGTCCGTTTAAAACGGTGGAGGATCTAAAACAGGTGCCGGGGATGGGCAATTCGCTGGTGGAACGTAATCTGGCGGTATTAACCCTGTAATTAATTTGCATAGTGGCAATTTTTTGCCAGACTGAAGAGGTCATACCAGTTATGACCTCTGTACTTATAACAGTTCTTATAACAACAACGTAAGGTTATTGCGCTATGCAAACACAAATCAAAGTTCGTGGATATCATCTCGACGTTTACCAGCACGTAAACAACGCCCGCTACCTTGAATTTCTCGAAGAAGCCCGCTGGCATGGGTTGGAAAATAGCGACAGTTTTCACTGGATGACGGCCCATAACATCGCCTTCGTCGTGG
Source organism: Escherichia sp. WS1118 (assembly GCF_046487695.1). NCBI lineage: Bacteria > Pseudomonadati > Pseudomonadota > Gammaproteobacteria > Enterobacterales > Enterobacteriaceae > Escherichia > Escherichia sp. WS1118. Next base: position 246,979 of record NZ_JBJQIZ010000003.1, on the reverse strand, counting down.
TCAATATCAATATTAACTATCGCCGCCCGGCGGTATTAAGCGACCTGTTAACCATTACCAGTCAGTTGCAGCAATTAAACGGTAAAAGTGGCATCTTAAGCCAGGTCATTACACTGGAGCCGGAAGGACAGGTGGTAGCGGATGCGCTTATTACGTTTGTTTGTATTGATCTTAAAACGCAGAAAGCATTAGCTCTGGAAGGGGAATTGCGCGAAAAGCTGGAGCAGATGGTTAAGTAAACGTTTTGTGGTGCCGGATGCTCAAGCCGCATCCGGCGACACCCGGAATAATTACTTCAACCCGGTTTTCTGCTTCATCGCTGCCATCACCGTCGGTTTATCGGCCAGATAATGATTCAAACCGTTGGCACGTAAATTACACGCCGCACAATGACCGCAACCGTCGCCTTTAATGCCGTTATAACAGGTCAGCGTTTCGTTACGGACTAAATCCAGCTTGCCGTAATAATCTGCCAGCGCCCAGGTTTCCGCTTTATCAATCCACATCAGCGGCGTTTCAAAACGAATATCTTTCGCCATGCCCAAACTGACGGCATGGTTTAGTGCTTTCACAAACTCATCGCGGCAATCCGGGTAGCCGGAGAAATCCGTTTCGCAGACGCCGGTAATTACGGCTTCTGCTTTTACCTGATACGCATATATTGCCGCCAGTGTCAGGAACAAAATATTACGCCCTGGGACAAACGTATTCGGGATACCATCGGCTTCAGGTTCATAATCAGGCACCGGAATGCTGTCACGCGTCAGGCTGCTGACCGCCAGCTCGTTGAGCAGCGTTACATCAAGCACCTTATGCGCGCGTGCCCCCAGTTTCAGCGCCAGTTCGCGTGCCACGTCGATTTCTGCGCGATGGCGTTGACCGTAATCGAACGTCACGCAATGGACTTCATCATATTGTTGTAATGCCTGCACCAGACAGGTGGTGGAATCCTGGCCTCCACTGAACACAACGACAGCACGTTTCATAGATAATCCTGCTTGAACAATAAAAACGTTATGGTAACGCCTGCGATTAACCCGGACCAGCTATTCATTGCGACGGCGCGGGAAGCCAGGCTTCGGTAAATTCAAACCAGCCGCGCGGTGTCAGTCGCACACCGTTCACGCCGGGAGGGGCGCTAATGCGATAGTGATAGTTGAACAGCGGCGTCAGCGTCGCATCTGCCATTAACTGGCTAAAAACCGCTTTCAGGGCATTAAATCGGTTTTCCTCATCAGGCATTACTTGCACCGCGTCCAGTGTCGATTGCAAATGTGCATATGCTGGAGCGTCGAAAACATGTGGCCACAGTGGATCGCAACGCAGCCATTGCTCCAGGGTATATTCCGGTGCTTCGCCAATTAATCTGTCGCCCATCATGAGGTCTGCGTGTGCCAGTAGGGTCGTGTCGTCCCAGTTTTTTGCGTTATGAAAAATAATTGTGAGTTCACAGCCTTCCGCTGCCAGTGTCGCCTGTAGGCGTTCTGCCATGGTATGAAGTTCTATCGGTAGGTGATAAACCAGCGTCAAGGTTTTCGGTAGTTTGACTTCATCCGGTACTTGCCATTGTGGAATAGTCCAGTCTGGCAGTAATGCATGACTGGCGGTGATCAGGTTTTCTCCGACTTCTAACGTTTGTAATAAACCGGATTGATGAATAATGGAGATCACTTTTCGCGCCTGCCAGAGGGACAGTCGGGGACTTTTGCGCAACGTTAAATAGCAAAAACCTAAACTGATGCCACTACTGACCTGGCTGACCCGTTGCAGCTCCTCAGGTTTGCCGATAGTGATTTGCACGGGATGCCGACAACTGGTTCCCAAATCTTTTTCGAAAAGCGGAGGAGTTATCCAGTACTCAACCGCTTTAAGCAGCGGATGACGTAAATGGTAATAATCATGGCTTTCCAGGCGCACCAGTTCCGCTGTGAATTGTGTTAAGCGAAAAGGACCAGTGCCGATCAGGGGGAATTGCGGATGCGCCAGATGGCTGCAATAGCTCGCCAGCCGGTGCGCAAGCCAGTAATCGGGGCGATGTAAAAAGAAGGTCAGACACTGCGGATGGGTGACTTCAATACGCTTCACGCTAATAAATAATTGATCCAGTGCTGGCAGTTGTAACAGCATCAATAACCGCTGGTGTAAGTGGGAGGCTTTTACTGCATCGCCGTTATGCCAGTGTAAGGTTGAGCGAAGATAAAAATCCCAGCGTAACCCGTCAGTAGAGGTTTCCCAGTGATGCGCTAAATCGCCAATCGGGCGCTGGGTATTATTATCGAAGCGGGTCAGGCCGGAAAATATCTGCCCGGCCAGATGCTGCTCGGCACGGCCGGGCAAAAAGCCCGGTTGTAGCGGTTCGAGCGGGCGATAGTAGGGAATACGCAACGTGGGCGTATCGTTTTGCCATTGTCCGCCCATAAACGGCTGTAACAGAGTGCGCAACTCACCTGGGGCCAGTTGCGCCAGCTCCAGCACATCTTGCTGCTTTCCGGTTTCCAGCGCCTGTTCCATCATCGCATTGCGTAGCGATTCTGGCGTGACCAGAAAGCGTAGTTGACCGCGCTTTCCGCGTCCTGACTGCGCCTGCCACTCCAGCCATCCCGCCTCCTGTGCCTGACGCAACACCGTACGAACATGGCGTTCGCTGCAAAAACAGCGTTCGGCCAGTTCGCTGACGGTGACGGTTTGCGGCTTTCCGGCGGAAGGTTGCCACAGACGTTGATACTGGTTAAGACGGTTGAGCAGTCGCATATAAACCCGGAACAATATTATTTAACTATTCACTATTACTTCCGTATATATCAGGTGATACTCAATCACCATTAACCGTGTCACAGAGTGGAGAAAGAAATGGCTCGTCTGGCAGCATTTGATATGGATGGCACTTTATTGATGCCTGACCATCATTTAGGTGAGAAAACCCTCTCTACTTTGGCGCGACTGCGTGAACGCGACATTACCCTCACTTTTGCCACGGGGCGTCATGCGCTGGAGATGCAGCATATTCTCGGGGCGCTATCGCTGGATGCATATTTGATTACTGGCAACGGAACGCGCGTGCATTCTCTGGAAGGTGAACTTTTACATCGTGATGATTTACCTGCGGATGTCGCGGAGCTGGTGCTGTATCAGCAATGGGATACCCGAGCAAGCATGCATATCTTCAATGACGATGGTTGGTTTACCGGGAAAGAGATCCCTGCGTTGTTGCAGGCATTTGTCTATAGCGGTTTTCGTTATCAGATAATCGATGTCAAAAAAATGCCACTCGGCAGCGTCACCAAGATCTGCTTCTGTGGCGATTACGACGATCTTACACGCTTGCAGATCCAGCTATACGAAGCATTAGGCGAGCGTGCACATTTATGTTTTTCCGCCACGGATTGCCTCGAAGTGCTGCCGGTGGGCTGCAATAAAGGCGCTGCATTGACGGTGCTGACCCAACATTTAGGTTTATCGTTACGCGATTGCATGGCCTTTGGTGATGCGATGAACGATCGCGAAATGTTAGGCAGTGTCGGTAGCGGATTTATTATGGGCAATGCGATGCCGCAACTGCGCGCGGAGCTCCCGCATTTACCGGTGATTGGACATTGCCGAAATCAGGCTGTCTCTCACTATTTGACGCACTGGCTGGACTATCCACATCTACCTTATTCCCCCGAATAACGAGATCCCTTCCAGCACCGGGCAATTGCCCGGTTTTTTTTGCGTTGAATTTGTCATTTTGTGCCGTGGTGCTTAAACCGCACAGAATAAATTGTCGCGATTTCACCTTTAAAATAGAATTAAAAGAGAAAAAAATTCTCTGTGGAAGGGCTATGTTAGATAAAATTGACCGTAAGCTGCTGGCCTTGCTACAGCAGGATTGCACCCTCTCTTTGCAGGCACTGGCTGAAGCCGTTAATCTGACAACCACCCCCTGCTGGAAGCGTCTGAAACGGCTGGAGGACGACGGTATCCTTATCGGCAAAGTCGCCCTGCTGGATCCGGAAAAAATAGGCCTCGGCCTGACCGCCTTTGTGCTGATAAAAACGCAACATCACAGCAGCGAATGGTATTGCCGCTTTGTCACGGTGGTTACCGAAATGCCAGAAGTGCTGGGGTTCTGGCGCATGGCTGGTGAATACGATTATCTGATGCGCGTCCAGGTTGCCGACATGAAACGCTACGACGAGTTTTATAAGCGTCTGGTAAACAGTGTACCGGGGCTGTCGGACGTCACTTCCAGCTTCGCGATGGAACAGATTAAATACACCACTTCTTTACCCATCGAATAAATATCCAGAATCAAGTCAGGACACAACGCGTGCGATTATTTGCTCAATTAAGCTGGTATTTCCGTCGGGAATGGCGTCGCTATCTCGGGGCTGTCGCCTTGCTTGTCATTATCGCGATGCTGCAACTGGTTCCGCCAAAAGTGGTTGGTATTGTTGTTGATGGCGTGACAGAACAACACTTTACTACCGGGCAGATCCTGATGTGGATCGCCACCATGGTGCTGATTGCCGTTGTGGTTTATCTCCTGCGTTACGTCTGGCGCGTATTGCTGTTTGGTGCGTCTTATCAACTGGCTGTTGAACTGCGTGAAGATTATTACCGCCAGCTAAGCCGGCAGCATCCTGAGTTTTACCTGCGTCATCGCACGGGTGACCTCATGGCTCGTGCGACCAATGACGTCGATCGCGTCGTGTTTGCCGCCGGAGAAGGGGTGCTGACGCTGGTGGATTCACTGGTAATGGGCTGCGCTGTGTTGATTATGATGTCTACGCAAATTAGCTGGCAGTTGACCTTATTTGCCCTGTTGCCGATGCCAGTGATGGCGATCATGATCAAGCGCAACGGCGATGCCTTGCATGAACGCTTTAAGCTGGCACAGGCGGCGTTTTCCAGTCTTAATGACCGCACCCAGGAAAGCCTCACCAGTATCCGCATGATCAAAGCCTTTGGTCTGGAAGATCGTCAGTCGGCGTTATTTGCCGCGGATGCCGAAGATACCGGCAAAAAAAACATGCGGGTGGCGCGTATTGATGCTCGTTTCGACCCGACCATCTATATCGCGATTGGTATGGCGAACTTGCTGGCGATTGGCGGCGGTAGTTGGATGGTGGTACAGGGCAGTTTAACGCTGGGCCAGCTCACCAGTTTTATGATGTATTTAGGTCTGATGATTTGGCCAATGCTGGCGCTGGCATGGATGTTTAACATTGTGGAACGTGGCAGCGCGGCGTATAGCCGAATTCGTACCATGCTGGCCGAAGCGCCAGTCGTTATTGATGGTAGTGATAAGGTGCCAGAAGGTCGTGGTGAACTGGATGTGAATATTCGCCAGTTTACGTATCCGCAGACTGACCATCCTGCGCTGGAAAACGTCAATTTCTCCCTGAAACCCGGTCAGATGCTGGGTATCTGCGGGCCGACTGGTTCCGGCAAAAGTACCCTGTTGTCGCTCATTCAGCGTCATTTCGACGTCAGCGAGGGTGATATCCGTTTTCATGATATTCCTCTGACGAAGTTACAACTCGATAGCTGGCGTAGCCGTCTGGCGGCGGTCAGCCAGACACCATTCCTTTTTTCCGACACCGTGGCGAACAACATCGCGTTGGGTTGCCCGAATGCCACCCAGCAAGAGATTGAACACGTAGCGCGGTTAGCCAGCGTACATGACGATATTTTGCGTCTGCCGCAAGGTTACGACACAGAAGTGGGCGAGCGCGGCGTGATGCTTTCTGGCGGACAAAAACAGCGTATCTCCATTGCTCGAGCGTTATTAGTCAACGCGGAAATCCTCATCCTTGACGATGCGCTTTCAGCGGTGGACGGACGCACAGAGCACCAGATCCTGCATAACCTGCGTCAGTGGGGGCAGGGAAGAACGGTAATCATCAGTGCCCATCGCCTTTCTGCACTGACGGAAGCCAGTGAAATTATTGTGATGCAGCACGGACATATCGCCCAGCGTGGCAATCATGATGAGCTGGCGCAACAAAGTGGCTGGTATCGCGATATGTATCGCTATCAACAACTGGAGGCGGCGCTCGACGACGCTCCGGAAATTCGCGAGGAGGCCATCGATGCGTAGTTTTAGCCAACTGTGGCCGACTCTCAAGCGCCTGTTAGCGTACGGTTCACCGTGGCGTAAACCGTTGGGGATTGCGGTCCTGATGATGTGGGTTGCGGCGGCGGCAGAAGTCAGTGGGCCGCTGCTTATCAGCTATTTTATCGACAATATGGTAGCGAAAAATAACCTGCCGTTGAAAGTGGTTGCAGGGCTGGCGGCGGCGTATGTTGGGCTGCAACTGTTTGCAGCCGGGCTACATTACGCGCAGTCGCTGCTGTTTAATCGGGCGGCAGTAGGCGTAGTGCAACAGTTGCGTACCGACGTGATGGATGCTGCGTTACGCCAGCCATTAAGCGAGTTTGATACCCAACCCGTCGGGCAGGTGATTTCCCGCGTCACTAATGACACTGAAGTGATCCGCGATCTCTACGTTACCGTAGTGGCAACTGTCCTGCGTAGCGCCGCACTGGTGGGCGCGATGCTGGTGGCGATGTTCAGCCTCGACTGGCGAATGGCGCTGGTGGCGATAATGATTTTCCCGGTGGTGCTGGTGGTAATGGTGATATATCAGCGTTACAGCACGCCGATTGTCCGTCGTGTGCGCGCTTATCTGGCGGATATCAACGACGGCTTTAACGAAATCATCAATGGCATGAGCGTTATCCAGCAGTTCCGTCAGCAGGCGCGATTTGGCGAACGTATGGGTGAGGCCAGTCGTTCACACTATATGGCGAGGATGCAAACCCTGCGCCTCGACGGTTTTCTGCTGCGTCCGCTGCTGAGTCTGTTTTCATCGCTCATTCTTTGTGGCTTGTTGATGCTGTTTGGCTTCTCCGCCAGCGGCACCATTGAAGTGGGCGTGTTGTATGCGTTCATCAGTTATTTGGGGCGACTTAACGAACCCTTAATCGAACTGACCACGCAGCAGGCGATGCTGCAACAGGCTGTTGTTGCTGGTGAGCGCGTTTTTGAGCTGATGGACGGACCGCGCCAGCAATATGGCAATGATGATCGCCCGTTGCAGAGCGGCACCATCGACGTCGATAACGTGTCATTTGCTTATCGCGATGACAATCTGGTGCTAAAGAACATTAATCTCTCTGTGCCTTCGCGCAACTTTGTGGCGCTGGTCGGGCATACCGGCAGTGGCAAAAGCACCCTCGCCAGTTTATTGATGGGCTATTACCCGCTAACGGAAGGTGAGATTCGCCTTGATGGTCGTCCATTAAGTACGCTAAGTCACAGCGCGCTGCGCCAGGGCGTGGCAATGGTGCAGCAAGATCCGGTGGTGCTGGCGGATACCTTCCTCGCCAACGTGACGCTGGGACGTGATATCTCTGAAGAACGCGTCTGGCAGGCGCTGGAAACCGTGCAGCTGGCGGAGCTGGCGCGTAGCATGAGTGATGGTATTTACACGCCGCTTGGCGAGCAGGGGAATAATCTCTCAGTCGGGCAAAAGCAACTGCTGGCACTGGCGCGCGTGCTGGTGGAGACGCCGCAAATCCTGATCCTTGATGAGGCAACCGCCAGCATTGACTCCGGGACTGAACAGGCGATTCAACATGCTCTGGCGGCGGTGCGTGAACATACTACGCTTGTGGTGATTGCTCACCGCTTATCGACTATTGTTGATGCCGACACCATTCTGGTGCTTCATCGTGGGCAAGCCGTGGAGCAGGGCACTCACCAGCAACTGCTGGCGGCCCAGGGACGATACTGGCAGATGTATCAACTGCAACTTGCGGGCGAAGAGCTGGCAGCCAGCGTGCGTGAAGAGGAATCATTGAGCGCCTGAATAGCGCAATATTTCATCGTTGGTGCAAAAATGTAACGCACTGTGCACTGTCATAGTGCGTTTTCATTTTCAATCTTCTTAACTTCCTGCTCTCTTTCTCGTTCTTCATTTCTGGCACACCGCTTGCAATACCTTCTTCGTGTAGCAGAACCATTACCGAATTCTGACCGGAGGGGATCTATGAAGCTGGTGACCGTGATAATCAAACCATTCAAGCTGGAAGACGTTCGTGAAGCGTTATCTTCCATTGGTATTCAGGGCCTGACCGTCACCGAAGTGAAAGGTTTCGGGCGTCAGAAAGGGCATGCCGAGCTGTACCGGGGGGCGGAATACAGCGTCAACTTCCTGCCAAAAGTAAAAATTGATGTGGCGATTGCTGATGACCAACTCGATGAAGTGATCGATATCGTCAGCAAAGCGGCTTACACCGGAAAAATTGGCGACGGCAAAATCTTCGTCGCTGAATTGCAACGCGTCATTCGTATTCGTACCGGCGAAGCCGACGAAGCGGCGCTGTAATCTCTGGCACACAGCAACAGGAACGAAAAATGAAGATAGCAACGATAAAAACTGGGCTTACTTCACTGGCGATGCTGCCGGGACTGGTAATGGCTGCACCTGCGGTGGCCGATAAAGCCGACAATGCGTTTATGATGATTTGTACTGCGCTGGTGCTGTTTATGACCGTTCCGGGGATTGCCCTGTTTTATGGAGGGCTGATTCGTGGCAAAAACGTGCTGTCGATGCTGACGCAGGTGACCGTGACGTTTGCACTGGTCTGTATTCTCTGGGTGGTTTACGGCTACTCGCTGGCGTTTGGCGAAGGCAACAACTTCTTCGGCAACATTAACGGGTTGATGCTGAAAAACATTGAACTGACGGCGGTGATGGGCAGCATTTATCAGTATATCCACGTGGCGTTTCAGGGATCGTTTGCCTGCATTACCGTAGGCTTGATAGTTGGGGCGCTGGCGGAACGAATCCGCTTCTCAGCTGTGTTGATTTTTGTGGTGGTATGGCTGACGTTCTCTTACATTCCGATTGCGCATATGGTCTGGGGCGGCGGTTTGCTGGCTTCTCACGGGGCACTGGATTTCGCGGGTGGCACGGTGGTGCACATTAACGCCGCAATCGCCGGTCTGGTGGGCGCGTATCTGATAGGCAAACGCGTGGGCTTCGGTAAAGAGGCGTTTAAACCGCACAACCTGCCGATGGTCTTCACCGGGACTGCTATTCTCTATATCGGTTGGTTTGGCTTTAACGCCGGGTCAGCGGGCACGGCGAATGAAATCGCGGCACTGGCATTTGTGAATACTGTGGTCGCAACTGCGGCGGCAATTCTTGGCTGGATCTTCGGTGAATGGGCGCTGCGTGGTAAGCCTTCACTGCTGGGAGCGTGTTCTGGCGCGATTGCCGGTCTGGTCGGCGTGACGCCAGCCTGTGGTTACATTGGGGTTGGCGGCGCGTTGATTATCGGCGTGGTAGCTGGTCTGGCGGGCTTGTGGGGCGTTACCATGCTCAAACGCTTGCTGCGGGTGGATGATCCCTGCGATGTCTTCGGTGTGCACGGCGTTTGTGGTATTGTCGGCTGTATCATGACCGGGATTTTTGCCGCCAGCTCGCTGGGCGGCGTGGGCTTCGCTGAAGGTGTGACGATGGGCCATCAGTTGCTGGTACAGCTGGAAAGCATCGCCATTACGATTGTCTGGTCTGGTGTGGTGGCATTTATCGGCTACAAACTGGCGGATTTGACGGTTGGTCTGCGTGTACCGGAAGAGCAGGAGCGAGAAGGGCTGGACGTCAACAGCCACGGCGAGAATGCCTATAACGCGTAACAAGCACTGCAAAAAACAGCCGGACGGTTTTCACCTCCGGCTATTTTTTTAATTGTGATTACGCATCACCCCTTCCTGAACGGTCGAGGCAACCAGCACGCCGTCCTGGGTATAAAACTCACCGCGCACAAAGCCGCGTGCGCTGGACGCCGAGGTGCTTTCCACGCTATACAGCAGCCATTCATTCAAATTAAACGGGCGATGGAACCACATGGAATGGTCAATGGTGGCAATCTGAATCCCCGGTTCGAGAAAACCGATGCCGTGCGGCTGTAGAGCTACCGGCAGGAAATTAAGATCAGAAGCATAACCGAGCAGATACTGATGAACGCGCAGATCATCCGGCACGCTACCATTTGCGCGGATCCACACCTGACGATGCGGTTCTGCGACGTGACCTTTCAGTGGGTTATGAAACTCCACCGGACGGACTTCCAGCGGACGATCGCAGATGAATTTATCTTTCAGCACTGGCGGCAGCAGGTGCGCCAGCGATTGGGCGATTTGCGTTTCTGAAGGCAGGCCATCAGGCGCTGGCGCGGACGGCATTGTTTTTTGATGTTCGAAACCCGCTTCTGGTGCCTGGAAAGAGGCAGTCATATAAAAAATCGGTTTGCCGTTTTGAATAGCAGAAACCCGGCGGGCGCTGAAGCTGTTACCGTCACGCAGCGTTTCGACATCATAAATAATCGGCTTCTTACTATCGCCAGGGCGAAGAAAGTAGCTGTGAAAAGAATGTACCAGCCGCTCGTCAGGGACGGTCTCTTTTGCAGCATACAAGGCCTGACCCACGACCTGGCCGCCAAATACCTGGCGTAAACCTAAATCTTCACTCTGGCCGCGAAAGAGTCCTTCCTCAATTTTTTCCAGATTTAACAATGTCAGTAAATTTTTTAGCGCCTGACTCATATAACTCTCCAGTAACAAAGCTGCCGCAGCAAGCCAAAGTGAGTTGAGTATAACGCAAATTTGCCACTGGTCCGATGGGTGCAATGGTCTGAATTACGGGCTAATTACAGGCAGAAATGCGTGATGTGTGCCACACTTGTTGACGTTACTATTTTGTTAACCACTCTTCCGGCGAGGAAAGTTAGCCCGCTGGTGCATTGATAATAAGGAGAAGTGAATGAAACTCGTGCACATGGCCAGTGGTTTAGCGGTTGCGATTGCGTTGGCGGCTTGCGCAGATAAAAGCGCGGATATTCAGACGCCAGCACCGGCTGCAAATACGTCTATTTCAGCAACACAACAACCTGCTATCCAGCAACCGAATGTCTCCGGTACCGTTTGGATCCGTCAGAAAGTCGCACTGCCGCCTGATGCCGTGCTGACCGTGACACTTTCTGACGCGTCGTTAGCCGATGCGCCGTCGAAAGTGCTGGCGCAGAAAGCGGTGCGTACCGAAGGTAAACAGTCACCATTCAGCTTTGTTCTGCCATTTAACCCGGCAGATGTTCAGCCGAACGCGCGTATTCTGTTGAGTGCGGCGATTACCGTGAATGACAAACTGGTATTTATTACAGATACCGTTCAGCCGGTGATCAACCAGGGCGGAACTAAAGCCGACCTGACATTGGTGCCGGTGCAGCAAACCGCCGTGCCGGTTCAGGCTAGCGGTGGCGCAACGACTACCGTACCTTCAACTTCACCAACCCAGGTGAATCCGTCTTCGGCAGTTCCAGCTCCAACGCAATATTAAGCGAAGTTAACCCTCTCCGCCCGGAGAGGGTTAGTAGTTCCAGCGATAAAGCTGCAAGTCGATTTGCCCGCTTCCCGACACCATCACACCTTCTGCCAGTAATGCCTGTCGCTGACGCTGTAAATCCGGTCCGGTCAGTGAAATGGTGCCGTGGCGATTAACCACCCGGTGCCAGGGCAAGGTGCTGCCTTCGGGGAGACGCTTTAACACACCGCCTACCTGGCGCGCGGCACGGGGCGATCCCGCCAGTTTCGCCACATCACCGTAAGTGGTGACATAGCCTTCGGGAATAGCGGCTACGATTTGCCAGACGCGTTGGGGAAATGAATCTTCTTTTTCCATCTTTTCTTCCTGAGGTAATTTTTCAGCATAATCTGGAAAAACGCCCGAGTGAAGCCGCATTGCGCAAGAAACCAGCATCTGGCACGCAATGGGTTGCAATTAGCCGGGGCAGCAGTGATAATGCGCCTGCGCGTTGGTTCTCAACGCTCTCAATGGGGGCTCTGTTGGTTCTCCCGCAACGCTACTCTGTTTACCAGGTCAGGTCCGGAAGGAAGCAGCCAAGGCAGATGACGCGTGTGCCGGGATGTAGCTGGCAGGGCCCCCACCCATTTCTGCCGCCCACCGTTTCGTCAAAAAATCCCAATATGGCTAAACTTTAACCACAACTGACGTCGCAAGAATTGTCTGGCTGCGCAGTACGCTTCGGAGGTATGTCTGATGAAGTATGTTGATGGTTTTGTTGTTGCCGTTCCTGCCGATAAAAAGGATGCCTATCGGGAAATGGCCGCTAAGGCCGCGCCATTATTTAAAGAGTTCGGTGCGCTTCGTATTGTCGAATGCTGGGCCAGCGATGTACCGGATGGTAAAGTGACCGATTTTCGTATGGCGGTGAAAGCGGAAGAGAATGAAGAGGTTGTCTTTAGCTGGATTGAATACCCTTCAAAAGAGGTCCGCGACGCTGCTAATCAAAAGATGATGTCGGACCCACGGATGAAAGAGTTCGGCGAGTCCATGCCGTTTGATGGTAAGCGAATGATCTATGGCGGATTCGAGTCAATCATCGACGAGTAGGTAGCGTGACGGGCTGTGCGGCGTGCCGTCAGCCCTATAATTCACAAATGTTGCTCGGCCCAGCGTAAGAAATCCTCTTTCGGTAATGCCTTGCTGTAGAGCCAGCCCTGACCGTAGTGCACGCCATGCTGGCGTAGCCACTCTTCTTGTTTACTGGTTTCGATTCCCTCCGCAACCATTTTCAGTTTCAGTGTTTTTGCCATTTCGATGATATGCGGCGTGACATTTTTATATTCCAGCGCATCAACGAAAGATTTATCGATCTTCAGAATGTCGACATCCAGATCCTGTAAATAACTTAAACTTGAATACCCTGTACCAAAATCATCGAGATAAATTTCATGGCCCGCCTCCCGGTAGCGAGAAAGTATCGGGGCGCTGGTTTTCGGATCGGCAAACTCGCGTTCAGTGAGTTCAAGCGCGATCTGTCTGGGATTAACCTGATAGTGATTGATCATTTCACGCAGCAATTGCGGGATTTTTTCCGAGGTGAGCACGGTGGATTCAAGATTGATCGAAATATGCTGCTGAGAATGCTGACGCAGCCAGTCGCCCATATCTTCAAAGACGCTTCTTATAATCAGTAGCGTCAATGGCTCAGAAAGGCCCGTTTGCTGTGCCAGCGGAATAAAACTATCTGGTGACAACCAACTACCGTCTGTCTGCGGCCAGCGCGCCAGTGCCTCAGCACCGACAATTTTGCCATTGGCTAAGGAGACAATCGGCTGATAGTGCACGCAAATATCACGATTTTCGATAGCATCCTGCAGCCGATGATGCGGTGACTGGATACGGCGCAAAATACGCAGCACAAACATCGCTGCCAGCAGGCCAATCACCAACCCGAGCGGTAACCAAATAAAGACTTGCCGATGCCAGCCTTTCTGCAACATTTTCGTTGAAGCCCAGGTGATGATCGAAATATTCATCTCCGGTAAGGGCAGGATATCGTAAATGATTCCATTATTTTCGATATGCTCACCGGGTGTTTTTTGTAGCCTGGTAATAATTCCCTGAGCAAGTTCATCGCTGCTGGTTATGACAACGTTATGGGCATTGCCAATAATGGCGGCATCAATTTGCCATGAGCTATAGGGAATGACATCAATAAAGGAAGCAGGGTCGATCATGACGACATAATGTGCCGTTCCCATGGCGACCATATAACGGATAATGCCTAAATCGCTATGCGATGTTAACCAGACACGATAACCATCTTTCGAAATTTTACCTGGCTCGGGGAAGGTATCGGGCGGGCTTTCATGCTCCAGAGACGAACACTGGGGAACGTTGTTATCGATATAAACCACTTCCTGAATATAGCGATAACTGTAAGATACCCGACGCATTTCCATGAGATGGGCTTCGCTACAGGCAGCGCCTTGCCATCTTTCCAGCTCTTGCAGCGCATCTTTCCCTTGTGTCGCCACCTTATTGGCCCGAATAGCGACGCGGGAGGAATACGTATTCAGCTCTTCAATAAATGATGTTTCTACCTGCTGATGGGCCAGCCAGATGCTTAAGCCGACAGGCAGCAATACTGAAAGAATCAGTACTCCCGAAATAAGGCTGACCAGATGTCGTGTTCTCACCAGCATATCCTTATTAACACAGTGTAGGGAAAGTATATCTGATTGTGGAAAAAGGCTGGCAGGAGATAAGGAGGTAGAGCTGGTATTTCCTGAAGTGATGGGTGGAAGCGATCGTTGTCATTTGACCAGGCGTAGAGCTTTACGCCTGGTATGTACCCCTAACTTAAGATGTTGATTCGGCGCGAGCGAGGGTAAAAATATCGTAAAAAGACAGTTCACCTTTACGGACGATCATTTTTTGCAGTTGTTCTTTATGAACATCCGCGACACGCGGAGAGTTCAAGATGGCTTCAACCAGCGCGGCAGGTACAAAGCGCGTGTTGTACCATTCGCCGTTATAGCAAACGCGGAAATCCAGCACGTCGATATCTTCATAGCGGTAGCGTGGGTAGACATCGAAAAAGAAGAAACCATTAAGCAGGATAAATAATACAACCAGTAGCCAGACAGAGCCTGAAAGCTTTTCGGACTGCAACATCACCGCCAGGGTGGCAAAAAAAGCAACGTACATACCGATAAACAGCCCCGGATGTTTACGGATAAAACTGATACTAAAGCGGGGTTTGTTGTCGCGTTTTTCGCGGGTATTCAGAGACTCAATCGTTTCGGTCAGCAGGCGTTGTATTTCGGTCATCGTTTGCCTTCGTGATATCTGCAACTTTCCAGGGAACACCCTATTTTAACGTGGGAATAGTAGAGGGGAAGTAACAGATTTGCCACGATTTTGCATAACAGTTGAGAAAAGCTGGTTACAATTTTTTAATGATTCTGGCTGGATTACCGCCCACGACAACGTTGTCCGGGACATCTTTTGTGACAACTGCACCTGAGGCTACCACGACGTTATCACCAATGGTCACACCAGGGTTAATGACTGCACGTCCGCCAATCCAGACGTTATTACCGATGGTGACGGGTTTCCCCAGTTCAGCACCGCTATTACGTGCTACAGGGTCGATGGGATGTGTTGCCGTGTAGATATGAACGCCTGGTGCCAACATACAGTTATCACCAATGCGAATAGGGCAGACATCAAGCATCACGCAATCGAAGTTGGCGAAAAAATTATTGCCGAGAAAAATGTTATAGCCATAGTCACAGCGAAACGTTGGCTCAATATAAGCCTCTGTCACCTGACCGAATAAATCAGCAAGAATTTGCTGGCGTAATGTGTGCTCTTCCGCCAGGGAATGATTGTATCGGTGAATAAGCCGACGAGCTCGCAGGCGATCGCGAGATAACGCCTCATCTGCCGAGTGATACAACTCACCAGCAATCATCTTTTCTTTTTCTGTGCTCATTACTGACTTCCGGTTGCTGAAAATGCGGCAACACAGTAAGACGAAAAGTCAGTGAAGAGAACGTTCCCATTACATCTGTGTGATGAAGATCACATAGGGTATGTCTTCATGGCGAAAAAAGTGCAAAATTCTTAATAAACAGCCAGTTATAGCTCCGAAAGTGAGTTATTTATTAGCGAATAAATTTCCATACTGAGGAAGGGATCTTGTCGTACAGTTTATTCATGGTCAATTCGGCGAGGCGGTGATCTGCGGCTGAGTAAAATACCGCCAGTTCATTATCTGATAATTCGTATTTATTTTTCTCGATAACACGCTCCAGCGTGTCAATTGTCTGGCAACGACGTAAACGCATTAAATAATCGGTTTTCGTTAAAGGTTTTTCGGACATACTTCTACCCATGGTTGTAATAATTCTAACAAGATAAACTCGCAGGATTCTCTTTCGTCGCATTGACAAAACAACGGAATAGTCGATTACCTGACTTCCGCCATTTCTGAAGATCCTGCATATTAATACCATAACTACTGAACAACATAAAGGTGTCATCCAGATATTCGTCGATCTGCTCAATGAGCTTATTGTCTTCATTATACTTAATTTTGTAATTAAGTGCGAAGGTCGCAATATGCTCAATCAGTTCATTCAACTGGAGGTTGATCGCCGAGGTTGGGTCGTTAACCCAGCCATGATTGCTTTCTTCAAGGTTTGCAAGGCAGTCATGATACAGGGTTTCACAGAGAAACTTAAGCTGT
The DNA here is from genome assembly GCF_046487695.1 of Escherichia sp. WS1118. Classification (NCBI taxonomy): domain Bacteria; kingdom Pseudomonadati; phylum Pseudomonadota; class Gammaproteobacteria; order Enterobacterales; family Enterobacteriaceae; genus Escherichia; species Escherichia sp. WS1118. The sequence goes on along the minus strand of NZ_JBJQIZ010000003.1, from coordinate 230,866 downwards.
GCGATATCATGTCTTTTGGGTGAGTATTCATCCATAACGCGTCCCCTTCTTAGCGGTTGAACTAACGGACACCTTTCGGGATGGAAAAAACTTACTGACCTGGACTTGCCCTCTCGTTTGTTAGCTTAACTATAAGCCACTCTTTGTAGGTTTTCATCGCATTATTACGAAAAATTACAATTAGGAAGGAAGCGGGACAGGACTCACTTTTTCATACTAGCACCAACCCGCAGCAGGTAAAAGCAGTTTGCTCGAACTGTTCATAACATTTCAGAATTATCGCCAGAAGAAATTGGTGACACTAATACCAGGATTGCTCTGAATATGACGTAATAACCGAGGAATGAATAAAGAATTACCGCAAATAATTAAGAATAGCCTCTAAATGGTTATGGATTATTAAATCTATTAGCGCTACTTAATATAAATTAACTAACAATCAGTATTTTTTATGAATTTTATGCGGGGTTAATACTGGTTTTCGTATGGGATCCTGAGTTGGTGGTTCAATACTCCTTAATGTTCGTAGGTTATGTATAAAAAAGGCCGCTTGCGCGGCCTTAGTGATTACACGTTGTATCAATGATGATCGACAGTATGGCTGTGCTCGATATCTTCATTCTTGCGGCTAAAGCGGCGGCGAACCACCACAAAGAATACCGGAACGAAGAAGATTGCCAGTACCGTTGCGGTCACCATCCCGCCCATTACACCGGTACCTACTGCGTTCTGCGCGCCGGAACCAGCACCAGTACTGATAACCAGCGGCATAACGCCGAGGATAAACGCCAACGAGGTCATCAGGATTGGGCGTAAACGCATCCGCACCGCATCAAGCGTCGCTTCAATCAGACCTTTACCTTCTTTATCCATCAAGTCTTTGGCGAATTCGACGATAAGTATCGCGTTCTTCGCCGACAAACCAATGGTTGTGAGCAGGCCTACCTGGAAGTAAACGTCATTGGTCAGGCCACGGAAGGTGGCAGCCAGCAACGCACCGATAACCCCCAGCGGAACGACTAGCATAACGGAGAACGGAATCGACCAGCTCTCGTACAGCGCAGCCAGACACAGGAACACGACAATCAACGAAATCGCGTACAGTGAAGGTGCCTGGTTGCCGGAGAGACGTTCCTGATAGGACATTCCCGTCCAGTCATAGCCAACACCGGTAGGCAGTTTGCTCGCCAGTTGTTCCATCAGCTCCATTGCTTCACCGGTACTTTTACCCGGTGCCGCCTGGCCTAAGATTTCCATAGATGGCAGGCCGTTGTAACGTTCCAGACGCGGCGAACCGTACTCCCAACGAGAAGAGGAGAACGCCGAGAACGGCACCATCTGACCATCAGCAGCACGAACATACCAGTCGCCGATATCATCCGGCAGCATACGGTATTTCGCTTCTGACATGACGTAAACTTTCTTCACACGACCGCGGTCGATAAAGTCGTTCACATAGCTACCGCCCCATGCAGCGCCCAGAGTGGTGTTAATGTCGTTGATAGAAACACCCAGCGCCTGCGCTTTTTCCTGGTCGATATCAATCTTAAACTGCGGGGTATCTTCCAGACCGTTTGGACGTACACTGGTCAACATATCAGGGTGCTTCGCTGCTTCTGCAAGCAACTGGTTACGCGCCTGAGTCAGTTTTTCGTGACCAAGGCCAGCCTGGTCAATCAGCTCAAAGTCAAAGCCGGTTGCGGTACCCAGTTCCACGATTGCGGGCAGGTTAAAGGCGAAAACCATCGCATCTTTGATTTGCGAGAAAGCACGTGTTGCACGCATGGTAATCGCTTCAACTTTGTTTTCTTCGCCCGGACGATCGGCCCAGTCCTTCAAGGAAACGAACGCAATACCGGTATTCTGACCACGTCCCGCAAAGCCGAAGCCGTTAACGGCGAACACCGACTCAACGTTGTTCTTTTCTTTGGTCAGATAGTAATTCGTTACCTCATTGAGCACTTTCTGCGTACGTTCCTGCGTTGCACCTGCTGGCAGCTGAACCATGGTCATAAATACGCCCTGGTCCTCATCTGGCAAGAAGGAGCTTGGCAGACGCACGAACAGATAGGCCATACCGACCACGATGATCAGATACAGCACCAGGTAACGCCCCGTACTGCGCAGAATACCGCCTACGCTGTCGGTGTAGTGGTGCGTGCTCTTCTCGAACATGCGGTTAAACCAGCCGAAGAAGCCTTTTTTACCTTCCCCGTGATCGCCTTTGGCAATCGGTTTCAGCATGGTGGCACAAAGAGCCGGAGTCAGGATCAACGCCACCAGTACCGACAGCGCCATTGCTGAAACAATGGTAATAGAGAACTGACGATAGATAGCACCAGTAGAACCGCCAAAGAAGGCCATCGGTACGAATACCGCCGACAGTACCATCGCGATACCGACCAGAGCGCCCTGAATCTGCCCCATCGACTTACGGGTGGCTTCTTTTGGCGGCAAACCTTCTTCCGCCATCACACGCTCAACGTTTTCTACCACAACGATGGCGTCATCCACCAACAGGCCGATGGCGAGCACCATCCCGAACATTGTTAGCGTGTTTATCGAGAAGCCAAAGGCGGCAAGGACGGCAAAGGTCCCGAGCAATACCACCGGTACGGCAATGGTCGGAATCAACGTCGCGCGGAAGTTCTGCAAGAACAGATACATTACCAGGAACACGAGGATGATCGCTTCGACCAGCGTTTTAACCACTTCGTGAATAGAGATTTTCACGAACGGTGTGGTGTCATACGGGTAAACAATTTTCAGACCCGACGGGAAGAACGGTTCCATCTTCGCCAGTTCAGCACGGATTGCCGCAGCGGTATCCAGCGCGTTCGCACCGGTCGCCAGCTTGATCCCCAGACCGGAAGCCGGTTGGCCGTTAAACTCTGCGATGATGTCGTAGTTCTCACCACCCAGCTCAATTTTCGCCACATCACGCAGCAGCACGCGGGAACCATCCTGATTCACTTTCAGCAGGATTTTGCCGAACTCTTCAGTAGAGGTCAGACGCGTCTGAGCAATAATAGAGGCGTTAAGCTGTTGGCCTTTCACCGGCGGCGTACCACCGAGCTGACCAGCTGCAACCTGGGCGTTCTGTGCTTTGATGGCGGTAATGACATCAACCGGCGTTAGCTGGAATTTGTTCAGTTCATTCGGGTTCATCCAGATACGCATCGCGTACTGTGAACCGAACAACTGAACGTCACCCACGCCCGACGTACGGCTGATGGCATCTTTCATATTCGCCGCCACGTAGTCGGAGATATCCTCCTGCGTCATGGTGCCATCGGTGTTGATAACGCCGACAACCATCAGGAAGCTGCTGGATGATTTCTCAACGCTCACCCCTTGCTGCTGTACTTCTTGTGGCAGCAACGGCATCGCCAACTGCAGTTTGTTCTGTACCTGAACCTGCGCGATATCCGCATCAGTACCAGACTCAAAGGTCAGGGTGATCTGCACGGTACCCGTGGAGTCACTGTTAGAGGACATGTACATCAGGTTATCGATACCGTTCATATTCTGTTCGATAACCTGTGTCACCGTGTCCTGCACTGTTTTCGCATCAGCGCCAGGGTAGGAGGCGGAGATCGTTACTGCCGGCGGTGCAATCGTAGGATATTGCGCCACCGGCAGTTTGAGGATCGCCAGCCCCCCTGCCAACATGATGATAATGGCGATCACCCACGCAAAAATCGGGCGATCGATAAAGAAATTAGGCATGTCTTAACGGCTCCTGTTTAAGTTAAGACTTGGACTGTTCAGGCTGAGCACCGCTTGCGGCTTGCTGGTTATTATCAGCGGTAACTTCTTGTGCTTTTACCTGGACACCAGGACGCACTTTCTGCAGCCCACTTATTACTACGCGATCGCCTGCTTTCAGACCTTCTGTCACCAGCCACTTATCGCCGATAGCCTGGCTTGCAACGATCGGACGGGTTTCCACTTTGTCATCCGCGCCAACCACCAGTACGGTGGCATCGCCACGCGGCGTACGGGTTACGCCCTGTTGCGGGACTAAAATAGCGTTTGGATTAAGCCCTTCTTCCAGACGTGCACGCACGAACATACCCGGCAGCAGAGTGTGATCCGGGTTCGGGAAGATAGCGCGTAGGGTGATAGACCCAGTGGTCTGATCAACGGTAACGTCAGAGAATTCCAGCGTACCGTCCTGCGGGAACTTAATGCCGTCACTGGTGATCAGCGACACTTTGGCTTTGCCGTTCTCTTGTTTCAGCGTGCCATTCGCCAGTTCCTGTTTCAGGCGCAGGAAGTCGTTGCTGGACTGGGTCACATCAACGTAGATCGGATCAAGTTGCTGCACGGTTGCCAGCGCAGTCGCCTGACCGTTCTGTACCAATGCGCCTTCCGTCACGTTTGACTTACCAATGCGACCACTAATCGGAGAGGTAACTTTGGTGTAAGCCAGATTGATTCGCGCAGTTTCAACGGCAGCTTTCGCCGCAGTTACCGCAGCATTCGCCTGTTGCGCATCAGCCAGAGCCTGATCGTACTCTTGCTTACTGATGTACTGAGTACCGAGCAATTTCTGATAACGATTCACCGTCAATTGCGCGATATTGGCTGCAGCCTGGGCTTTCGCCAGATCACCTTTCGCACTGTCGTATGCCGCCTGATAGGTCGCAGGATCAATCTGATAGAGAGAGACACCTGCTTCGATGTCGCTACCTTCTTTGAAATTACGCTTCAGGATAATCCCGCTAACTTGAGGACGAACTTCTGCGATCCGGTAGGCACTGGTGCGACCCGGAAGCTCGGTTGTGATCTGCAGAGGTTCAGTTTTGACTGTTACTACGCCAACGGCGGGCATCTGCTGGCCACCTTGTTGGGCCTGTTTGTCGTCACATCCTGTTAGGGCTAAGCTGCCTGAGAGCATCAGAACGACCGCCAGAGGCGTAAACCCTCTGTTTTTGTTCATATGTAAACCTCGAGTGTCCGATTTCAAATTGGTCAATGGTCAAAAGTTAATAAACCCATTGCTGCGTTTATATTATCGTCGTGCTATGGTACATACATTCACAAATGTATGTAAATCTAACGCCTGTAAATTCACGAACATATGGCACGAAAAACCAAACAAGAAGCGCAAGAAACGCGCCAACACATCCTCGATGTGGCTCTACGTCTTTTCTCACAGCAGGGGGTATCATCCACCTCGCTGGGTGAGATTGCAAAAGCAGCTGGCGTTACGCGCGGTGCAATCTACTGGCATTTTAAAGACAAGTCGGATTTGTTCAGTGAGATCTGGGAACTGTCAGAATCCAATATTGGTGAACTCGAGCTTGAGTATCAGGCAAAATTCCCTGGCGATCCACTCTCAGTATTAAGAGAGATATTAATTCATGTTCTTGAGTCCACGGTGACAGAAGAACGGCGTCGATTGTTGATGGAGATTATATTCCACAAATGCGAATTTGTCGGAGAAATGGCTGTTGTGCAACAGGCACAACGTAATCTCTGTCTGGAAAGTTATGACCGTATAGAACAAACGTTAAAACATTGTATTGAAGCGAAAATGTTGCCTGCGGATTTAATGACGCGTCGCGCAGCAATTATTATGCGCGGCTATATTTCCGGCCTGATGGAAAACTGGCTCTTTGCCCCGCAATCTTTTGATCTTAAAAAAGAAGCCCGCGATTACGTCGCCATCTTACTGGAGATGTATCTCCTGTGCCCCACGCTTCGTAACCCTGCCACTAACGAATAACCCTGAATCTGACTCCAGGAATTTTCCTGGACATTTTCGTCGTTGCTATTCTGGTTCACTGCGTCGTGATATTCTTGCGGTTTGACTTTTTCAGGTCGTTCTTCAGGTTCAGAAACCTTCATTCATCATGACTATGTTCCAGTATTACAAACGATCACGGCATTTTGTTTTTTCAGCATTTATTGCTTTTGTTTTTGTCTTGTTATGCCAGAACACGGCGTTTGCACGGGCGTCATCGAATGGTGATTTACCGACAAAAGCGGACCTGCAGGCACAACTTGACTCACTGAATAAACAAAAAGATCTTTCTGCTCAGGACAAACTGGTGCAGCAGGATCTGACAGATACATTAGCCACCCTCGATAAAATCGATCGCGTAAAAGAAGAGACAGTTCAGCTACGGCAAAAAGTCGCTGAAGCGCCGGAAAAAATGCGCCAGGCGACAGCGGCGTTAACAGCACTTAGTGATGTCGATAACGACGAAGAAACGCGCAAAATTCTGAGCACGCTTTCGTTGCGCCAGCTGGAAACTCGCGTTGCCCAGGCGCTGGACGATTTGCAAAACGCACAAAATGATCTGGCGTCTTATAACAGCCAACTGGTTTCGTTACAGACGCAGCCCGAACGCGTGCAAAATGCGATGTATAACGCTTCGCAGCAGCTGCAACAAATTCGCAGTCGTCTGGATGGGACTGATGTCGGCGAGACGGCCTTACGTCCCAGCCAGAAAGTGTTAATGCAGGCCCAGCAGGCTTTGCTGAATGCCGAGATTGACCAGCAGCGTAAAAGCCTGGAAGGGAACACTGTCTTGCAGGATACCTTGCAAAAGCAGCGTGATTACGTGACGGCGAACAGCGCCCGTCTGGAGCACCAGTTACAACTGTTGCAAGAAGCGGTAAACAGCAAGCGCCTGACTTTAACCGAGAAAACGGCGCAGGAAGCTGTCTCCCCGGATGAAGCCGCGCGTATTCAGGCTAATCCGCTGGTGAAGCAGGAACTGGAAATTAACCAGCAGTTAAGTCAGCGTCTGATTACCGCGACTGAAAACGGTAATCAGTTGATGCAGCAAAACATCAAAGTTAAAAACTGGCTGGAGCGTGCGCTGCAATCGGAACGCAATATTAAAGAGCAGATTGCCGTCCTGAAGGGCAGCCTGCTGTTGTCTCGTATTCTTTACCAGCAACAACAAACGCTGCCCTCGGCGGATGAACTGGAAAACATGACCAACCGCATCGCGGATTTGCGTCTCGAACAGTTTGAAGTCAACCAGCAGCGTGACGCGCTGTTCCAGAGCGATGCGTTCGTCAGCAAACTGGAAGAAGGTCACACCAATGAAGTTAACAGCGAAGTTCACGATGCGTTATTGCAAGTAGTTGATATGCGCCGTGAATTGCTGGATCAGCTTAACAAACAGTTGGGTAATCAGCTGATGATGGCCATTAACCTGCAAATTAACCAGCAGCAGTTAATGAGCGTATCGAAAAACCTGAAATCCATCCTGACGCAGCAAATTTTTTGGGTGAACAGTAACCGTCCGATGGACTGGGACTGGATTAAAGCGTTCCCGCAAACGCTGAAAGATGAATTTAAGTCGATGAAAATCACGGTGAACTGGGAAAAAGCCTGGCCCGCCGTATTCATCGCCTTCCTCGCTGGTTTGCCGCTGCTGTTGATTGCCGGGCTGATCCACTGGCGTCTGGGCTGGCTGAAAGCGTATCAACAAAAACTGGCTTCCGCTGTGGGTTCCCTGCGTAACGACAGCCAGCTCAACACACCAAAAGCGATTCTTATTGACCTAATCCGCGCACTGCCGGTGTGCCTGATTATTCTCGCTGTCGGCCTGATTCTGCTGACTATGCAGCTCAATATCAGCGAGTTATTGTGGTCGTTCAGCAAAAAACTGGCGATTTTCTGGCTGGTATTTGGCCTGTGCTGGAAAGTGCTGGAGAAAAATGGTGTTGCCGTGCGTCACTTTGGTATGCCGGAACAGCAGACCAGCCACTGGCGTCGGCAAATTGTCCGCATCAGCCTCGCGTTGCTGCCGATCCATTTCTGGTCTGTGGTGGCAGAACTCTCCCCGCTGCATCTGATGGATGATGTGCTGGGGCAGGCGATGATTTTCTTCAACCTGCTGCTGATTGCCTTCCTGGTGTGGCCGATGTGCCGCGAAAGCTGGCGTGATAAAGAGTCGCACACCATGCGACTGGTCACCATTACCGTGCTGTCGATTATCCCGATTGCGTTGATGGTGCTGACCGCCACGGGTTACTTCTACACCACGCTGCGCCTCTCCGGGCGTTGGATTGAAACCGTTTATTTGGTGATCATCTGGAACCTGCTGTACCAGACGGTATTGCGCGGCTTAAGCGTAGCGGCGCGGCGTATCGCCTGGCGTCGTGCACTGGCGCGTCGGCAGAATCTGGTGAAAGAGGGCGCAGAAGGTGCCGAACCGCCGGAAGAACCCACCATTGCGCTGGAGCAGGTTAACCAGCAGACGCTGCGTATTACCATGTTGCTGATGTTTGCGCTGTTCGGTGTCATGTTCTGGGCAATTTGGTCTGATTTGATCACCGTGTTCAGCTATCTCGACAGCATTACGCTCTGGCATTACAACGCTACTGAAGCTGGTGCTGCGGTGGTGAAAAACGTCACCATGGGCAGTCTGTTGTTTGCGATTATCGCCTCAATGGTGGCCTGGGCGTTGATTCGCAACCTGCCTGGTTTGCTGGAAGTGCTGGTGCTCTCGCGACTGAATATGCGCCAGGGCGCGTCGTATGCCATTACTACCATCCTTAACTACATCATTATTGCCGTTGGTGCGATGACGGTGTTCGGATCGCTGGGCGTCTCGTGGGATAAACTCCAGTGGCTGGCGGCAGCATTATCCGTAGGTCTTGGTTTTGGTTTACAAGAGATCTTCGGTAACTTCGTTTCCGGTTTGATCATTCTGTTCGAACGTCCGGTGCGCATAGGCGACACGGTAACCATTGGTAGCTTCTCGGGTACGGTCAGCAAGATCCGTATTCGTGCGACAACGATTACCGATTTCGATCGCAAAGAAGTGATTATCCCGAACAAAGCGTTTGTTACCGAGCGTCTGATCAACTGGTCGTTAACTGACACGACTACGCGTCTGGTGATCCGTCTCGGCGTAGCCTATGGCTCCGATCTGGAAAAAGTGCGTAAAGTGTTGCTGAAGGCGGCGACTGAGCACCCAAGGGTGATGCACGAACCAATGCCGGAAGTCTTCTTTACGGCATTTGGTGCCAGCACGTTGGATCATGAGCTGCGTCTGTATGTGCGTGAACTGCGTGACCGTAGCCGTACTGTCGATGAGCTGAACCGTACTATCGATCAGTTGTGCCGTGAAAACGACATCAACATTGCCTTTAACCAACTTGAAGTGCATCTGCACAACGAGAAGGGCGATGAAGTGACGGAAGTGAAACGCGACTACAAAGGCGACGATCCGACGCCAGCGGTAGGGTAATAACCAAAGGGGGCGACATTTAGTTGCCCCGAGATTACTAACAAAGTGCGCGTTGTTCATGCCGGATGCGGCGTGACCGCCTTATCCGGCCTACGAAACCGCAAGAATTCAATATATTGCAGGAGCGGTGTAGGCCTGATAAGCGTAGCGCATCAGGCAGTTTTGCGTTTGCCCACAATCTTAGGGGACATTTAGCGGCCCCATTTATTTCTCACTTTTCCGCCTCATCATCGCGCGTTAATTTCTTTTCATAATCGCGTTTTACAATATCCAGCGCGCGCAGCACGGTGCGGGCTGGGATCTGATTTTCTTCCAGTAGCACAATCAAATCGACGGCCAGTTTGACATCGTCAGGGGCATTTTCCAGTGACATACTCTCTCCATTGCTAGCGGGTTAAACGCGCTAACCTGTTTTCGATTTTTTCCAGCGCATGGCGGCAGCGTGCCAGGCGCGCTTCATAGGCTTCCACTTCACGATGCAGCGTCTGCTGTTCCACGAGATCGGTCGCTCGTGCCAGACGGGCTCTACGTTCGGCAACCATCTCACGTAGCCGCCGCTCAAAATCCTGATGCTGAATACGTTTACGCTGCCAGCGGGCAATTTTCGGTGGCGCACTGTCCCACTCGCGTAGCGACCAGGCTGTGGCTTCACGCGCTATAGCCTCCAGTTGCGCCGCCAGATGTTCCGCCAGCCAGGCGACTTGCGGCAGTTGCTGTTGCTCAACGGCATGACGAAGCGCAGCCAGATTATCGCCCGCCTCATCGAGACAAGCCTGCAGTGTTGTCGCACGGGTCTGAAAAAGGTGCCTGTCAAAACGGGCACTTAGCGTGGCAAATTGCGCTACCGGGGCACAACGCTGACGCAGCGTGGCGAGCTGTCCTTCCAGTTTTTCCAGTAGCAGGGTGGTTTTCACGATAAGACCTCAATGAAAATGATAATTGTTATGCTAAAGTAGCCACTCTGTAAGCTGACAACACTCAATATGCAACGAATCATTTTAATCATCATTGGCTGGCTGGCGGTAGTGCTGGGTACGCTGGGCGTGGTATTACCGGTATTACCGACGACGCCGTTTATCCTGCTGGCGGCCTGGTGCTTTGCCCGTTCTTCCCCGCGCTTTCACGCCTGGTTGCTGTACCGCTCATGGTTTGGCAGTTATCTACGTTTCTGGCAGAAACATCATGCGATGCCGCGCGGCGCAAAACCACGGGCGATTTTGCTTATTTTGATTACGTTTACGATTTCGCTGTGGTTCGTCCAGATGCCGTGGGTGCGCATCATGTTGCTGGTAATTCTCGCCTGTTTGCTTTTTTATATGTGGCGAATTCCGGTGATTGATGAAAAGCAAGAAAAGCACTGAAGCACAACAATCGCAGTTGCAATTATTGCGTACAGCCAGTACATTCTGGCGTTTTCGAGCACAGGCGCAGGCGGTCAAAGGTTAAACAACTGTTACTTTTGATACGTTCAAAACGCGCCGTGAGTACCACCGTAACAAGCAGGCATACACTTATGACCGCGACTGCACAGCAGCTTGAGTATCTCAAAAATAGCATCAAAAGCATTCAGGACTACCCAAAACCCGGCATTCTTTTCCGCGATGTCACCAGCTTACTGGAAGACCCGAAAGCTTACGCTCTCAGCATCGACTTGCTGGTTGAGCGTTACAAAAATGCGGGCATTACCAAAGTGGTCGGCACCGAAGCGCGTGGCTTCTTGTTTGGCGCTCCGGTAGCTCTGGGTCTGGGCGTTGGCTTTGTACCGGTCCGTAAACCGGGCAAACTGCCGCGTGAAACCATCAGTGAAACTTACGACCTGGAATACGGCACCGATCAGCTGGAAATCCACGTTGATGCCATCAAACCGGGCGACAAAGTTCTGGTGGTGGACGATCTGCTGGCAACCGGCGGCACTATCGAAGCGACCGTTAAACTGATCCGTCGTCTGGGTGGTGAAGTAGCTGACGCTGCGTTCATTATCAACCTGTTCGATCTCGGCGGCGAACAGCGTCTCGAAAAACAGGGCATTACCAGCTACAGCCTTGTCCCGTTCCCGGGCCATTAATTATCGTCAGTCTTGCGCTGCTCACGCTACGGGCAGCACAAGATGTGCATTCAGCCTCGCCGTTCTGACGGGGCTGTGTTAGCATTACCCCTTCGTGAATCCACCTTCCAGCGTTTCAGAGCCTGCCAATGAGTTATCAGGTCTTAGCCCGAAAATGGCGCCCACAAACCTTTGCTGACGTCGTCGGCCAGGAACATGTGCTGACCGCACTGGCGAACGGCTTGTCGTTAGGGCGTATTCATCATGCTTATCTTTTTTCCGGCACCCGTGGCGTCGGAAAAACCTCTATCGCCCGACTGTTGGCGAAGGGGCTAAACTGCGAAACCGGCATTACCGCGACGCCGTGCGGCGTGTGCGATAACTGTCGTGAAATCGAGCAGGGGCGCTTTGTCGATCTGATTGAAATCGACGCCGCCTCGCGCACTAAAGTCGAAGATACCCGCGACCTGCTGGATAACGTTCAGTACGCTCCGGCGCGTGGTCGTTTCAAAGTTTATCTCATCGACGAAGTGCATATGCTGTCGCGTCACAGCTTTAACGCACTGTTAAAAACCCTTGAAGAGCCGCCAGAGCACGTTAAGTTTTTGCTGGCGACGACCGATCCGCAGAAATTGCCGGTGACGATTTTGTCACGCTGTCTGCAATTTCATCTCAAGGCGCTGGATGTCGAGCAAATTCGCCATCAGCTTGAGCACATCCTCAACGAAGAACATATCGCTCACGAGCCGCGGGCGCTGCAATTGTTGGCACGCGCCGCTGAAGGCAGCCTGCGAGATGCCTTAAGTCTGACCGACCAGGCGATTGCCAGCGGTGACGGCCAGGTTTCAACCCAGGCGGTCAGTGCGATGCTGGGTACGCTTGACGACGATCAGGCGTTATCGCTGGTTGAAGCGATGGTCGAGGCCAACGGCGAGCGCGTAATGGCGCTAATTAATGAAGCTGCTGCCCGTGGTATCGAGTGGGAAGCGTTGCTGGTGGAAATGCTCGGTCTGTTGCATCGTATTGCGATGGTACAACTTTCGCCTGCTGCTCTTGGCAACGACATGGCCGCCATTGAGCTGCGGATGCGTGAACTGGCGCGCACCATACCGCCGACGGATATTCAGCTTTACTATCAGACGCTGTTGATTGGTCGCAAAGAATTACCGTATGCGCCAGACCGCCGTATGGGTGTTGAGATGACGCTGCTGCGCGCGCTGGCGTTCCATCCGCGTATGCCTCTGCCTGAGCCAGAAGTGCCACGCCAGTCCTTTGCGCCCGTCGCGCCAACGGCAGTAATGACGCCAACCCAGGTGCCGCCGCAACCGCAATCAGCGCCGCAGCAGGCACCGACTGTACCGCTCCCGGAAACCACCAGCCAGGTGCTGGCGGCGCGCCAGCAGTTGCAGCGCGTGCAGGGAGCAACCAAAGCAAAAAAGAGTGAACCGGCAGCCGCTACCCGCGCGCGGCCGGTGAATAACGCTGCGCTGGAAAGACTGGCTTCGGTCACCGATCGCGTTCAGGCGCGTCCGGTGCCATCGGCGCTGGAAAAAGCGCCAGCCAAAAAAGAAGCGTATCGCTGGAAGGCGACCACTCCAGTGATGCAGCAAAAAGAAGTGGTCGCCACGCCGAAGGCGCTGAAAAAAGCGCTGGAACATGAAAAAACGCCGGAACTGGCGGCGAAGCTGGCGGCAGAAGCCATTGAGCGCGACCCGTGGGCGGCTCAGGTGAGTCAACTTTCGCTACCAAAACTGGTCGAACAGGTGGCGTTAAATGCCTGGAAAGAGGAGAGCGACAACGCAGTATGTCTGCATTTGCGCTCCTCTCAGCGGCATTTGAACAACCGCGGCGCACAGCAAAAACTGGCTGAAGCGTTGAGCACGTTAAAAGGTTCAACGGTTGAACTGACTATCGTTGAAGATGATAATCCCGCGGTGCGTACGCCGCTGGAATGGCGTCAGGCGATATACGAAGAAAAACTTGCGCAGGCGCGCGAGTCCATTATTGCGGATAATAATATTCAGACCCTGCGTCGATTCTTCGATGCGGAGCTGGATGAAGAAAGTATCCGCCCCATTTGATCGTAAGCACAGCTTACGTTCGTCATCCTTAACGTGATTGAGAGAGAAACCTATGTTTGGTAAAGGCGGTCTGGGTAACCTGATGAAGCAAGCCCAGCAGATGCAAGAAAAAATGCAGAAAATGCAGGAAGAGATCGCGCAGCTGGAAGTCACCGGCGAATCTGGCGCAGGTCTGGTAAAAGTGACCATCAACGGTGCACACAACTGCCGTCGCGTAGAGATCGACCCGAGCCTGCTGGAAGACGACAAAGAGATGCTGGAAGACCTGGTGGCTGCAGCATTCAACGACGCAGCACGTCGTATTGAAGAAACGCAGAAAGAAAAAATGGCCTCTGTATCCTCCGGAATGCAGCTGCCGCCTGGCTTTAAGATGCCATTCTGATGCAAACCAGCCCGCTGTTAACACAGCTTATGGAAGCACTGCGCTGTCTGCCGGGCGTTGGCCCGAAGTCGGCGCAGCGTATGGCGTTCACGCTGCTTCAGCGCGATCGTAGCGGCGGGATGCGTCTGGCGCAGGCGCTCACCCGGGCGATGTCGGAAATCGGTCACTGCGCCGATTGCCGCACCTTCACCGAACAGGAAGTCTGTAACATCTGTTCGAATCCACGTCGTCAGGAAAACGGTCAAATCTGCGTGGTGGAGAGTCCGGCGGACATTTACGCCATTGAGCAGACGGGGCAGTTTTCAGGTCGTTATTTTGTGTTGATGGGACACCTGTCACCGCTGGACGGCATCGGTCCTGATGATATCGGGCTTGATCGTCTGGAACAGCGTCTGGCAGAGGAAAAAATCACTGAAGTGATCCTCGCCACCAACCCCACGGTTGAAGGTGAAGCTACCGCTAACTACATTGCCGAGCTTTGTGCGCAATATGACGTGGAAGCCAGCCGAATCGCTCATGGCGTACCGGTTGGCGGCGAACTGGAAATGGTCGATGGCACCACGCTGTCACACTCCCTTGCCGGGCGTCATAAGATTCGTTTTTAAGCAAACGAGAGCAGGATCACCTGCTCTCGCTTGAAATTATTCTCCCTTGTCCCCATCTCTCCCTCATCCTGTTTTTAACCTTAAAATGGCATTATTGAGGTAGACCTACATGAAAGGACAAGAAACTCGTGGTTTTCAGTCAGAAGTGAAACAGCTTCTGCACCTGATGATCCATTCTCTCTATTCCAATAAAGAAATCTTCCTGCGTGAGCTTATCTCTAACGCCTCCGATGCGGCGGACAAGCTGCGTTTCCGCGCGCTTTCTAACCCGGACCTGTACGAAGGTGATGGTGAACTACGCGTTCGTGTCTCTTTCGATAAAGACAAGCGCACGCTGACCATCTCCGATAACGGCGTGGGGATGACCCGCGACGAAGTGATTGACCATCTGGGGACTATCGCTAAATCCGGCACCAAATCATTCCTCGAATCCCTGGGTTCTGACCAGGCGAAAGACAGCCAGCTGATCGGTCAGTTTGGTGTTGGTTTCTACTCTGCGTTTATCGTGGCTGACAAAGTGACCGTGCGTACTCGCGCGGCAGGCGAAAAACCAGAAAACGGCGTCTTCTGGGAATCGGCTGGCGAAGGTGAATACACCGTTGCCGACATCACTAAAGAAGATCGTGGTACTGAAATCACCCTGCATCTGCGTGAAGGCGAAGACGAGTTCCTCGATGACTGGCGTGTGCGTTCCATCATCAGCAAATATTCCGACCATATCGCGCTGCCGGTAGAGATCGAAAAACGCGAAGAGAAAGACGGCGAAACCGTTATCTCCTGGGAGAAAATCAACAAAGCGCAGGCGCTGTGGACTCGTAACAAGTCGGAAATCACCGATGAAGAGTACAAAGAGTTCTACAAACACATCGCCCACGACTTTAACGAGCCGCTGACCTGGAGCCACAACCGCGTTGAAGGTAAGCAGGAGTACACCAGCCTGCTGTACATTCCGTCTCAGGCACCGTGGGATATGTGGAACCGCGATCATAAACACGGTCTGAAACTGTATGTTCAGCGTGTGTTCATCATGGACGACGCAGAACAGTTCATGCCGAACTATCTGCGCTTCGTGCGTGGTCTGATTGACTCCAGCGATCTGCCGCTGAACGTTTCCCGTGAAATCCTCCAGGACAGCACGGTAACGCGTAACCTGCGCAATGCGCTGACCAAGCGTGTGCTGCAAATGCTGGAAAAACTGGCGAAAGACGACGCGGAAAAATACCAGACCTTCTGGCAACAGTTTGGCCTGGTACTGAAAGAAGGTCCGGCGGAAGATTTCGCTAACCAGGAAGCGATCGCCAAACTGCTGCGTTTTGCTTCTACCCATACCGATTCTTCTGCGCAGACCGTGTCTCTGGAAGACTACGTTTCCCGCATGAAAGAAGGGCAGGAGAAAATCTACTATATCACCGCAGACAGTTACGCGGCAGCGAAGAGCAGCCCGCACCTGGAACTGCTGCGTAAGAAAGGCATCGAAGTTCTGCTGCTTTCCGACCGCATCGATGAGTGGATGATGAACTATCTGACTGAGTTCGACGGTAAACCGTTCCAGTCTGTGTCTAAAGTTGACGAGTCGCTGGAAAAACTGGCTGACGAAGTTGATGAGAGCGCGAAAGAAGCGGAGAAAGCACTGACTCCGTTCATCGACCGTGTGAAAGCCCTGCTCGGCGAGCGCGTGAAAGATGTCCGTCTGACTCACCGTCTGACCGATACGCCAGCGATCGTTTCGACCGACGCGGACGAAATGAGCACTCAGATGGCGAAACTGTTCGCTGCGGCGGGCCAGAAAGTGCCAGAAGTGAAATACATCTTCGAACTGAACCCGGATCACGTACTGGTGAAACGTGCGGCGGATACTGAAGATGAAGCGAAGTTCAGCGAGTGGGTAGAACTGCTGCTGGATCAGGCGCTGCTGGCAGAACGCGGCACGCTGGAAGATCCGAACCTGTTTATTCGTCGTATGAACCAGCTGCTGGTTTCCTGATGTCATGCCGGATGACCTTCGTGTCATCCGGCATTTTTCTTTTCTTCATCTGCACTTTCCGCAAATTATCTTGCCATTAACCGTTTCAGCCTCAGGTGCCTTTCTTGAGGCAATCGCCTGTTGGTGGTATCGTTTATCGCTTTTTCAAAAAATTCGACACATTTTAAGGGGATTTTCGCAATGCGTATCATTCTGCTTGGCGCTCCGGGCGCGGGGAAAGGGACTCAGGCTCAGTTCATCATGGAGAAATATGGTATTCCGCAAATCTCCACTGGCGATATGCTGCGTGCTGCGGTCAAATCTGGCTCCGAGCTGGGTAAACAAGCAAAAGACATTATGGATGCTGGCAAACTGGTCACCGACGAACTGGTGATCGCGCTGGTTAAAGAGCGCATTGCTCAGGAAGACTGCCGCAACGGTTTCCTGTTGGACGGCTTCCCGCGTACCATTCCGCAGGCAGACGCGATGAAAGAAGCGGGCATCAATGTTGATTACGTTCTGGAATTCGACGTACCGGACGAACTGATTGTTGACCGTATCGTAGGCCGCCGCGTTCACGCGCCGTCTGGTCGTGTTTATCACGTTAAATTCAATCCGCCGAAAGTAGAAGGCAAAGACGACGTTACCGGTGAAGAGCTGACTACCCGTAAAGACGATCAGGAAGAGACCGTACGTAAACGTCTGGTTGAATACCATCAGATGACTGCACCGCTGATCGGCTACTACTCCAAAGAAGCGGAAGCGGGTAACACCAAATACGCGAAAGTTGACGGCACCAAGCCGGTGGCTGAAGTTCGCGCAGCTCTGGAAAAAATTCTCGGCTAATCAAGCCGCCGCAGATCTGCTCTCGGGCAGGTCTGCTCATCCTCCTCAGGCAATACCTCTTACAGCAATTAGTTCTTCTTCTTCACTTTTCCGCTACAATTATCAACAAGTTGAATCGATAAGAGGCGGTAATGCGTCAAACTAAAACCGGTATCCTGCTGGCAAACCTGGGTACGCCTGATGCCCCCACACCTGAAGCGGTAAAACGCTATCTGAAACAATTTTTAAGCGACAGACGCGTGGTTGATACCTCACGGTTGTTATGGTGGCCGTTGCTGCGCGGCGTGATTTTGCCGCTGCGTTCGCCGCGTGTGGCGAAGCTGTATGCCTCTGTCTGGATGGAAGGTGGCTCGCCGCTGATGGTTTACAGCCGCCAGCAACAGCAGGCGCTGGCGCAACGTTTACCGGAGACGCCCGTGGCGCTGGGAATGAGCTACGGCTCGCCATCACTGGAAAGCGCCGTAGATGAACTTCTGGCAGAGCATGTAGATCATATTGTGGTGCTGCCGCTTTATCCGCAATACTCCTGTTCAACGGTCGGTGCGGTATGGGATGAATTGGCACGCATTCTGGCGCGCAAACGTAGCATTCCGGGGATATCGTTTATTCGTGATTACGCCGATAACCACGATTATATTAATGCACTGGCGAACAGCGTACGTGCTTCTTTTGCCAAACATGGCGAACCGGATCTGCTGTTGCTCTCTTATCATGGCATTCCCCAGCGTTATGCAGATGAAGGCGATGATTACCCGCAACGTTGCCGCACAACAACTCGCGAACTCGCTTCCGCACTGGAGATGGCACCGGAAAAAGTGATGATGACCTTTCAGTCGCGCTTTGGCCGGGAACCCTGGCTGATGCCTTATACCGACGAAACGCTGAAAATGCTCGGAGAAAAAGGCGTGGGTCATATTCAGGTGATGTGCCCGGGCTTTGCTGCGGATTGTCTGGAGACGCTGGAAGAGATTGCCGAGCAAAACCGTGAGGTCTTCCTCGGTGCGGGCGGGAAAAAATATGAATATATTCCGGCGCTTAATGCCACGCCGGAACATATCGAAATGATGGCTAATCTTGTTGCCGCGTATCGCTAAAGCTGAGCGGTAAAGAACTGAGCGCCGTCGCGAAGAGCCTCGTCGGCGGTTTTCATCATCCGTGAATAATGCAAAAAGGCGTGCAGCGTGCCTGGGTAGAGTTTGAACTCACAGGGCTGCTGATGCGCCGCTAACGTCTGGTAAAGCAGACGGCTGTCATCCAGCAGTGGATCGAACTCCGCCCCGGCAATAAAACAGGGCGGAACTTCGCGAGTGAGATCATTATTAAACAGGCAGTAATATGGCGACTCGCGGTCCGCGTCGTTGCTTAAATACGCCTCTTCATACATCTGCAAATCCTGTTGCGTTAAGCCATCCCAGACACCACCCAACAGACGACGAGTCACGGAATCCCGTAATCCGTAAAGCCCATACCACAGCAAAACGCCCGCAACTTTACCGCAATCGATCTGTTTATCGCGCAACCACAACGCACTGGCGAGCGCCAGCATGGCACCTGCGGAATCACCGGCAAAACCAATGCGGGACATATTGATTTGATAATCCTCCGCCTGCTGGTGGAAATAACAACAGGCAGCCACAATTTCCTCTATCGCTTGCGGAAAACGCGCTTCAGGTGAAAGGGTGTAATCAATGCCAATCACCGTACATTGGCTGTAGCTTGCCAGCAGGCGCATGATGCGATCGTGGGTATCGAGATTGCCGAGAATAAAACCGCCTCCATGCAAATAAAATAGCGTCGCCGGCCTATCTGGCTGCGGATAAAAGAGACGTGTTTTCACCTGCCCATATTTTGTTGGAACCCTGTAAGCTCTGGTTGCCATTTCTGGAGCGCCCACATTCCAGAATCGGCGCTCAAGCGTGTAATACTGTCGTTGCTCAGCAATCGTTCCCGTTGCAGGCCAGGGCGGTAAATCCGGCTGAAGAGTATTCACAACGGTCTTCATTTCAGCAGAGATAAGGTCCAGAACGGGTAATTTGTTTTCCGGCTTCATGCAAAAACTCCTTTCAAATTACGTCATTGTAAGGAACCACTGCCATGAAAATGCGATCCCGCCTGCTGATATTGAAACTGGCTGTGTCTCGCGCGCTCCCGTCAGATTGTGTTAACATTCGCCGCTCAGTTAACCACCCGTAAAAACAACCATGAAATTTCCCGGTAAACGTAAATCCAAACATTACTTCCCCGTAAACGCACGCGATCCGCTGCTTCAGCAATTCCAGCCAGAAAACGAAACCAGCGCCGCCTGGGTAGTGGGTATCGATCAAACGCTGGTCGATATTGAAGCGAAAGTGGATGATGAATTCATTGAGCGTTATGGATTAAGCGCCGGGCATTCATTGGTGATTGAGGATGACGTTGCCGAAGCGCTTTATCAGGAACTAAAACAGAAAAACCTGATTACCCATCAGTTTGCGGGTGGCACCATTGGTAACACCATGCACAACTACTCGGTGCTCGCGGACGACCGTTCGGTGCTGCTGGGCGTCATGTGCAGCAATATTGAAATTGGCAGCTATGCCTATCGTTACCTGTGTAACACCTCCAGCCGTACCGATCTTAACTATCTACAAGGCGTGGATGGCCCAATTGGTCGTTGCTTTACGCTGATTGGCGAGTCCGGGGAACGTACCTTTGCTATCAGCCCCGGCCACATGAACCAGCTGCGGGCTGAAAGTATTCCGGAAGATGTGATTGCCGGAGCCTCGGCTCTGGTTCTCACCTCTTATCTGGTGCGTTGCAAGCCGGGTGAACCCATGCCGGAAGCAACCATGAAAGCCATTGAGTACGCGAAGAAATATAACGTACCGGTGGTGCTGACGCTGGGCACCAAGTTTGTCATTGCCGAGAATCCACAGTGGTGGCAGCAATTCCTCAAAGACCACGTCTCTATCCTTGCGATGAACGAAGATGAAGCCGAAGCGTTGACCGGAGAAAGCGATCCGTTGTTGGCATCTGACAAGGCGCTGGACTGGGTAGATCTGGTGCTGTGCACCGCCGGGCCAATCGGCTTGTATATGGCAGGCTTTACCGAAGACGAAGCGAAACGTAAAACCCAGCATCCGCTGCTGCCGGGTGCTATAGCGGAATTTAATCAGTATGAGTTTAGCCGCGCCATGCGCCACAAGGATTGCCAGAATCCGCTGCGTGTCTATTCGCACATTGCGCCGTACATGGGCGGGCCGGAAAAAATCATGAACACTAATGGAGCAGGGGATGGCGCACTGGCAGCGTTGCTGCATGACATTACCGCCAACAGCTACCACCGTAGCAACGTACCAAACTCCAGCAAACATAAATTCACCTGGTTAACTTATTCATCGTTAGCGCAGGTGTGTAAATATGCTAACCGTGTGAGCTATCAGGTACTGAACCAGCATTCACCTCGTTTAACGCGCGGCTTGCCGGAGCGTGAAGACAGCCTGGAAGAGTCTTACTGGGATCGTTAAGTTATCGTCGGTTCGTAGGCCAGATAAGGCGTTCACGCCGCATCTGGCATTTTGCTTTCAATGCCTGATGCGACGCTGGCGCGTCTTATCAGGCCTACATATCCGCGCCTATTATCCGGCAACCACCGTTTACCTCGTCACCACCTCACCCGCCGGTGGCGTTTCCAGCAGTTCCAGCATAGTACGGGCAATTTCACGCTCACCCATCACTACCTGATTCGCACCACGTTCGGTGATATACGCCACTTCATCGTCATAATGGGCGCGGGCAATAATCTCAATATCCGGATTTTTCGCGCGGGCAGATGCCACAATCTCGCCCGCTTCATAGCCGTTGGGAATCGTCAGGATCAGCCATTTTGCACATTCCAGATGCGCCAGTTGCATAATTTCTTCGTTCGCCGCATTGCCCAATACTGCGCGGACCCCGCGCTCGCGCAGCTCATCAACACGGGTTCGTGACGTCTCAATCACCACCAGCGGAATATCAGAGGCGAGCAATTTCTCCCCCAGCAGGCTGCCTACACGACCGTAACCCACCAGTAGCGCATGGTTGCAAATATCCACTGGGATCTGCTTCTCTTCTTCGATTGCCTCTTCCAGCGTCTGCTCTTCCAGCGTTTCGGTCTTCGCCAGATATTTTTCCAGTAGTGCGAACAGTACCGGGTTGAGCATAATCGACAGGATCGCCCCTGCCAGTACCAGGTTTTGTCCGGCCTGTGGCAGTAAATTTAATGCCATTCCTAGTCCCGCCAGGATAAACGCGAACTCACCAATCTGCGCCAGGCTGGCGGCGATGGTTAACGCCGTGCGCTGGGAGTGACCAAACAAACGCACAAGGAACAGGGCCGCGACCGATTTACCAAACAGAATAATTGCCAGCGTCGCCAGTACTGCCAGCGGTTGCTGAATCAGAATTAACGGATCAAACAACATCCCGACGGAGACAAAAAACAGCACCGCAAACGCGTCGCGCAATGGCAGTGTATCGTGGGCGGCACGGTGACTCAGTTCAGACTCGTTCAGTACCATCCCGGCAAAGAACGCACCGAGTGCAAAGGAGACATCAAACAGCTCTACCGCACCAAAGGCAATCCCTAACGCCAGCGCTAGCACCGACAGGGTAAACAGCTCGCGGGAACCGGTTGCTGCGCTGCGTGCCATAATCCACGGCACCAGACGGCGACCTACCAACATCATAATGGCGATAAATGCGATCACCTTGCCGATGGTGATCCCCATATCGACTGCAAGAGTGGCAAAGCCCACATCGCCCTGTTCCATCATTCCTGCTACCGCGGGTAGCAATACCAGCGTCAGGACCATCACCAGGTCTTCCACAATCAACCAACCGATGGCGATTTGCCCACGCTGACTGTCAATTAATTGCCGTTCTTCAAGTGCGCGCAGTAACACCACGGTACTGGCGGTGGAAAGACATAAGCCGAACACGATACCGGTCATTAACGACCAGCCCAGCACGGCGGAGAGCGCCATACCCAGCAGCGTCGCCACGGCTATCTGGGCGATCGCGCCGGGAATGGCGATGGACTTTACCGCCATCAAATCCTTGAGCGAAAAATGCAAACCGACGCCGAACATCAGCAAAATAACGCCCAGTTCAGCCAGTTCCGGCGCAAGCTTGGTATCGGCAACAAAGCCCGGAGTGAATGGTCCTGCCAGCACACCCGCTAACAGATATCCCACCAGAGGAGAAATACGTAGTTTATTGGCCAGCATGCCGAGGATAAAGGCGAGCACAAGGCCGCCAACAATGGTGGTGATAAGCGGGGTGGCGTGATGCATTCCGTCTCCTTTTCCTGGTGGTTATTGTCCATTTTTGGCCGGGAAAACCAAAATTACAGGTAATAGTTTATGACAATTTCATTGATGATGTTTATGAATAATTGTTGAATTTTGCAGAAAAATGGAATTAGCTGCAAAAAAAAGCACGGATCGGAAAACAGAAGGCGGTTTAACAGAGGAAAGGCTTATGGCGACTGTAAAACGATGCAGCCAAAGTTTGCCTTTGGCTGCAATGAAATCAGTCTTTATGCCGGTTATCAGGCAGGAATATGGTCAACATCCCCAATAGTGGCAGGAAAGCACAGATTTTATAGACTAACTCTATGCTGGTGTGGTCGGCGATAAGCCCCAGAACTGCCGCCCCCAGACCTCCCATGCCGAAAGCAAAACCGAAAAACAGTCCAGAAACCATACCGATACGTCCCGGAAGCAGCTCCTGGGCATAGACCAGAATGGCAGAGAATGCCGAAGCGAGGATAAATCCAATAATCACCGTTAAAACCCCCGTCCAGTGCAGGCTGGCGTAGGGTAAAATCAGCGTAAACGGCGCAACGCCGAGGATAGAGCCCCAAATCACATATTTCCGTCCAATTTTATCCCCTACAGGCCCGCCAATCACCGTACCTGCCGCAACGGCAAACAGGAAGGCAAACAAATGAAGCTGAGCATTCTGGATAGATAATCCGAATTTTTGCATCAGATAAAAGGTGTAATAGCTGCTGATGCTCGCCATATAGAAATATTTCGAGAAAATGAGGATTAACAGAATGCTGACCGCCAGAACAACTTTATTGCGCGGCAGTGGATTGATAATCGTCGCTTTGGGTTTTCCTTTATTCATTCGGTGCTGTGCCGAGTACCAACGGCTGATTTGCGCCAACACCACGATCGCCAGCAGTGCCGCAAGCACAAACCAGGCAACGTTGCCTTTGCCATAAGGCGCGATAATCACCGCCGCCAGCAAGGGGCCCAGGGAACTGCCAAAGTTGCCGCCGACCTGAAATATAGATTGCGCCAGGCCATGACGCCCGCCGGAAGCCATACGGGCCACGCGAGAAGATTCCGGATGAAAGACCGATGAACCGGTACCGACCAGCGCCGCTGCCAGCAGAACTGCGCCGAAACTGCCCGCCAGCGCCAGCAGCACCAGACCACTTAAGGTAAAGCACATGCCAATCGGCAACGACCACGGCATCGGATATTTATCGGTCCAGTAGCCGACCACCGGTTGCAGTAACGAAGAGGCGAGCTGGAAGGTGAGGGTTATCATGCCAATCTGCATAAATGTCAGAGAAAATTCTGACTGAAGCAGTGGATAAATCGCCAGAATCAGCGATTGGATCATGTCGTTCAGCAGATGTGAGAGGCTGATAGCACCTAAAATACCAAACGATGTTCGGGCCTTAGTCGTTGACGCAGCCGCGCCCGCCACAGGCTGGGTTTGTTCACTCATTGCCATAGGAAAGTCACTTTTTCAGGGTTGCGATGTAAAGAATGATCTTATTTGTGATTATTACCCGACTAACATACCTGTATGCGCTGCCTGAAGGAAGTCTCAACGCGGAATACAGAATTTCTAATCTGGATGCAGATTTATCTTCACCGGACGCAGACTTGTTTATGATGTCGCGTCATACTATTTTTCAACACGTTGAAATCAGGTCAGGGAGAGAAGTATGAAATTATTGCAGCGGGGCGTGGCGTTAGCACTGTTAACCACATTTACACTGGCGAGTGAAACTGCTCTGGCGTACGAGCAGGATAAAACCTACAAAATTACAGTTCTGCACACTAATGATCATCATGGGCATTTTTGGCGCAATGAATATGGCGAATATGGTCTGGCGGCGCAAAAAACGCTGGTGGATGGTATCCGCAAAGAGGTTGCGGCTGAAGGCGGTAGCGTGCTGCTACTTTCCGGTGGCGACATTAACACTGGCGTGCCCGAGTCCGACTTACAGGATGCCGAACCTGATTTTCGCGGTATGAATCTGGTGGGCTATGACGCGATGGCGATCGGTAATCATGAATTTGATAACCCGCTCACCGTATTACGCCAGCAGGAAAAGTGGGCTAAGTTCCCGTTGCTTTCCGCCAATATCTACCAGAAAAGTACCGGCGAGCGCCTGTTTAAACCATGGGCGCTGTTTAAGCGTCAGGATCTGAAAATTGCCGTTATTGGCCTGACGACGGATGACACAGCCAAAATTGGTAATCCGGAATATTTCACTGATATCGAATTTCGTAAGCCCGCTGATGAAGCGAAGCTGGTGATTCAGGAGCTGCAACAGACAGAAAAGCCAGACATTATTATCGCGGCGACCCATATGGGGCATTACGACAATGGTGAGCACGGCTCTAACGCACCGGGCGATGTGGAGATGGCACGCGCGCTGCCTGCCGGATCGCTGGCGATGATCGTCGGTGGTCACTCGCAAGATCCGGTCTGTATGGCGGCAGAAAACAAAAAACAGGTCGATTACGTGCCGGGTACGCCATGCAAACCGGATCAACAAAACGGCATCTGGATTGTGCAGGCGCATGAGTGGGGCAAATACGTGGGACGGGCTGATTTTGAGTTTCGTAATGGCGAAATGAAAATGGTTAACTACCAGCTGATTCCGGTGAACCTGAAGAAGAAAGTGACCTGGGAAGACGGGAAAAGCGAGCGCGTGCTGTACACCCCTGAAATCGCTGAAAACCAGCAAATGATCTCGCTGTTATCACCGTTCCAGAACAAAGGCAAAGCGCAGCTGGAAGTGAAAATAGGCGAAACCAATGGTCGTCTGGAAGGCGATCGTGACAAAGTACGTTTTGTACAGACCAATATGGGGCGGTTGATTCTGGCAGCACAAATGGATCGCACTGGTGCCGACTTTGCGGTGATGAGCGGAGGAGGAATTCGTGATTCTATCGAAGCTGGCGATATCAGCTATAAAAACGTGCTGAAAGTGCAGCCATTCGGCAATGTGGTGGTGTATGCCGACATGACCGGTAAAGAGGTGATTGATTACCTGACAGCCGTCGCACAAATGAAGCCAGATTCAGGTGCCTACCCGCAATTTGCCAACGTTAGCTTTGTGGCGAAAGACGGCAAACTGAACGACCTGAAAATCAAAGGCGAACCGGTCGATCCGGCGAAAACTTACCGTATGGCGACATTAAACTTCAATGCCACCGGCGGTGATGGCTATCCGCGCCTTGATAACAAACCGGGCTATGTGAATACCGGCTTTATTGATGCCGAAGTGCTGAAAGCGTATATACAGAAAAGCTCGCCGCTGGATGTGAGTGTTTATGAACCGAAAGGTGAGGTGAGCTGGCAGTAATGAACCCCGTCGCGGCGTCATGATATGACGCCGCCATTTATGAATATTGAAATCTTGCATCGTAATCGCGATGTGTCAAACCAAATGCCATCAGCATATAATTCTGCGGATCACCAGGCTGTTCTTCATCTGCTTCAAACCAAAGTGTCACGCCTGAGCGATTGACGTGGATTAAGAGTGTATGGGGCGATTGACGGCGGATTTGCAGATCAGCGCCTTCGTTAACAAGCATGTTAAATACACGCGTAACGTTCAACTCAGCGACGTTATTCAATATTCCTTTATCAAATCGGATCGCTTTGCCCAAATGGATTTGGCTCAGATAATCGCACCAAATCATATATAGCTTGTTGTTTTCGAAATGAAACTCAACATTACCAAATAGCCAGATATAAAAACCATTTCCCATATCATTTTTAGAGTCCGGCTCAACAAAGTTTTGTTCCAACCATGCCATTGTTTGCCCCAGTTCGACAAAATCGAATTTTCCGTTAAAGACAAAATTGTGGAAGCTAACATCAACAAGATGGTCAAATTTCATCTTTCGCTCCTTTGTGAATTTTTTACATGCTTCAAAAGCCAGCGTAATTTACATCGGTGCAGGCGACTCTCCAGTGTTGAGCGAAAATTTGCGATGTCGACATTGGACCGATCTACCGCAGCAACCCCCGTGTATTGTGGGATCGGTGAAGGGATTTTTTGTAACTTTCCCAGCGCCAGCAGTTGTTGAATGATCCTGCTACCGTCGTGGTAATCATCGTAAATAGCCACTGGCAGAGGCTGCCAGGCGGGGGTCGATTTGATAAATCCGGAAAAAAAATACGGGTCCAGATCGCCGAAATCAAAGCCGTAGGCGAGGGGAACTTCAATATTTTGCTCTGTTTTTTTATTCTCAAATGTACAATGAAAACCGTGAAAACAATACTGCCACTTTCCCATTTTGCCTTTTCGCTTACGGTTGCATTTGAAGGGGGCAAAGGTAACTAGCGGGTTATTTTCCGCCATCTCAACGTTCAGTTGTTCAGCCAATGCAAATATAAGCTCTGTCGCCAGCTTACGATATTCTTTCGCGCAGTGTTCGAAAAAATCCTGATGGCGGTTAATCTCTTCAAGCGATATTAATCTGGCGATCCTGATAACCGGGTCGGCAGAATGCATGCCAACAACAAATTCATCGAGCTGTGCTTTCAGCACCAGCCCGAATTCCTCACGATACCTCTCTGCTTCGCTGGCAAAATGCAGATGTAATACCTTCTCTCTCGATGTTTGCCGAAGTAAGGCGATATCCGGTATCTCATCTGCACAAGCGATACTTAATGTCTCTGTAATCCTTTCCACATCTCATCTTCCGTGTGCATCACTTAATCGCGACGGGCGATATCAGCAAATTTGGCATCGAGTATCTTTGCCAGGTCGCTTGCCGCCAGTTCGATATCCAGACCGCGCTTGCCGCCGGAAACATAAATAGTGGCAAATTCTTGTGCGGGGGCGTCGATAATCGTTGGCAGACGTTTTTTCTGCCCCAGTGGGCTAATCCCTCCAACCAGATATCCCGTCGAACGCTGCGCGACCATCGGATCGGCCATCTCAACTTTCTTGGCACCCAGCGCTTTTGCTACTTTTTTAAGATCCAGTTGACCTGCGACCGGCGTAACGGCCACGGCAAGGTGTTTCATATCACCGTTCACTGCGACCAGCAGCGTTTTGTAGACCTGATCCGGATTCAAACCTAATTTTTTGACGACTTCATCGCCAAAATTGGTTTCAGCCGGATCGTGCTCGTAGGTATGGATTTGAAACGAAATCTTGTTTTTTTCGAGTAATTTAACTGCGGGTGTCATGGTAATTTTCCTGCCTTAAACAAAAAAACGAAGCAAGCATACGCCTGATGGCGGTCCAAAAAAAAGAGTCATCTTGCCTAAGAGTATTGGCAGGATGGTGAGATTGAGCGACAATCGAGTTACACCGTCGCTTAAAGTGACGGCATAATAATAAAAAAATGAAATTCCTCTTTGACGGGCCAATAGCGATATTGGCCATTTTTTTAGCGCAACATCTGCGGCAAATTCCCTTCTCCATACAGGTGTAGTGCACCGACTGCGACCACATAGCGCCCCGGCGGCATGGCGCGTAATTTATCCCGCCAGGCGAGATTTCGCTGATGCATCAGCACATCGTACAGCGACTGACTGAACGTATTGGGCAGCGTTATTTCATTATTTTGCGGCGGCGCATTCAACCACCAGCTCATCATTTGTTGCAGCAACCGTGCATTGGTGTGCCAGTGGGTCAGCGTGTCGTCCAGCAGCGCCAGTCCTTTGTCAGGGAGCTGGAGCAACATGGCAATCTGGTTTTCAGCCCCTTCCAGTTCAATCACGGGTTTATGTTGTTGCTTCGCCGCCTGCAATAGCTGGTAATCGATACCGTATTCTGCCCGCAGCCCCAGTTTTTGTGCCTGCGTCGCCTGAAGAACCATCGCGATTTGCCACAACGGTTGGGTAGAAAAGAGCGACGGAGAAATGCCCATCTCCTGGCTAATGTGCTGCAGGTTTTGGAGTTGCTCCTCGCTAATGCGCTCTTCCAGTGCCTCGCAGGCAGGCAAATTGGCAAAAGGCGTATCGCTGGTGGAAACATCCGCCTCGACGATCAGCGCATCGGCGTTTTTGAGCTTTTTGAGCAAACGGGTGGGCAGGGGAGCCATATCGTGGCTACCCATATGAATACTGCCAATCAGATGAAAATGGCGATTGCCGGGAAGAGTGATATCGATAGCAGGCCAGGTGTAATGATTACCGCGCAGCGCGGCCCAAAGCGTTTTTACCCGGTACAACAGATCCATACGACCTCCCTTTGTGAAATATCATGCTAGCGCGCGGGGAGGGATGGCGCAAATGGAGTTGATTGTTGCACTTGCGCACAGTGCTTGTGTGCATTACAATGATTGAATAATGGACAAGGAGATGAGAGAGGAATGGCTCAAAAGAAAAATATAAGGAGTTTTCGTGATGCCTGGTTGGCTGATTTTTTTGTCCATTCAACGCCACATCGAAAGATCCCTGCTGAAATCCATACCACGTTATCACGAAAGTTGGACATCATTAATGCTGCCACTTCTCATTGGGATTTACGCTCCCCTCCGGGGAACCGATACGAAGAGTTATCCGGGAAATTACAGGAATACTCCTCCATTAGAGTGAATAAACAGTACCGACTGATTTTTAAATGGGTTAATGGCAAGGCCGAAGAATTGTTTTTAGACCCACACAACTACTAAAACATAGCTGTCGTATTGACGAGAAAGGTAAAACTATGAAACAGGCAACAAGAAAACCGACGACACCCGGAGATATTCTTCTCTATGAATATCTGGAACCGCTCGATTTGAAAATCAATGAGTTAGCAGAGTTGCTGCATGTTCATCGTAATAGCGTCAGTGCACTGATCAATAACAATCGTAAACTCACCACTGAGATGGCATTCCGTCTGGCGAAAGTTTTTGATACCACAGTCGATTTTTGGCTAAACCTCCAGGCGGCAGTTGATCTTTGGGAAGTTGAAAACAACATGCGTACCCAGGAAGAATTGGGACGGATTGAAACAGTGGCTGAATATTTGGCACGCCGTGAAGAGCGTGCAAAAAAGGTCGCGTAGAATAATTTCCCTATAACGGATGCGCCACCCTAAAGCAGCGCATCCGCAATGATGTACTTATTCCTTCGGCTTAAACCGCAGCAAGCGGTTGGCGTTACTTACTACGGTGATCGACGAGAGCGCCATTGCCGCTCCGGCAACCACCGGGTTAAGCAGTGTTCCAGTGAACGGCCACAAAATACCGGCGGCGACCGGAATACCAATGCTGTTGTAGATAAACGCACCGAGCAGGTTCTGCTTCATGTTGCGCAGCGTTGCGCGGGAAATTGCGAGCGCATCCGCAACACCCATCAGGCTATGGCGCATCAGGGTAATCGCCGCGGTTTCAATGGCAACATCACTGCCGCCACCCATCGCAATACCGACATCCGCCTGAGCCAGCGCTGGCGCATCGTTAATGCCGTCGCCCACCATTGCCACCTGACGTCCTTCACTTTGCAGACGTTTGATCGCTTCGGCTTTACCGTCCGGCAGCACGCCGGCTATCACCTCATCAATCCCTGCTTCTTTAGCGATCGCATTGGCGGTGGTCGGGTTATCCCCGGTTAGCATCACCAGGCGATATCCCGCTTTATGCAGGCGTTGCAGCGCCGCCACGCTATCACTACGCAACGGATCGCGTACAGCCAGCAGGGCTACCGCTTTCCCGTCAACCGCCAGCAGCACAGGCGTTGCCCCTTGCGATGCCTGAGCTGAAATATCTGCTTCAATTGCTTTGGTATTGACCTGTTGGTCATTTAACAGCGCCTGATTGCCCAGCAATAACGCATGACCTTCAGCTTCACCGCTCACGCCCAGCCCGCGCAATGTGCGGAAACCGTTGACCTGCGGTAGCTGCATATCACCTGCTTTATCGAGGATCGCCCGTGCCAGAGGGTGGCTGGAACCTTGCTCCAGCGCCGCCGCCAGACGCAATGCTTGCGCTTCATCAATATCAGCAAATGTTTTTACTGCGACAACCTGCGGCTTCCCTTCGGTCAGCGTCCCGGTTTTATCGAACACTACGGTGTCGAGCGTACTGGCGCGTTGCAGCGCGTCGGCGTCCCGTACCAGCACGCCAAACTCAGCCGCCCGCCCGACGCCGGAAATAATCGACATCGGCGTCGCCAGTCCCAGCGCACACGGACAGGCAATAATCAGCACCGTGGTGGCAATCACCAGGGTATAGACAATCTGCGGTGCCGGACCAAAGAAATACCAGATTGCCGCACTGATCAGCGCAATCACCACCACTACCGGCACAAATACGGCTGAGATTTTATCCGCCAGTTGGCCGATTTCAGGCTTGCTGCTCTGGGCCTGGCGCACCATGCGAATGATCCGTGACAGCGTAGTATGGCTGCCGACCGCACTAGCACGAAACAGCACGCTACCGTCCTGCACCACTGTCCCGGCATGGACGCTATCGCCTTCGCCTTTTTGCTGCGGGATAGGTTCGCCCGTCAGCATCGCTTCATCCAGCCACGCTTCGCCTTGAGTAATCTCACCATCTACCGGCACACGGTCGCCGGTCGTCAGGCGCAGTAACATACCTGGCTGAACATCTGCCAGCGGCACGTTTTTTTCACCTTCGTCGGTGACCAGGCGCGCCGTCGGTGGGGTTAAATCGAGTAATTTCTCCAGCGCCTTAGAAGAACGCTGACGCGCGCGCGCTTCCAGCATATGGCCGAGATTGATCAGACCGATAATCATCGCGCTGGCTTCGTAATAAAGATGTCGCGCTTCCATCGGGAACCACTGCGGCCACAGGTTGACGCTCATCGAATAGAGCCACGCCACGCCAGTACCCAGCGCCACCAGCGTATCCATCGTCGCTGCACCGTTCAGCAGGCTTTTCCATGCACTGCGGTAAAAATGGCCGCCGGCGAAAACCATCACTGCCAGGGTTATCAGGCCGATAACCAACCACAGGCTGCGGTTGTCAGCGGTGACCATCATGTTATCGCCGATCATCCCCCAGACCATCACCGGGATACCCACCACCAGCGCGACAATTGCCTGCCAGCGGAAGCGCTTCATCGTAGCGACGGCGGTTTCTTGCTGGCGCTCGCGGCGTTTAGCGTCATCTTCAATCGCTTCCGCGCCGTAGCCCGCTTTTTCCACCGCCTGCACTAAATCTTGTGGGGAGGCACTGCCCATCACCAGCGCAGTACGCTCCGCCAGGTTTACCCGTGCCTGAGTGACGCCCGGTACGCTTTGCAACGCATTTTGTACGCGGGTGACACAGCTGGCGCAGCTCATGCCGCTCAGCAGCAACTGCTGGCTGTCATCGTCATCGGCGGTCGCTGCCGGAAGCGCCTCAGAAACCGCTGTCAGTGCTTCCGACGGGATTGATGACTCCGCCAGCGGTTTAGCCTTTGGGTGGCTTACAGATGCGTCATAACCCGCTTGTTTGATGGTTTCGATCAGCTGTTCTGCACTGGCAGTCCCGGTAACGTGCGCTTCAGTGATAGACACATCCGCCTGTTCAACATCCGGGCGCTGTTCAAGACTTTCTTTCACGCGTTTAACGCAGTGACCGCAGGACAGGCCGTCCAGGGTCAGGTCGATAGTTTGTGACATAAAACACTCCTTTAAGACAGTTTTGACTGGCTGTGATAAAGGTTAAACCTTCCAGCAAGGGGAAGGTCAAGAAATTAATAAACCAGGCGGGTAAAAGTCCGTAAAGATTAAAAAATCGGCTCGATTTGCATCAGGATTAGACATTTATCTCTTTGTTTTCCTGTAGTTAAGTTGCGGGTGCTAAGTTAAATCAGGATGCCTGAAAATCGGCACCGGGGTGAGGAATTACCTCCCGCATCTATAAAAAGGAGTTAACAAAAGATGTTAGATGCAAACAAATTACAGCAGGCAGTGGATCAGGCTTACACCCAATTTCACTCACTTAACGGCGGACAAAATGCCGATTACATTCCCTTTCTGGCGAATGTCCCTGGTCAACTGGCGGCAGTGGCTATCGTGACCAGCGATGGCAACGTCTATAGTGCGGGTGACAGTGATTACCGCTTTGCGCTGGAATCCATCTCGAAAGTCTGTACGTTAGCCCTTGCGTTAGAAGATGTCGGCCCGCAGGCGGTACAGGACAAAGTTGGCGCTGACCCAACCGGATTGCCCTTTAACTCAGTTATCGCCTTAGAGTTGCATGGCGGCAAACCGCTTTCGCCACTGGTAAATGCTGGCGCTATTGCCACCACCAGCCTGATTAACGCTGAAAATACTGAACAACGCTGGCAGCGAATTTTACATATCCAACAACAACTGGCTGGTGAGCAGGTAGCGCTCTCTGATGAAGTCAACCAGTCGGAACAAACAACCAACTTCCATAACCGGGCCATTGCCTGGCTGCTGTACTCCGCCGGATATCTCTATTGTGATGCAATGGAAGCCTGTGACGTGTACACCCGTCAGTGCTCCACGCTCATCAATACTATTGAACTGGCAACGCTTGGCGCGACGCTGGCGGCGGGTGGTGTGAATCCGCTGACGCATAAACGCGTTCTTCAGGCCGACAATGTGCCGTACATTCTGGCCGAAATGATGATGGAAGGGCTGTATGGTCGCTCCGGTGACTGGGCGTATCGCGTTGGTTTGCCGGGCAAAAGCGGTGTAGGTGGCGGTATTCTGGCGGTCGTTCCTGGCGTGATGGGAATTGCCGCGTTTTCACCACCGCTGGACGAAGAAGGCAACAGTGTTCGCGGTCAAAAAATGGTGGCATCGGTCGCTAAGCAACTCGGCTATAACGTGTTTAAGGGCTGATCATGATGAACACGGAAGGTAATAACGGTAACAAACCCCTCGGTCTATGGAACGTCGTTTCCATCGGCATTGGGGCAATGGTGGGGGCGGGGATCTTCGCGCTGCTGGGGCAGGCTGCGTTGCTAATGGAAGCCTCGACCTGGGTCGCCTTTGCTTTTGGCGGTATTGTGGCGATGTTTTCCGGTTATGCCTATGCGCGTCTGGGGGCGAGCTATCCCAGCAATGGCGGTATTATCGACTTCTTTCGTCGCGGATTAGGCAACGGCGTTTTTTCGCTGGCGCTCTCGTTATTGTACCTGTTGACGCTGGCGGTGAGTATCGCCATGGTCGCCCGTGCTTTTGGCGCTTATGCCGTGCAGTTTTTGCATGAAGGCAGCCAGGAGGAGCACCTTATTTTGCTCTACGCATTGGGGATCATTGCGGTGATGACGCTTTTCAACTCCTTAAGCAACCATGCGGTAGGGCGGCTGGAAGTGATCCTCGTCGGCATTAAAATGATGATCCTGTTATTGCTGATTATTGCCGGTGTCTGGTCGCTGCAACCGGCGCATATTTCCGTTTCTGCGCCCCCCAGCTCCGGGGCGTTCTTCTCCTGTATCGGGATAACCTTCCTTGCCTATGCGGGCTTTGGCATGATGGCGAACGCGGCGGATAAAGTGAAAGATCCGGAGGTCATAATGCCACGGGCGTTTCTGGTGGCGATTGGCGTTACCACGTTGCTTTATATCTCGCTGGCGCTGGTTTTGCTTAGCGATGTATCGGCATTAGAGTTAGAAAAATATGCCGATACCGCCGTAGCGCAGGCTGCTTCTCCGCTCCTCGGGCATGTGGGGTATGTGATCGTCGTCATCGGCGCTTTACTGGCGACGGCTTCAGCCATCAACGCAAACCTGTTCGCCGTGTTTAACATCATGGACAACATGGGTAGCGAACGCGAACTGCCGAAGCTAATGAATAAACCTCTGTGGCGGCAGAGTACCTGGGGTAACATCATCGTCGTGGTGTTGATTATGCTGATGACGGCGGCGCTGAATTTAGGCTCACTCGCCAGCGTTGCCAGCGCCACCTTTTTGATCTGCTATCTGGCGGTGTTTGTGGTGGCGATCCGCCTGCGTCATGATATTCACGCCTCGTTGCCGATTCTTATCGTTGGTACGTTGGTTATGTTGTTGGTGATCGTTGGCTTTATCTACAGTCTCTGGTCCCAGGGCAGCCGTGCGCTGATATGGATTATTGGCGCACTCTTACTCAGCCTTATTGTGGCAATGGTCATGAAGCGCAATAAAACCGTATAACATCTCTCTGTGCGCAGTACTTCCTGTATTATTGTGGTGGCGGTCGATATTCGCACTGGCAAAAAAACGTGCTTGAATATTTGTTGAAACCCTTTAACAAAGCACAGGAGGCGTTGCGCGAACGATGAACATTAGCGATGTAGCAAAAATTACCGGCCTGACCAGCAAAGCCATTCGCTTCTATGAAGAGAAGGGGCTGGTGACGCCGCCGATGCGCAGCGAAAACGGTTATCGCACCTACACGCAGCAGCATCTCAACGAACTGACCTTACTGCGCCAGGCACGCCAGGTGGGCTTTAACCTGGAAGAGAGCGGCGAACTGGTGAATCTGTTTAACGATCCGCAGCGTCACAGCGCCGACGTCAAACGTCGTACGCTGGAGAAAGTAGCGGAGATCGAACAGCATATCGAAGAACTGCAATCCATGCGTAACCAGCTGCTGGCGCTGGCGAATGCCTGCCCCGGTGATGACAGCGCCGACTGCCCGATTATCGAAAATCTCTCCGGCTGCTGTCATCATCGGGCGGGGTGATTAAGGCTTGCGAAAATAGTCGTCCATTATTTTCGTCAGCTCCGGACGTTCCCCGTCATCATTGATGGCAAAATCCAGAAAAAAAGCATCTGCTTGCGGCGTTCGGTTTTGCGCCATCAACCGGAAGGTGAGGGGGCGATAAATGGCGTATGCCGGATGGCTGATAACGAATCGGGCAAAGTCAATAAAAAGCGGCGAGTGTGTGGAAAACAGCGCCTGCAAAATAATATCAGCCTTTTCATCCTCCCCCAAACCTTGTTGGATCATGCTCTTAATACGAGTTTCGCTCAAATTCCCGGCCTCAACAATTTGCCAGGCTTGATCCAGCGAGGGGTACCGACTGACGCTCTGCTTTAACTCTTCTGACCAGGTTTCGGATGGGCTGATGTGCTTATCAGGGCCGAAACTCTCCCATGCGCTGGGCGGTAATGTTTTGCACGCGGTGAGTTTTGGTATGTGGTATTGCAGCTCTGTTTTGTGCAGACATTCCCCGCCAGGAAATACCAGGGTTTGTTGCTCATCATTAAAATGGGTTGCCGTGCTGAGCACCAGTGTTTTGAGCGGTCGCCCTTCCAGCGCGGCGGCAGTAGCCTTATGGTGTCCGTCGAGCAGAACGCAGAGATAGGAATCAGGGAGATACCAGGCCAGAGCGCGGGCGTCCGGTTTATCGCGATAAAACGTCGCACGCTCAGGATTAAAATGTGATGGCGGCTGGCCGGGTAGAAGAAAGCAGGGCGCGGTGTCACTGAAAGAGCAATATTCAGGATCCCAGACGGCAACGGTTGCCGGATTACTGGAACTATGGTCCGTTGCCGCCCAAAAGAAATGCCCGTTGCCATCCGTCGGGTAAAGTTCACGATCTTCCAGCAAATAATAACCATCAGCCATGCATGTGAACAGCGGTGTCAGCGCGGCAAAAGCGTCCGTTATGCCAGACCACGGGCGATTCCAGTTTTCGAGAGCAGACAAAAACCGGGCGGCTCCCTGTTCATCCTCCGCAAAACCGCTGTAGACAAATTCCGCACAGGTAGGGCATCCAGCCTCGGACCAGAAACGTATTAACGGGACATCCTGCCAGCAGAGCGAATGGATAAGACCGTGCGAGTGCGGATCGTAAATCACACATTGACGCAGAAATCCTTTCCCGGACTTCACCGAAAAAATGACGCCCGCAGCGGTATTTTTCAGCAGACGTACTTCAGGTTTTCGAAAGGGGGAAAACATGGCTGCTCCTTAGCCGAACATTCAATTAACACTATGTAGGGGGCTATATGCCGGATGCGGCGTAAACGCCTTATCCGGCATGGGGTTTGGTACAGATTTCCAGGTGTGATAAGACGCGTCAGGCGATGACCGCACGGATAATCAGCGTTATTCCTTCTATCGCAATCACCTCAACATGCGTACCAGCGCCGAGATCCTCGCTGGCGCTGACAGGCCATGAACTGTCACCGACGCGCATATGACCACGCCCGTTGACCAGCGGAGATTCCAGAACAAAACGTCGGCCAATCAACTGCTGCCCGCGCTGGTTTAAATGACTGTCGCTGTGCTTTTGTTCGCGCACTCGCCGCGACAACCATTTCCACCACAGCCAGGCGGCGAGCAGCGTCAGGACGGCAAACATTACCCCTTGCCACTCCCAACCCAGCGGCAGCAACCAGACCACCAGACCGGTAATCACCGCTGCCACGCCGCTCCACAACAGATAACCATTGCCGCCCAACATCTCGGCTGCCAGCAGCAAACCGCCGAGACTTAGCCAGAAAATATGTGGATGAACGACCATTAACTCCATCATGGCTGAGTCCGTTTGTTGGCGCTGTCTTTCACCAGCTCAGCAATCCCGGCAATCGACCCCATCAGGCTGCTGGCCTCTAATGGCATCATCACCACTTTGCTGTTACTGGACGAACCGATCTGCTGTAACGCTTCGGTGTATTTCTGTGCGACGAAGTAGTTCACCGCCTGAATATCACCGGAGGCGATGGCTTCAGACACCATTTTGGTGGCGCGGGCTTCTGCTTCAGCGGAACGTTCACGCGCTTCAGCCTGTAAAAACGCCGACTGACGTTCGCCTTCCGCTTTCAGGATTTGTGACTGTTTTTCACCTTCGGCTTTGAGGATTTCCGCCTGACGGATCCCTTCCGCTTCAAGGATGTAAGCGCGTTTGGTACGTTCCGCTTTCATCTGCGCGTTCATTGAAGAGATAAGCTCTGCGGGCGGGCGCACATCACGAATTTCGATACGGGTGACTTTAATCCCCCACGGGTTGGTGGCCTCATCGACAATATGCAGCAGACGCGAGTTAATGCTGTCGCGCTGAGAGAGCATTTCATCAAGTTCCATTGAACCCAGCACGGTACGGATGTTAGTCATGGTCAGGTTGATGATCGCCAGCTCCAGATTGCTGACTTCATAAGCCGCGCGCGGCGCGTCAATCACCTGAATAAAGCACACAGCGTCGATGGTAACGTTGGCGTTATCTTTCGAGATAACTTCCTGGGAAGGGATGTCGAGCACTTGCTCCATCATATTGATCTTGCGACCAATGCGATCCATAAACGGCACCACCAGGCTTAGACCTGGCTGTAACGTTTTGGTATAGCGACCAAAGCGTTCTACCGTCCATTGATAGCCCTGCGGCACGATTTTGACGCCCGCGCCGACAATGACCAGCGCGACAAAAATGAGAATCGGGATAAAGATAAGCATCGGAAAAACCTCCTGTTGTACCGTCCATAATCAGCAAAATTGCTGCTTGATTAAACAAATTATACCTGATTACTGAAAGAGAGTTCCCCCTTATTCCTGCGAAGGATAAACTGTTTTTAGTAAAAATCAGAAAAAGGGAACAGCGATGCAGGAAAATAGTCCTTTGCTTCAGCTACAAAACGTAGGATATCTGGCGGGTGATACGAAGATTCTTAATAACATCAATTTTTCGCTGCGTGCTGGCGAATTTAAGTTAATTACCGGTCCTTCTGGTTGTGGCAAAAGTACACTGCTAAAAATAGTTGCTTCATTGATCAGCCCAACCAGCGGAACGTTACTGTTTGAAGGTGAGGATGTCAGCACACTAAAGCCAGAAATCTACCGCCAGCAAGTCTCTTACTGCGCCCAGACGCCGACGCTGTTTGGCGATACGGTATACGATAACCTGATTTTTCCCTGGCAGATCCGTAACCAGCAGCCTGACCCGGCCATTTTTCTCGATTTTCTTGAACGCTTCGCTTTACCGGACAGCATTTTGACGAAGAATATCGCCGAGCTATCTGGTGGTGAAAAACAACGCATCTCATTGATTCGTAACCTGCAATTTATGCCGAAGGTTTTATTGCTCGACGAAATCACCAGTGCGCTGGATGAAAGTAATAAACATAACGTTAATGAGATGATCCACCGTTATGTGCGCGAGCAAAATATTGCCGTGCTGTGGGTGACACACGATAAAGACGAAATTAATCATGCGGATAAGGTGATTACACTGCAACCGCATGCCGGAGAAATGCAGGAAGCACGCTATGAACTCGCATAATATTACTAACGAATCATTGGCACTGGCATTAATGCTGGTGGTGGTGGCAATCTTAATTAGCCATAAAGAAAAGCTGGCGCTGGAGAAAGACATTCTCTGGAGCGTCGGGCGCGCGATAATTCAGCTGATTATTGTCGGCTATGTGCTGAAGTATATTTTCAGCGTGGATGATGCCAGCCTGACATTATTGATGGTGTTATTTATCTGCTTTAATGCGGCGTGGAATGCGCAAAAACGCAGTAAATATATTGCTAAAGCTTTTATCTCATCGTTTATTGCCATTACGGTCGGGGCGGGAATTACCCTGGCGGTGCTGATTCTCTCAGGGTCGATTGAATTTATCCCGATGCAGGTGATCCCTATCGCCGGGATGATAGCCGGTAACGCCATGGTAGCGGTGGGGTTGTGTTACAACAATTTAGGGCAACGGGTTATTAGCGAACAGCAACAGATTCAGGAGAAACTGAGTCTTGGCGCGACGCCGAAACAGGCTTCAGCTATATTGATTCGCGACAGTATTCGCGCGGCTTTAATTCCGACGGTCGATTCAGCAAAAACGGTTGGCTTAGTGAGTTTACCAGGAATGATGTCCGGGCTGATATTTGCCGGGATTGATCCGGTGAAGGCGATTAAATATCAGATTATGGTGACCTTTATGCTGCTCTCAACTGCCAGCCTGTCTACCATTATTGCCTGCTATTTAACCTATCGTAAATTTTATAATTCGCGCCACCAATTGGTGGTGACGCAATTGAAGAAGAAATGATGCGATGCCGGATGCGCAGCATCGCATCCGGCGTTGTGGTTCATGTGCCGATCAACAAAACATCAATACAACAACGCATACAGCTGGCGGCGATACTTCGACGCCAGTGCATCACCCGTACCCAGCGCAGCAAGGATCTCCTGGAACGTTTTACGTGTCTGACCGTCTGCGGCGGTGAGATCTTTACGCAGATGCCCAAACAGTAACTCCAGCGCCTCTTCATTGCGCCCAACCTGGTGCAGTTGCAGTGCCAGTTGCGTTGCCAGTGCGGCATCTTCTGGATTCTCTGCCACCTGCTGTTGCAACTGTTGAATTTCCGGCGTATCTGCCGCCTGCTTCAGCAGTTCGATTTGCGCCACCAGTCCCTGGTAGCGGGTGTCCTGATCCTGTAAAGGAATGGTTTTCAGCACCGCTTCTGCATCTTCAGAACGGTTCAG
Organism: Escherichia sp. WS1118; assembly: GCF_046487695.1. Classification (NCBI taxonomy): domain Bacteria; kingdom Pseudomonadati; phylum Pseudomonadota; class Gammaproteobacteria; order Enterobacterales; family Enterobacteriaceae; genus Escherichia; species Escherichia sp. WS1118. The sequence goes on along the minus strand of NZ_JBJQIZ010000003.1, from coordinate 191,105 downwards.
CGCAATCAGCGTTTCTGCCAACAGCAGGCCGATCTCCCCGTTCTGATTCGACAACTGCCAGGCGTCTTTCAGCAATGGCAAGGCGTCGGTGTAATTGCCTTCCTGCATCAGCTGCATCGCCTGCTGCGCTTTCAGCTCTTCTTCGCGCGGCAGCACTTTATCCAGCAGGGCACGGATCGCCTCTTCCGGTTGCGGCCCCTGGAAGCCGTCTACCGGTTGCCCGTTCTGGAACAGATACACGGTCGGAATCGCGCGCAGACCAAACTGGGCGGCAATCATCTGCTCCGCGTCGCAGTCCAGCTTCGCCAGAATAAATTGCCCGTTGTACTGCGCCGCGAGGCTTTCCAGAATTGGGGTTAACTGCAAACAGTGCTGGCTACGTTCAGACCAAAAATAGAACAGCACCGGAGTGGTCATCGACTGTTCAAGAACCTGTTGCAGGTTAGATTCGTTAATGTTGACAATATTTTCTACGGACATGGAGTCGCTCTCTGTTGTCGATATTTTCTTTGACATGGGGGCTTAAGCGCGCGCTTCAACTCACCCCTGCAATATTTTGTCCATCACGCGCCCCGGCAGCAGGCGCTTAAGCACCATTACTGCCCAGGTCACCAGCGTTACCGGATAGCGCATCTTCGGCTTCTCGCTAATAAAAGCATGGCGCACTTTGTCGACCACCGCTTCCGGTCCCAACGTAAAGCGGGCGGCGATGCCGGGATTTTCGACAGGTTTATCACTTTGCGTCTGGTTGACGTTGTCGGTGAAGCGAGTACGAATGGGACCGGGTTCGATCAGGCTAACTTTAATTCCGCTGTAACGTAGCTCCATGCGCAGTGCGTCTGACCACGCCTCCAGCGCATATTTACTGGCCGCGTAAGCGCCACGACCCGGCGTGGAGATTAATCCCATCACCGATGAGGTCATCACAATACGTCCTTCACCGTGCGGTAACATCGCGGGTAACAGGCGCATGGTGAGCTGGTGTGCGCCGAAAAAGTTGGCAGAAAACTGCTGTTCCATCTGCGCACGGCTGATGGTGGAAAGGGGGCCATACATGCCGAATCCGGCATTGTTAAAGATCCCATACAGACAATTATCGGTCAGGGCGATCACTTCGTCGGCTGCGCGATCAACACTTTCTGGCAAATCCAGATCGATCAACACGCCGGTAAATCCCATGCTGTTCATGCGCTCAACATCATCCGGTTTCCGGCAACCTGCCAGGACATGAAAACCCTGGCGTTTTAATTCGAGCGCGCTTTCCAGGCCAATACCACTGGAACATCCGGTAATTAAGACCGATTTTTGCATAACTTTACCTGTCAGGATCTCCGTTGCTTTATGAGTCATGATTTACTAAAGGCTGCAACTGCTTCGCCATCCAGTCGGCAATAAACGGCTGGGCGTCGCGGTTGGGATGAATACCGTCATCCTGCATCCATTGTGGCTTGAGGTAGACCTCTTCCATAAAAAAGGGCAGCAGCGGAACATCAAACTCTTTGGCGAGTTTGGGATAAATGGCGCTAAAGGTTTCATTATAACGGCGACCATAGTTTGCAGGCAGACGTATTTGCATTAACAATGGTTCAGCGTTGGCGGCTTTGACATCCTGCAAAATCTGGCGCAGCGTTTGCTCGGTTTGCTGTGGCTGAAAACCACGCAAACCGTCATTGCCGCCCAGTTCAACCAGCACCCAGCGCGGCTGATGCTGTTTCAGCAGAGCCGGAAGGCGCGCCAGCCCTTGTTGCGAGGTGTCGCCGCTGATGCTGGCATTGACTACCGACGTTTTACTCTGCCACTTATCATTCAACAAGGCAGGCCAGGCCGCGCTGGCAGACATTCGATACCCGGCGCTCAGGCTATCACCCAGAATCAATAACGTGTCCGCTGCGGCGGCACGGAAGGTTAACAGGACCAGGAACAGGAAGGGCAAATGCCAGCGGAAAACATTGTTGAAGTTCATCATATTAAGAAGTCCGTCGGTCAGGGGGAGCATGAACTCTCCATCCTCACCGGAGTTGAGCTGGTTGTCAAACGTGGCGAGACCATCGCACTGGTGGGCGAGTCGGGATCGGGTAAGTCAACCTTGCTGGCGATCCTCGCCGGGCTGGATGACGGCAGCAGTGGCGAAGTGAGACTGGTGGGACAACCGCTACATAATATGGACGAAGAAGCGCGGGCAAAGTTGCGCGCGAAGCACGTAGGCTTTGTTTTTCAGTCATTTATGTTAATTCCTACCCTTAACGCGCTGGAAAACGTCGAGCTTCCGGCGCTGCTGCGCGGTGAGAGTAGCGCAGAAAGTCGTAACGGGGCGAAAGCGTTGCTCGAACAGTTAGGGTTGGGTAAACGTCTTGATCATCTTCCGGCACAGCTTTCCGGTGGCGAACAGCAACGGGTGGCGCTGGCGCGTGCCTTTAATGGTCGGCCAGATGTGCTGTTTGCCGACGAACCCACCGGTAACCTTGACCGCCAGACAGGCGATAAAATTGCCGACCTGCTGTTTTCCCTCAACCGTGAGCATGGCACCACGTTGATTATGGTGACTCACGACCTGCAACTGGCGGCACGTTGCGACCGCTGCTTACGACTGGTTAACGGGCAGTTGCAGGAGGAAGCATGATTGCACGTTGGTTCTGGCGCGAATGGCGCTCGCCGTCGCTGTTAATTGTCTGGCTGGCGCTAAGCCTGGCGGTGGCCTGCGTGCTGGCGCTGGGCAATATCAGCGATCGCATGGAGAAAGGTTTAAGCCAGCAAAGCCGTGAGTTTATGGCGGGCGATAGGGCGTTGCGCAGTTCGCGCGAAGTGCCGCAAGCGTGGCTGGAGGAAGCGCAAAAGCGCGGCCTGAAAGTTGGCAAGCAGCTGACTTTCGCCACCATGACCTTTGCAGGCGACACACCGCAGCTGGCGAACGTCAAAGCGGTGGATGATATCTACCCGATGTATGGCGATCTGCAAACTAATCCCCCTGGCCTGAAACCGCAGGCGGGCAGCGTATTGCTGGCCCCACGCCTGATGGCACTGCTTAACCTGAAAACGGGCGACACCATTGACGTGGGCGATGCCACCTTGCGGATTGCCGGAGAAGTGATTCAGGAACCGGATTCCGGTTTTAATCCTTTCCAGATAGCCCCACGCCTGATGATGAATCTGGCGGATGTTGATAAAACCGGAGCCGTGCAGCCGGGGAGTCGGGTCACCTGGCGTTATAAATTCGGCGGCAGCGAGAACCAGCTCGACGGCTATGAGAAATGGTTGTTACCCCAGCTTAAACCTGAACAACGCTGGTACGGTCTGGAACAGGACGAAGGCGCGCTGGGGCGATCGATAGAACGTTCGCAACAGTTCCTGCTGCTTTCGGCGCTTCTGACCTTGCTGCTGGCGGTGGCGGCGGTTGCGGTGGCGATGAATCATTACTGTCGCAGTCGCTACGACTTGGTGGCGATCCTCAAGACGCTGGGGGCAGGGCGAGCGCAACTGCGTAAGTTAATCGTCGGTCAGTGGTTGATGGTGCTGGCGCTTTCAGCCGTTACCGGTGGGGCGATAGGCCTGTTGTTCGAAAACGTGTTGATGGTGCTGCTCAAGCCCGTTCTGCCTGCTGCACTACCGCCAGCCAGCCTCTGGCCGTGGCTGTGGGCGCTCGGCACCATGACGGTTATTTCGCTGCTGGTGGGGCTACGACCGTACCGACTGTTACTGGCCACGCAGCCTTTACGCGTATTACGTAATGATGTGGTAGCGAACGTCTGGCCGCTGAAGTTTTATCTGCCGATTGTCACCGTGGTGGTTGTGCTGCTGCTCGCCGGACTGATGGGTGGCAGTATGCTGCTCTGGGCGGTGCTGGCGGGCGCGGTAGTACTGGCTTTGCTGTGCGGTGTGCTGGGCTGGATGCTGCTGAATGTACTTCGCCGCATGACGCTGAAATCGCTACCTCTGCGCCTGGCGGTTAGCCGCCTGTTACGTCAGCCGTGGTCAACGTTAAGCCAGCTTTCGGCATTTTCGCTCTCCTTTATGCTGCTGGCACTGTTGCTGGTGTTGCGTGGCGATCTGCTCGACCGTTGGCAACAACAACTGCCGCCAGAAAGCCCGAACTACTTTTTAATCAACATCGCTACGGAACAGGTTACGCCGCTGAAAGCGTTTCTCGCGGAACATCAGATAGTCCCGGAATCGTTTTATCCGGTGGTGCGGGCGCGGTTGACGGCGATTAACGACAAGCCGACAGAAGGCAATGGAGATGAGGCGCTCAACCGCGAGCTGAATCTCACCTGGCAAAATACGCGGCCTGATCATAACCCGATCGTCGCCGGTAACTGGCCGCCAAAAGCCGATGAAGTGTCGATGGAAGAGGGGCTGGCGAAACGCTTAAACGTTGCCCTCGGCGATACCGTGACTTTTATGGGCGATACCCAGGAGTTCCGCGCTAAAGTGACCAGCCTGCGCAAAGTGGACTGGGAAAGTCTGCGGCCTAATTTCTATTTTATTTTCCCGGAAGGGGCATTAGACGGGCAACCGCAGAGCTGGCTTACCAGTTTCCGCTGGGAGAATGGCAACGGCATGTTGACGCAACTCAACCGCCAGTTCCCGACCATTAGCCTGTTAGACATTGGCGCGATTTTAAAACAGGTCGGTCAGGTGCTGGAGCAGGTAAGTCGGGCGCTGGAAGTGATGGTGGTGCTGGTCACCGCCTGCGGTATGTTGTTGTTGCTGGCACAGGTGCAGGTGGGAATGCGTCAGCGTCATCAGGAGCTGGTGGTGTGGCGCACACTTGGTGCGGGGAAAAAACTGCTGCGCACGACATTGTGGTGTGAGTTCGCCATGCTCGGGTTTGTATCCGGCCTGGTGGCCGCAATTGGTGCGGAAACGGCACTGGCGGTACTGCAATCGAAAGTGTTTGATTTCCCGTGGGAGCCAGACTGGCGATTGTGGATTGTTCTGCCGTGCAGCGGTGCGCTACTGCTGTCGCTTTGCGGCGGCTGGCTGGGTGCGCGACTGCTTAAGGGTAAGGCGCTGTTCAGGCAGTTTGCGGGGTGATGACAGGTGTTAGATTGCCTGATGCGCTACGCTTATCAGGCCTACGAAGATCGTGCAATATATTGAGTTTTCGAAATTTTGTACGCCGGATAAGGCGTTCACGCCGCATCCGGCAGTTGTGCGCCGATGCCAGATGCGACGCAGGCGCGTCTTATCATGCCTACGAAACAGCACTCACCTGTAGGCTGGATAAGGCGTTCACGCCGCATCCGGCATGAACAGCGTGCACAGAATCCCCCATCACTGCGCCTTAACCCATTCCGCCACTTCCGCCCACTCACCGCGAAAGACAACTTTTTCCGCTTTTTTCTCAAGCTGATAGCGATACATCGGGTCGTAATATTCTTCAAGTAACGGCACAAGCCAGGCCAGATGACCGTCGGTGCTGCCGGTGGTGAGTTGCGTTGTCAGCGCCGCATCCAGCCTTGCAGCCAGTTCGTTATAGCGTTGTAGTCCCAGCCGACGTTTAATCGCCGAAAGCCCGTGATGCAGGTATTCGCAATACTCCTGCCAGCCCTGTTCGTCGCCATAAGCGTGGGTAAAATCATGATGCATACGCAAGAAATACTCTTCGTTCAGGCGTTCAAGACGGATCTCAAACGGATCTTCTACCACCGCAATCGTCGCCTGAGTCATTCGTTCGCGCAGACATTCCGGCAGGTGATTCGAACCGATCATCCGGCTTTCATCTTCCAGCACCCACAGGCGCAAATCCTGATGGGCGTCGGTTTTTAGCATTTCGGCAGCCAGCATGTTTTCAAAACTCGCCTGGCTAAGTTGTGGTTGTAAGGTGCGACCAAACGCCGAACCGCGATGACGCGCCAACCCTTCCAGATCAACACCGTTCGGCTGTTGCTGCACTAACAGCGTTTTACCGCTGCCGGTACAACCGCCAATCAGCACGATCGGTTTTTGTGCCAGTTCAATAGTCGCCTGAATCGCGGTCTGGCGCAGTGCCTTATAACCGCCTTCCACCAGCGGATAATCAATCCCCGCGTCATGCAGCCAGCGTTGCACAATATGCGAGCGCTGACCGCCACGGGCACAGCAGAGAATACCGTGCGGATTTTGCAGGCACGCTGCCCGCCAGGCGTCCATGCGCTGCTGACGAATTTCACCCGCCACCAGTTTATGCCCCAGTGCCAGCGCCGCGTCTGACCCTTGCTGTTTATAGCAGATGCCAACGGCGGCGCGTTCATCGTTATTCATTAACGGCAGGTTGATAGCGGCGGGCATTGCGCCTTGCTCAAACTCGATGGGGGCGCGAACATCAATAATGGGCGTATCAGCAATCAGCAGGGCACGATAGTCCTGTTCCGTGTGTCTCTCTTGCATAGTAAAAAGTGAACCTCAAATCAGCTTGCGCGCTATTTTACGCGCCAACGTGCAAGGAAACTTGATTTTTAACTGCGTGGGTTGCCGAAAATTTCTAAAAATCCGCTGATTTCCGGCCTGCGCTGGGTAAACAAGGTCACAATATCTTCTACCGCTTTGCCGCTGCCAAATTTGCGCCATGCCAGACTCAATGGCGAAGGAGGGCGCATCGTTGGGATTACCCGGCTGACCAGTTGTTGATTATCGAGCATTGACTGGCAAAGTGATTTTGGCAAAAAACCAATGCCCACGCCCGCCAGATGGGCGGCGATTTTCGTTTCCATATCGGGAACAATAATCTCTTTTTGCCCCGGCAATCGCCAGGCGACGCGTTTGGTTAATGTACGGGCGCTGTCTTCAATATTGACCGCCGGAAAGCGCCGCAACTGTGCTTCTGTTAGCGGCTCTTCAATGTTCGCCAGCGGATGATCCGCCGCCATGACAAAGCGCCATTGCACCGATCCTAAGGGATCAAGACTAAAGGTATTTGCCAGCGCCTCGGTTCCCGTGACGCCGATAGCCAGTGAAAAACCTTCGTACAATAGCGAGTCCCAGACGCCCATATAGATTTGTCGGGAGATGTGAAATTGGGTAAACGGGTAACGTTCATTTAGCCACGCCAGCAGCCTGGCAACGGCCTGGGGGTTATAGAGCAGGTTGTTGATGACGATATTCACCTGGCGTTCCACGCCATCATTCACCTGTTGTAACTCGCTGGGCATACTTTCCAGCCAGCTCAGCCAGTCTCTGGCCTGACAAAGTAGATGCTCGCCAGCCGCCGTCAACGTCACGCTGCGAGTCGTGCGGAAAAACAGCGCCACTCCGGTATTCTCTTCCAGAAGTTTAATGCGATAACTGATCGTCGCCGTGGTTTTACATAATCGTTCTGCCGCTTTTGAAAAACTTCCTGTTTCAGCAACCGCAATGAAAGTCCGCAAGGTTTCTGGATCGAACATCTTCAGGTATCCCCTTTTAAATCCGCAAGTTGCGTGATTTTCTTATCCTCTGATTTATCAGTATTTTTACATGATAACCCTGTTCAATTTGTGGACTAAATCTAGTTTTGGAAAAATATTCCAACTTTTGTGTTGATGTTGTTCTCTTAAGGTTTTAGATTGCCTGTTATTGAAACCAAGCTGACCGGTCGGCTCTGGTTGAACGGAATTATGTTACAAGGACAAAAAGATGAAACTTCAGGTATTACCGTTAAGTCAGGAAGCCTTTAGTGCTTATGGCGACGTAATCGAAACGCAGCAACGGGATTTTTTCCATATTAACAATGGCCTGGTGGAGCGTTACCACGATTTGGCGCTGGTTGAGATTCTTGAGCAAGACCGTACGCTTATCAGCATTAACCGCGCGCAACCGGCGAATCTGCCGCTGACCATTCACGAACTCGAACGTCATCCGTTGGGCACTCAGGCCTTTATCCCGATGAAAGGTGAAGTGTTTGTGGTAGTCGTGGCGTTAGGTGACGACAAACCAGACCTGTCAACCCTGCGGGCGTTTATTACCAACGGCGAACAGGGAGTGAATTACCATCGTAACGTCTGGCATCACCCACTTTTCGCCTGGCAGCGCGTCACCGATTTTCTGACCATCGATCGCGGCGGCAGTGACAACTGTGATGTTGAAAGTATTCCTGAACAGGAACTCTGTTTTGCGTGACGCCTGCAACCGACTTGCATAAGATAAACGAATTGTTCATTGTTTATGCTCATTTGTAGGTCGGAGTTAACGTAGGTATGACGGAAGTTAGACGGCGCGGCAGGCCAGGACAGGCGGAGCCTGTGGCACAGAAGGGTGCACAGGCGTTAGAGCGGGGAATTGCGATTCTGCAATATCTGGAAAAAAGTGGGGGAAGTTCGTCGGTTAGCGATATCTCTCTCAATCTGGATTTGCCGCTCTCCACGACCTTTCGCTTGTTGAAGGTTTTACAGGCAGCGGATTTTGTCTATCAGGACAGTCAGTTAGGCTGGTGGCATATAGGATTAGGTGTCTTTAACGTCGGTGCAGCGTACATCCATAACCGCGATGTACTCTCCGTCGCCGGGCCGTTTATGCGCCGCCTGATGTTACTTTCCGGCGAAACGGTCAATGTCGCGATCCGTAACGGCAATGAAGCGGTATTAATTGGTCAGTTAGAGTGTAAATCGATGGTCAGGATGTGTGCGCCGCTGGGCAGTCGTCTGCCGCTGCATGCTTCCGGAGCGGGCAAGGCGCTGCTTTATCCGCTGGCGGAAGAAGAGTTGATGAGCATCATTCTGCAAACCGGTTTGCAGCAGTTTACGCCAACGACACTTGTGGATATGCCCACCTTGCTGAAGGACCTGGAACAAGCGCGTGAACTGGGCTATACCGTAGATAAAGAAGAGCATGTTGTCGGCCTGAATTGCATAGCTTCAGCAATTTACGATGATGTAGGTAGTGTTGTTGCCGCTATCTCCATCTCCGGGCCTTCATCAAGACTGACAGAAGATCGTTTTGTCAGTCAGGGTGAGCTGGTCAGAGACACCGCCCGCGATATCAGCACGGCGTTGGGACTGAAAGCACATCTATAGTGTCTGTCGTATCCCGCTCTGCGGAGCGGGTTTTTTTGACAAAATTTGAAAGTTGGAAAATTTTTCCAATTAATAGAGGTAGGAATAAAATGGCAAAAATGAGAGCCGTTGACGCGGCAATGTATGTGCTGGAGAAAGAAGGTATCACCACCGCCTTCGGCGTTCCGGGAGCTGCAATCAATCCGTTCTACTCAGCGATGCGTAAGCACGGCGGTATTCGTCACATTCTGGCGCGTCATGTGGAAGGTGCTTCGCACATGGCGGAAGGTTATACCCGCGCAACGGCAGGGAATATCGGCGTATGTCTGGGGACTTCCGGTCCTGCGGGCACGGACATGATCACCGCGCTCTATTCCGCTTCTGCTGATTCCATTCCTATTCTGTGTATTACCGGCCAGGCTCCGCGCGCCCGTCTGCATAAAGAAGATTTCCAGGCCGTTGATATTGAAGCAATTGCTAAACCGGTCAGCAAAATGGCGGTTACAGTTCGTGAAGCGGCGCTGGTGCCTCGTGTGCTGCAACAGGCGTTTCACCTGATGCGTTCTGGTCGCCCGGGTCCGGTACTGGTGGATTTACCGTTCGACGTACAGGTTGCGGAAATCGAGTTTGATCCTGATATGTACGAACCGCTGCCGGTCTACAAACCTGCTGCCAGCCGTATGCAGATCGAAAAAGCTGTAGAAATGTTAATCCAGGCCGAACGTCCGGTGATTGTTGCCGGGGGCGGGGTAATCAATGCTGACGCAGCTGCACTGTTACAACAGTTTGCTGAACTGACCAGCGTTCCGGTGATCCCAACGCTGATGGGCTGGGGCTGTATTCCCGACGATCATGAACTGATGGCCGGGATGGTGGGCCTGCAAACCGCGCATCGTTACGGTAATGCAACGTTGCTGGCGTCGGACATGGTGTTTGGTATCGGTAACCGTTTTGCTAACCGTCATACCGGTTCGGTAGAGAAATACACCGAAGGGCGCAAAATCGTTCATATCGATATTGAGCCGACGCAAATTGGCCGCGTACTGTGTCCGGATCTTGGCATTGTCTCTGATGCTAAAGCGGCGCTGACGCTGCTGGTTGAAGTGGCGCAGGAGATGCAAAAAGCCGGTCGTCTGCCGTGTCGTAAAGAATGGGTCACCGACTGCCAGCAGCGCAAACGCACTTTGCTGCGCAAAACCCACTTCGACAACGTGCCGGTGAAACCGCAGCGCGTGTATGAAGAGATGAACAAAGCCTTTGGCCGCGATGTTTGTTATGTCACCACCATTGGCCTGTCACAAATCGCTGCGGCACAAATGCTGCATGTCTTTAAAGACCGCCACTGGATCAACTGTGGGCAGGCAGGCCCGCTGGGCTGGACGATTCCGGCGGCGCTGGGGGTTTGTGCCGCTGATCCAGAGCGCAATGTGGTGGCGATTTCCGGTGACTTCGACTTCCAGTTCCTGATTGAAGAATTAGCCGTTGGCGCACAGTTCAACATTCCGTACATCCATGTACTGGTCAATAACGCCTATCTGGGTCTGATTCGCCAGTCGCAACGTGCCTTTGATATGGATTACTGCGTACAGCTCGCGTTCGAAAATATTAACTCCAGCGAAGTGAACGGTTATGGCGTCGACCACGTAAAAGTAGCGGAAGGTTTAGGTTGTAAAGCAATTCGCGTTTTCAAACCGGAAGATATTGCACCAGCCTTTGAACAGGCAAAAGTCTTAATGGCGCAATATCGGGTACCGGTAGTCGTGGAAGTTATTCTCGAGCGTGTGACCAATATTTCGATGGGCAGTGAACTGGATAACGTCATGGAATTTGAAGATATCACCGATAACGCAGCGGATGCACCGACTGAAACCTGTTTCATGCACTATGAATAAGGGAGATAAATAATGTTACGTTTCTCTGCTAATTTATCGATGTTATTTGGTGAATATGATTTTCTCGCCCGTTTTGAGAAAGCTGCGCAGTGTGGTTTTCGCGGCGTTGAATTTATGTTCCCTTATGACTACGACATTGAAGAATTAAAACAGGTGCTGGCGAGTAATAAACTCGAGCATACGCTGCACAATTTACCAGCGGGTGACTGGGCGGCGGGCGAGCGGGGTATTGCCTGTATTCCTGGCCGTGAAGAAGCGTTTCGGGATGGCGTAGCAGCAGCGATTCGTTATGCTCGTGCTCTGGGTAATAAAAAAATTAACTGTCTGGTCGGTAAAACGCCGACTGGTTTCAGCAGTGAACAGATTCACACAACGCTTGTAGAAAACCTGCGTTATGCTGCGAATATGCTGATGAAAGAAGATATTTTATTACTGATTGAACCTATTAACCATTTTGATATTCCTGGTTTCCATCTCACCGGAACCCGGCAGGCACTGAAACTGATTGACGATGTTGGTTGCTGCAATTTGAAAATTCAGTATGACATTTATCACATGCAGCGGATGGAAGGTGAATTAACTAATACCATGACTCAGTGGGCCGATAAAATTGGTCACCTGCAAATTGCTGATAATCCGCATCGCGGCGAACCGGGAACCGGAGAAATTAATTACGAATATCTCTTTACGGTAATTGAAAATTCTGACTACAACGGTTGGGTTGGCTGTGAATATAAACCCCAAACCACCACGGAAGCCGGTTTACGCTGGATGGATCCGTACCGTTAAAACGTAACGCTATTCAGACAATGCTTTTTTAGGCCGCTAAGTTGGCAGGGGATCGTGTTGTCTGAATTCAGGAAAAGCGAAATTTAAAAGAGGTTAATTATGAAACTGGGATTTATTGGCTTAGGCATTATGGGTACACCGATGGCCATTAATCTGGCGCGTGCCGGTCATCAACTGCATGTCACAACCATTGGTCCGGTTGCTGATGAATTACTGTCACTGGGCGCCGTTAGTGTTGAAACTGCGCGCCAGGTAACAGATGCATCGGACATCATTTTTATTATGGTGCCGGATACGCCACAGGTTGAAGACGTTCTGTTTGGTGAAAATGGTTGTACCAAAGCCTCGCTGAAGGGCAAAACCATTGTTGATATGAGCTCCATTTCCCCGATTGAAACTAAACGTTTCGCTCGTCAGGTGAATGAACTGGGCGGCGATTATCTCGATGCGCCAGTCTCCGGCGGTGAAATCGGCGCGCGTGAAGGGACGTTATCGATTATGGTTGGCGGTGATGAAGCAGTATTTGAACGTGTAAAACCGCTGTTTGAACTGCTCGGTAAAAATATCACCCTCGTGGGCGGTAACGGCGACGGTCAAACCTGCAAAGTGGCAAATCAGATTATCGTGGCGCTCAATATTGAAGCGGTTTCTGAAGCCTTGTTGTTTGCTTCAAAAGCCGGTGCGGACCCGGTACGTGTGCGCCAGGCGCTGATGGGCGGCTTTGCTTCCTCACGGATTCTGGAAGTTCACGGTGAGCGCATGATTAAACGCACCTTTAATCCAGGTTTCAAAATTGCGCTGCACCAGAAAGATCTCAACCTGGCACTGCAAAGTGCGAAAGCACTGGCGCTGAACCTGCCAAACACCGCGACCTGCCAGGAATTGTTTAATACATGTGCGGCAAACGGTGGCAGCCAGTTGGATCACTCTGCGTTAGTGCAGGCGCTGGAATTAATGGCTAACCATAAACTGGCCTGATACCCGCAATAAAAATGGCCGATATCAGAAAATGAATCGGCCAGCAATATTAAAAAAAGAAAGCAGCCAAAGATGTTGCTTCAGTATTAAAAATAATATTTTTATTTTATTTGTTCCTCATAGCTAGATTAAAACAACGTTATTCGATACGTGAAATTAAGAGGGATTTATGGAACATCAGAGAAAATTATTCCAGCAACGCGGCTATAGCGAAGATCTACTGCCGAAAACGCAAAGTCAGCGGACCTGGAAAACATTTAACTATTTTACCTTATGGATGGGTTCGGTTCATAACGTTCCCAATTATGTGATGGTTGGCGGCTTTTTTATTCTCGGCTTGTCTACCTTTAGTATTATGCTGGCAATTATCCTCAGCGCCTTTTTCATTGCCGCGGTAATGGTATTAAACGGTGCTGCGGGCAGTAAATACGGCGTACCGTTTGCCATGATCCTGCGTGCTTCTTACGGCGTACGTGGTGCACTGTTTCCCGGATTATTAAGAGGCGGTATTGCTGCCATTATGTGGTTTGGCCTGCAATGTTACGCGGGGTCACTGGCCTGCTTGATTCTGATTGGCAAAATCTGGCCGGGATTTTTGACTCTCGGTGGCGATTTCACGCTGTTAGGCCTTTCTCTACCGGGATTAATTACTTTTTTACTCTTCTGGCTGGTTAACGTTGGTATTGGTTTTGGCGGCGGAAAAGTTTTAAATAAATTCACTGCCATTCTTAACCCGTGCATCTATATCGTTTTCGGCGGTATGGCGATTTGGGCGATTTCGCTGGTCGGGATCGGTCCAATCTTTGACTACATTCCGGGCGGTATTCAGAAAGCAGAAAACAGTGGCTTCCTGTTTCTGGTGGTGATAAACGCGGTGGTTGCGGTCTGGGCGGCACCGGCGGTGAGCGCATCCGACTTTACGCAAAACGCCCACTCGTTTCGTGAGCAGGCGCTGGGGCAAACGCTGGGTTTAGTTGTGGCCTATATTCTGTTTGCGGTCGCCGGGGTATGTATTATTGCCGGAGCCAGTATTCATTACGGCGCTGACACCTGGAACGTGCTGGATATTGTTCAGCGTTGGGACAGCCTGTTCGCCTCGTTCTTTGCGGTACTGGTTATTCTGATGACGACTATCTCTACTAACGCCACCGGTAATATTATTCCGGCTGGTTATCAGATTGCCGCCATTGCACCGACGAAACTGACCTATAAAAACGGCGTACTGATTGCCAGTATTATCAGCCTGCTGATCTGCCCGTGGAAATTAATGGAAAATCAGGACAGTATTTATCTGTTCCTCGATATTATCGGCGGAATGCTTGGTCCGGTAATTGGTGTGATGATGGCGCATTATTTTGTGGTGATGCGTGGGCAAATTAATCTTGATGAACTGTACACCGCACCTGGCGATTATAAATATTACGATAACGGTTTTAACCTCACCGCGTTTTCAGTAACTCTGGTGGCCGTTATTTTATCTCTTGGCGGTAAGTTTATTCCCTTTATGGAACCGTTATCACGTGTTTCATGGTTTGTCGGCGTCATCGTCGCCTTTGCGGCCTACGCCTTATTAAAGAAACGTACAACAGCAGAAAAAACAGGAGAACAAAAAAACATAGGTTAATTAATCACGATATTGAACATTGAGTTAAAAACCAATCTGTATTTTACAAGGAGTTTGTTATGTCTTTTGATTTAATCATTAAAAACGGCACCGTTATTTTAGAAAACGAAGCTCGCGTTGTAGATATCGCCGTTAAAGACGGAAAAATTGCTGCTATCGGCCAGGATCTGGGCGATGCAAAAGACGTTATGGATGCGTCTGGTCTGGTGGTTTCGCCGGGCATGGTTGATGCGCACACCCATATTTCTGAACCGGGTCGCAGCCACTGGGAAGGTTATGAAACCGGTACTCGCGCAGCAGCAAAAGGTGGTATCACCACCATGATCGAAATGCCGCTCAACCAGCTGCCTGCAACGGTTGACCGCGCCTCAATTGAACTGAAGTTCGATGCCGCTAAAGGAAAGCTGACTATCGATGCGGCACAACTCGGTGGCCTGGTGTCTTACAACATTGACCGTCTGCATGAGTTGGATGAAGTGGGTGTTGTCGGTTTCAAATGCTTCGTTGCGACCTGTGGCGATCGCGGTATCGACAACGACTTCCGTGACGTCAATGACTGGCAATTCTTCAAAGGCGCGCAGAAGCTGGGTGAACTAGGCCAGCCGGTGCTGGTGCACTGCGAAAACGCGCTGATCTGTGACGCACTGGGCGAAGAAGCGAAGCGTGAAGGTCGCGTAACTGCCCATGACTATGTGGCTTCGCGTCCGGTATTTACCGAAGTGGAAGCGATTCGCCGCGTACTGTACCTGGCGAAAGTCGCTGGTTGCCGTCTGCACGTTTGCCACGTCAGCAGCCCGGAAGGTGTTGAGGAAGTGACTCGTGCACGTCAGGAAGGTCAGGATGTTACTTGTGAATCCTGCCCGCATTACTTTGTGCTGGATACCGATCAGTTCGAAGAAATCGGTACTCTGGCGAAGTGTTCACCGCCGATCCGCGATCTGGAAAACCAGAAAGGCATGTGGGAAAAACTGTTTAACGGTGAAATAGACTGCCTGGTTTCCGACCACTCTCCATGCCCGCCGGAAATGAAAGCCGGTAACATCATGAAAGCGTGGGGCGGTATCGCTGGTCTGCAAAGCTGCATGGACGTGATGTTCGATGAAGCGGTACAGAAACGCGGAATGTCTCTGCCAATGTTCGGCAAATTAATGGCGACTAACGCAGCAGATATTTTCGGTCTGCAGCAAAAAGGCCGTATCGCCCCAGGAAAAGATGCCGACTTCGTCTTCATTCAGCCGAATAGCAGCTATGTTCTTACCAATGACGATCTGGAATATCGCCACAAAGTCAGCCCGTATGTTGGCCGTACTATTGGCGCGCGTATCACGAAAACCATCTTACGTGGTGATGTGATTTACGATATCGAACAGGGCTTCCCTGTTGCGCCGAAAGGTCAATTTATCCTTAAACATCAGCAGTAATCTGGCCCTGCAATGCCCGTCCTTGTGGCGGGCATTCTCCGGTTAAGGTGTGTTTATGTTCAATTTTGCAGTGGGCCGCGAAAGCCTGTTATCAGGATTTCAGTGGTTTTTCTTTATTTTTTGCAACACGGTTGTGGTTCCTCCTACGCTACTTTCTGCTTTTCAGTTGCCGCAAAGTAGCCTGCTTACGCTCACGCAATATGCTTTTCTTGCTACCGCACTGGCCTGCTTCGCTCAGGCGTTCTGCGGTCATCGTCGCGCTATTATGGAGGGGCCGGGCGGCCTGTGGTGGGGAACCATCCTGACTATCACCCTTGGCGAAGCATCGCGCGGGACACCGATCAACGATATCGCTACCAGTCTGGCGGTGGGGATTGCGCTCTCCGGCGTGCTGACGATGTTGATTGGTTTTAGCGGATTAGGCCATCGCCTGGCACGGTTATTTACGCCGTCGGTGATGGTCTTGTTTATGTTGATGCTGGGTGCGCAACTGACCACTATCTTTTTCAAAGGTATGCTCGGGCTGCCGTTTGGCATAGCCGACCCGAATTTTAAAATTCAATTACCGCCGTTCGCGCTCTCGGTGGCGGTGATGTGCCTGGTACTGGCGATGATTATTTTCCTGCCACAACGTTTTGCCCGTTACGGCCTGCTGGTCGGTACGATAACCGGCTGGTTGTTGTGGTACTTTTGCTTTCCTTCTTCGCATTCGCTCTCCGGTGAGTTGCACTGGCAGTGGTTCCCGCTCGGCAGTGGCGGTGCTTTGTCGCCGGGGATTATTCTGACGGCGGTGATTACAGGTCTGGTAAATATCAGCAATACCTACGGTGCGATTCGGGGCACGGATGTTTTTTATCCGCAGCAGGGCGCGGGGAATACGCGTTATCGTCGCAGCTTTGTGGCGACCGGATTTATGACACTGATAACCGTGCCGCTGGCGGTAATTCCATTTTCACCGTTTGTTTCATCCATTGGTTTATTAACCCAGACTGGCGATTACACGCGGCGTTCGTTTATTTATGGCAGCGTTATTTGCCTGCTGGTGGCGCTGGTTCCGGCACTCACGCGACTGTTTTGCAGTATCCCTTTACCCGTGAGTAGTGCGGTCATGCTGGTTTCTTATCTGCCTTTACTCTTTTCCGCGCTGGTGTTTAGCCAGCAAATAACGTTTACCGCTCGCAATATTTATCGACTCGCATTGCCGTTATTTGTCGGCATATTTTTAATGGCATTACCGCCTGTGTATCTGCAAGACCTTCCATTAACGCTTCGTCCTCTGCTCAGTAACGGCTTACTGGTCGGAATTTTACTGGCTGTTCTTATGGATAACCTTATTCCGTGGGAACGCATCGAATAATTTGTTGAAAAAGGATTGATAATGAAGATTGTCATTGCGCCAGACTCTTTTAAAGAGAGCTTAAGTGCAGAAAAATGTTGTCAGGCAATTAAAGCCGGGTTTTCGACCCTCTTTCCCGATGCGCACTATATCTGTTTGCCGATAGCGGATGGCGGCGAAGGGACGGTGGAGGCGATGGTCGCCGCGACGGACGGTAACATCGTGAAGCTTGAAGTCTGCGGGCCGATGGGCGAAAAAGTGAAAGCTTTTTATGGCATTACCGGCGACGGGAAAACGGCAGTGATTGAGATGGCGGCAGCAAGTGGCCTGATGTTGGTCGCGCCTGAAAAGCGTAATCCGTTGCTGGCCTCCAGTTTTGGTACGGGGGAGTTAATTCGCCATGCGCTGGATAACGGCATTCGCCATATTATTCTCGGCATTGGCGGCAGTGCGACGGTCGACGGCGGTATGGGCATGGCGCAGGCGCTCGGTGTGCGTTTCCTTGATGCCGACGGTCAGGCGCTGGCGGCTAACGGCGGCAATTTAGCGCGCGTGGCAAGCATTGAGATGAATGAATGCGATCCGCGTCTGGCGAACTGTCATATTGAAGTAGCATGTGACGTTGATAACCCGCTGGTAGGGGCACGCGGCGCGGCGGCGGTGTTTGGCCCGCAAAAAGGGGCAACGCCGGAGATGGTCGAAGAGCTGGAACAGGGGCTGCAAAATTACGCCCGTGTTTTACAACAGCTAACTGAAATCAACGTCTGCCAGATGGCTGGTGGCGGCGCGGCGGGCGGTATGGGCATTGCGGCGGCGGTATTCCTCAATGCGGATATTAAACCGGGTATTGAGATTGTGTTGAATGCGGTCAATCTTGCGCAGGCAGTGCAGGGTGCAGCACTGGTGATCACCGGGGAAGGGCGCATCGACTCGCAAACGGCAGGCGGTAAAGCGCCGCTGGGTGTGGCATCGGTGGCGAAGCAGTTTAATGTCCCGGTGATTGGGATTGCTGGCGTATTGGGTGATGGCGTGGAAGTGGTGCACCAGTACGGCATTGATGCGGTATTCAGCATTTTGCCACGTCTGGCACCTTTAGCCGAAGTGCTCGCCAGCGGTGAAACCAATCTCTTCAACAGTGCGCGAAATATTGCCTGCGCCATTAAAATAGGTCAGGGAATTAAAAACTGACTATTACCTTTAAAGCGGATGCGATTTATATCGCATCTTTTTTTACCTGAAGTGACTACAAAAAAAGCCACGGTATAAACCGTGGCAAAATCCAACATAGCTAAAAATAATCAGGCGAGTGGTATGACTTAAATCTCTACGTCGCGGTTGCAATCTTTCGAGTAAATATAGCTGAACGCTTCACCACGCCCTACGCCATAACCAGCCTGTAAAGAATAAGCGCCCATAAAGATGTAATCGCCTTTTTTCACCGGGATCCAGTTATTGTCGAGGTTATAAACCCCCTGACCGGAAAGAATATAGGCACCGTGTTCCTGAACGTGGGTTTCGATATAACCGTGGCTGGCACCTGGTGCAAAAGAGAGGATATGCATGTTCATATCAAAACCTAACTCTTTGGGCAGAAAATCCAGCAGAATAACATCGTCCATGCCTTCATAATGAATGCGTTCCAGTTCGCTGGCATTGCCAGAAACCAGCCACGGCGCATGACCTTCTACCGGAATATAGCGACGCTTATATAAAAAGATTTGGCTGTCTTCGGCCTGGGCGTTAACAAACGTCATTAAGGAGCCTGGCGGGCAATAAAGATAGCCACCTTCACTTAAGGTAAATGTTTTCCCTTCGGCTTTGGCAGTGATATTTCCAGAGATCACATACAGGAACGTTTCAATGCCTTCGCCACCGAAGCCCTGTTGGTTGCCGCCGTTTTGATGCAGTGTGACCAGATAATCAACAAAAGAGGCACCCAGCTTTGGCGTGGAGAGGATTGTCGCGTCACAATTTTCAAAGCCCGGAATAATATTTTTTACCAGACCGTCTGGTGTTAACAGTGCGAAATTACCGTGTTTAACAATCGCACGGTTAGCCAGTAAATCTTCGCGGTAACCGGTGACGTTATTTAAATATCCCATTTATAACTCCTTATTTCTGCCAGGCAAGTTGATAAAGCATGAGTGCCAACGTTTTGACCCCTTCGGCAAGGTCGGTAATATTGGTGCGTTCCGCCGGGTTATGGCTGATCCCGTTGATGCTGGGAATGAAAATCATGCAGGTCGGCACGCGAGGCGCGAAAATTTGCGCGTCGTGCCCGGCACCACTGTGCATCACCCGGTAATTCAGTTTTTCGCTTTCACACAATTCTGTCAGGGTGGCGACCAACTCCTTATTCATCGGCACGGGTTCTTCGTCCATCCATAAATCGATATCAATACCAATATCCATTTCATCGCAAATCGCCCGCATGTCGTTTTCTAACTGTTGGGTGAAATCGCGCAGCACGGTAGCGTCGGTATGACGACAATCAATGGTGAACGTGGTTTTACCCGGCACTACATTCACCGTATTCGGGCGCGGCTCTACTTTGCCAAAGGTCAGAACCAGCGGGTCGCCCATCTTTTTCGCTTTTTCGACAGACTGATGGCAAATGCGACTGAAAGCGTAAACCGTATCACGACGATAACCCATCGGCGTGGTGCCTGCATGGTTTGATTCGCCATTCAGCGTCACCGTATAACGACGCTGCCCGACAATTGCATTCACCACGCCAATTGATTGCCCATTACTTTCCAGCACACAGCCCTGTTCGATATGCAGTTCGACAAAGGCTTTAATATCCTGACGCGGAGTTAGTGGGGCGTTCGGCAGAGTAAATCCGCAAGCCTTCATCGCATCGACAAAACTATTTCCTTTGGCATCACAGATATTCCGCACGTCGTCAGGATTCGCCAGCCCAAAGATATTTTTACTGCCCCAGAAGACATACGGGAAGCGGCTGCCTTCTTCTTCTGCCATCGCCACCACTTCGACCGTACGTAACGGCGCGCCGTATTGCGTTTTCAGCCAGTCAATTGCCAGCCACGCCGCCAGCGCACCGAATTGCCCGTCGAGGTTACCGCCGTTAACCACGGTATCGATATGCGAACCGCTCAGAACCACTTCCTGTGGATATTCGGTGCCACTCAGGCGACCGTATAAATTCCCCACTTCATCGAAACGTGTTTCCAGCCCGCTTGCTGCCATTCTTTTTTTAAACTGCTGCTGGGTTTCCAGCCATTCCGGCGAATAAAGTAAACGGGTCATCCCACCCGCTGGGTCAGCGCCAAAAGAGGAAAGCCAGGGCAGCGTTTCTTCTATAGCTTGACGGAAATGTGTAATCATAAGAAAGTCCTGTCTCAATAATTATTGCGCAAAGGGATTTTTCGTTTCGTATGACGTGTTATAAAGCGCGTCGGAAATTAAATACTGGTAAATATCATCAACAATTTCGATGCCTTCGACGGCGGCTTTGCGTTGTTTAATATCCTGATCCTGTCCGGGATAATAAACCTGATTAAAACCGGGCGCGGGGGTAATGGTATTTAATTCGCGCATGGTCTGGCTAAGATGTTGACGGAATAATTCGCTGGAGGAGAAAAAGTTCGGGTTAATAACTATATGTAATTGCCCCAAATTACGCCCGGCGTGTAAATCGTCATACATCGAACTAACCTGTCGCCCGAACGGTAAGCCGAGTAAGACGCCTGAGAGGACGTCAATCATCATCATCAGGCCATACCCTTTCGGCCCAGCGGCGGGGAGCAGAGCATGTACCGCGAACGGATCGGTTGTTGGTGCACCGTTTTTATCGACTGCCCAGGTATCCGGGATAGACATATTGCGCGAGCGGGCGTCGAGCACTTTTCCCCATGCCTGTACGGTAGTCGCCATATCAAAGGTAAGGATCTCGTCGCCTTCTCCCGGCGCGGCAAAGGCCAGTGGGTTAGTGCCGTAGTAAATTTCCGCGCCGCCAAACGGCACCACCATTGGATCGGACTGGCACAGCGAAATGCCAATTAATCCGGCGCGGGCTGCCTGCTGCACAAAATAAGAGATTGCGCCGCTGTGACCCATCCGGCTGATACCGACCACCGCAACGCCTTTTTGCTGGGCGGTTTTGATGGCATGTTCCATACCCATTTTCGCTGCGACCTGTCCGGCGGCATTGTCGGCATGTAAAATTGCCGAGCACGGTCCGGTTTCCTCAAGACGAAACTCCGGTTCGCGGTTGGTGCCGCCTTTTGAAATGCGTTCGGCGTAGTATTCAACGCGCACCGCGCCATGAGAGTGGATCCCTCTGGCATCGGCGTAAACCAATACTTCAGCCACGGTTGCAGCGTGCTCACGTTTTAACCCAGCCTGGCAGAGTTTATTCTCGATTAGCTGGTGGAGTGTTTCCCGACTGATTTTCATCTGTCTTCCTTTTTAACGACGATGTGAAGCATGACTGCAATTAACATACAGGGAAAATATCTGGATTATGTGATCCAGACAGGCAAAAAAATATAGTTAGAATTTATTTGATAATCCGCTCGCTTTTAACCTGGTTTTTAAAACAACCACGCTTATTAAAAAATAACGCGTAATAGCCCGGCGGTTATTTGAATTCTTTTGTTAATAATCCCTGTGTGATATTCATCACCTTATTTACTCGTTGTCATCGATACCGTAATCGCCACATTAACACTGCTCGTGCAATTGCCATGGGTGCAATTTTTAAGGAGTTGTTATGATCCACGCCTTTATTAAAAAAGGGTGTTTTCAGGATTCGGTCAGTTTAATGATTATTTCACGAAAACTCAGCGAATCAGAAAATGTTGATGATGTTTCCGTAATGATGGGTACGCCCGCCAATAAAGCGTTATTAGATACTACAGGTTTCTGGCATGACGATTTTAATAACGCCACGCCGAACGATATTTGCGTGGCAATTCGTAGCGAAGCGGCGGATGCGGGGATCGCGCAGGCGGTTATGCAGCAGCTTGAAGAGGCGCTAAAACAACTGGCGCAGGGTTCAGGCAGCAGCCAGGCGTTGACGCAGGTGCGTCGCTGGGACAGTGCCTGTCAGAAATTACCCGATGCCAATCTGGCGCTGATTTCAGTGGCTGGTGAGTATGCGGCGGAGCTGGCGAACCAGGCGCTGGATCGCAACCTCAACGTGATGATGTTTTCCGATAACGTCACGCTGGAAGATGAAATCCAACTTAAAACCCGCGCGCGGGAAAAAGGCTTGCTGGTGATGGGGCCAGACTGCGGTACGTCGATGATTGCCGCCACGCCGCTGGCTTTTGCTAACGTGATGCCGGAAGGCAACATTGGCGTCATAGGCGCTTCCGGTACCGGGATTCAGGAGCTGTGCTCACAGATTGCGCTGGCAGGGGAGGGAATTACTCACGCGATTGGTCTTGGCGGGCGCGATCTCAGCCGTGAAGTGGGCGGCATCAGTGCGCTAACGGCGCTGGAAATGCTCAGTGCAGACGAGAAAAGCGAAGTGCTGGCATTTGTTTCAAAACCACCTGCCGAAACTGTGCGTCTGAAAATTGTTAATGCCATGAAAGCAACTGGCAAACCGACGGTGGCGCTGTTTTTAGGTTATACCCCGGCGGTGGCCCGCGACGAGAATGTCTGGTTTGCCTCCTCGCTGGATGAGGCCGCTCGTCTGGCTTGTCTGCTTTCACGCGTCACTGCGCGACGTAACGCGATAGCGCCTGTCAGCAGCGGATTTATTTGCGGTTTGTATACCGGCGGTACGCTGGCTGCTGAAGCGGCGGGATTACTTGCCGGACACCTTGGCGTGGAAGCCGACGATACCCATCAACATGGCATGATGCTGGACGCCGACGGACATCAGATCCTCGACCTGGGCGATGATTTTTACACCGTCGGGCGTCCCCATCCGATGATCGACCCGACCTTACGCAACCTGTTAATTGCCGATCTCGGCGCTAAACCGCAAGTGCGCGTGTTGCTGCTTGATGTCGTGATTGGCTTCGGTGCGACCGCCGATCCTGCCGCCTCGCTGGTGAGCGCCTGGCAAAAAGCCTGTGCCGCGCGTTCAGACAATCAACCACTGTATGCCATTGCCACGGTGACAGGCACTGAACGTGACCCGCAATGCCGCTCGCAGCAAATCGCCACGCTGGAAGATGCGGGGATCGCGGTAGTGAGTTCGCTACCGGAAGCCACCTTGCTGGCTGCGGCGTTAATTCATCCGCTCTCGCCTGCCACACAGCAACACACACCGTCATTACTGGAAAACGTCGCCGTGATTAACATCGGATTACGCAGCTTTGCGCTGGAGCTACAAAGCGCCAGCAAACCGGTTGTGCATTACCAATGGTCGCCAGTCGCCGGCGGCAATAAAAAACTGGCTCGTTTATTAGAACGTTTGCAATAAGGGGTTCCCATGTTTACATCAGTGGCGCAAGCCAATGCTGCGGTTATCGAACAAATTCGTCGCGCTCGTTCACACTGGCTGGATGTGCAACCGGCTTCTTCACTTATCAGCGAACTAAACAAGGGCAAAACACTGCTTCACGCCGGGCCGCCAATGCGCTGGCAGGAGATGACCGGACCCATGAAAGGGGCGTGCGTGGGCGCATGTCTGTTCGAAGGCTGGGCGAAAGATGAAGCGCAGGCGCTGGCAATACTGGAGCAGGGGGAAGTGAACTTCATTCCTTGTCACCATGTGAATGCCGTCGGGCCAATGGGTGGCATTACTTCTGCCAGTATGCCGATGCTGGTGGTCGAGAACGTGACCGACGGCAACCGGGCGTACTGCAACCTCAACGAAGGTATCGGCAAAGTGATGCGTTTTGGCGCTTACGGCGAAGATGTCCTGACTCGCCATCGCTGGATGCGCGATGTGTTAATGCCAGTATTAAGCGCGGCGCTGGGGCGCATGGAGCGCGGTATCGATCTCACGGCAATGATGGCGCAGGGCATTACCATGGGCGATGAGTTTCATCAACGCAATATTGCTTCCTCTGCACTGTTAATGCGTGCGCTGGCCCCACAAATTGCTCGCCTCGATCATGATAAACAGCACATCGCCGAAGTGATGGATTTCCTCAGCGTGACCGATCAGTTCTTCCTCAATCTCGCGATGGCCTACTGCAAGGCGGCGATGGATGCAGGCGCGATGATCCGCGCAGGCAGCATCGTTACGGCTATGACCCGCAACGGCAATATGTTCGGGATTCGGGTCAGCGGGCTGGGTGAACGCTGGTTTACGGCGCCTGTAAACACTCCCCAAGGTCTGTTTTTCACCGGCTTCTCGCAGGATCAGGCGAACCCGGATATGGGCGACAGCGCGATTACCGAAACCTTTGGTATTGGCGGAGCGGCAATGATCGCAGCGCCTGGCGTAACGCGCTTTGTCGGTGCGGGTGGCATGGAAGCGGCCAGAGCGGTATCTGAAGAGATGGCGGAAATTTACCTTGAACGCAATATGCAATTGCAGATCCCCGGCTGGGATTTCCAGGGGGCGTGCCTGGGGCTGGACATTCGTCGCGTGGTAGAAACCGGCATTACGCCACTCATCAATACCGGTATCGCCCATAAAGAGGCGGGGATCGGGCAGATTGGCGCAGGCACCGTGCGGGCACCGCTGGCGTGCTTTGAACAGGCGCTGGAAGCACTGGCTGAAAGCATGGGGATTGGTTGAGGAACGCACAATGACGATCATCCATCCTCTACTTGCCAGCCGTAGCGCACCGAATTATCGCCAGTCCTGGCGGTTAGCGGGAGTGTGGCGGCGGGCGATTAACCTGATGACGGAAAGCGGCGAACTGTTAACGCTGCATCGTCAGGGGAGTGGTTTCGGCCCCGGCGGATGGGTGCTTCGCCGCGCGCAATTCGATGCGTTATGCGGTGGATTATGCGGCAATGAACGACCACAGGTTGTGGCACAAGGGATTCGCCTCGGGCGTTTCACGGTTAAACAGCCACAGCGTTATTGTTTGCTACGTATTACGCCGCCTGCGCATCCTCAAGCGCTTGCCGTTGCATGGATGCAACGCGCGGAGGAAACCGGGCTTTTCGGGCCACTGGCATTGGCGGCAAGCGATCCGCTGCCTGCTGAATTACGCCAGTTTCGTCACTGTTTTCAGGCCGCGCTCAATGGCGTTAAGACCGACTGGCGGCACTGGCTGGGTAAAGGCCCCGGATTAACGCCAAGTCATGATGACACGCTGAGCGGAATGCTGCTGGCGGCCTGGTATTATGGGGCTTTAGATGCGCGCTCCGGTCGCCCGTTTTTTGCCTGTTCCGACAATCTTCAACTCGTTACCACTGCGGTGAGCGTCAGTTATTTACGTTATGCCGCGCAAGGATATTTCGCCTCGCCACTCCTGCACTTTGTTCATGCTCTGAGTTGCCCGAAACGTACCGCAGCGGCGATCGATTCGCTGCTGGCGCTGGGGCATACGTCAGGGGCCGATACGCTGCTGGGGTTCTGGCTTGGCCAACAATTATTACAAGGAAAACCATGAAAACACTGGTTGTGGCTCTTGGGGGCAACGCCTTACTCCAGCGCGGTGAGGCGCTGACGGCAAAAAATCAATATCGCAATATTGCCAGTGCTGTACCCGCGCTGGCGCGCCTGGCCCGTTCTTATCGGCTGGCGATTGTTCACGGCAACGGACCGCAGGTGGGGCTGCTGGCGTTACAGAATCTGGCGTGGAAAGAGGTAGAACCGTATCCGCTGGATGTACTGGTGGCGGAAAGCCAGGGGATGATTGGCTATATGCTGGCGCAGAGCTTGAGCGCACAGCCGCAGATGCCGCCTGTCACGACGGTGCTGACGCGCATTGAGGTTTCGCCTGATGATCCGGCGTTTTTGCAGCCAGAGAAATTTATTGGTCCGGTTTATCAGCCAGAAGAACAAGAGGCACTGGAAGCGGCTTACGGCTGGCAGATGAAACGTGATGGTAAATATTTACGCCGGGTGGTGGCGTCTCCGCAACCGTGTAAAATTCTCGACAGCAAAGCCATCGAGTTGTTGCTCAAAGAGGGGCATGTGGTGATTTGCAGTGGCGGCGGCGGTGTGCCTGTGACGGAAGACGGGGCAGGGAGTGAAGCGGTGATTGATAAAGATCTCGCCGCTGCGTTGCTCGCCGAGCAGATTAATGCCGATGGACTGGTGATCCTCACCGATGCTGATGCGGTATATGAAAACTGGGGAACGCCGCAGCAACGTGCCATTCGCCATGCCACACCGGATGAGTTAGCGCCATTTGCCAAAGCCGATGGTTCGATGGGGCCGAAGGTAACGGCGGTGAGTGGCTATGTCAGAAGCCGTGGTAAACCCGCGTGGATTGGGGCGTTATCGCGGATTGAAGAGACGCTGGCGGGCGAAGCGGGGACTTGTATTTCGCTGTAGTGATGGGCACCAGGCAATTGGCACATCTAGCCTGATGCGATGCTGGCGCGTCTTATCAGGCCTACAGTCGGTGTTGGAGCGGTGGGCCGGATAAGGCGTTTACGCCGCGTCCGGCAATCGGCACACCATGCCTGATGCGATGCTGGCGCGTCTTATCAGGTCTACAGGCGGTGTCGGAACGGTAGGCCGGATAAGGCGTTCACGCCGCATCCGGCAATCGGCACACCATGCCTGATGCGATGCTGGCGCATCTTATCAGGCCTACAGTCGGTGTTGGAGCGGTGGGCCGGATAAGGCGTTTACGCCGCATCCGGCAATCGGCACACCATGCCTGATGCGATGTTGGCGCGTCTTATCAGGTCTACAGGCGGTGTCGGAACGGTAGGCCGGATAAGGCGTTCACGCCGCATCCGGCAATCGGCACACCATGCCTGATGCGATGCTGGCGCATCTTATCAGGCCTACAGGCGGTGTCGGAACGGTAGGCCGGATAAGGCGTTTACGCCGCATCCGGCAAGAAAATGAGCATCAATTAACTGAACTTGCTCTGCGCCCACATCACGCCGCTGGCATACTCCGGCGGCAGCAGTGGGATTAAGGCTTCCAGCGTCGCGGTCAGACGCGATGTGTCGCTGTCGGTCAAATTCAAATGCCCCACTTTACGGCCCGGACGGACTTCTTTGTCGTACCAGTGCAGATGCACAAGCGGCAGTTTCAGCCAGTCATAATTCAGATCGCTACCAATCAGATTGATCATCACCGACGGATTATTCACTACTGGTTGCGGTAACGGCAGATCGGTAATCGCCCGCAGATGTAGCTCAAACTGGCTGATGCTGGCACCGTTTTGCGTCCAGTGACCGCTGTTATGCACACGCGGAGCCAGTTCGTTGATCAGCAGACCTTGTGGGGTGACAAAACACTCCATTGCCATCACGCCTACATAGCTCAGCTCCTGCATAATCGCCGACAACATCTCTTCAGCTTGCGCCTGCAGCTGTGCGTTGGCCTGCGGGAAAGCGACGCTGGTGCGCAAAATGCCGTCCTGATGCAGGTTATGCGTCAGCGGATAAAACACGGTGCTGCCATCAAAACCGCGCGCGCCAACCAGCGACACTTCACCAGAGAAGTTTATGCCCTGCTCGACAATACATTCGCCGTAGCATTCAGCAGGTAACTGTTCGGTTTCATCGGCGCGTAAACGCCATTGACCGCGTCCGTCATAGCCACCAGTGCGGCGCTTAACAATCGCCAGCTCACCTAAACGATCAAACACCGCAGGCCACTCGCTGCGTTCGGAAAGTAACTGCCACGGTGCGGTCGGCAGGTGGAGCTTATCGAAAAGCTGCTTCTGAGTCAGACGGTCAGCAATAATCGGGAACACATCGCGGTTCACAAAGGCCGGATGGCGCGCCAGCTCGCGGGTTAATGCGGTTTCCGGCCAGCGTTCGATCTCAGCGGTAATCACGCTTTGTTGAAAAGGCACCGCCGCCGGTTCAGCGTCCAGCCCGACCGGCCAGACAGCAATGCCTAACGGTTCGCCTGCCTGGCGCAGCATACGGCCTAACTGCCCGTTACCGAGGACGCAAACCTGTCTCATGCCGCACCTCGCGGGTCCGGGTTTTCCAGCACTTCGTCAGTCTGGGCTTTGCGCCAGTCATTCAGACGCTGGTGCAGTTCTTTATCATGAGTCGCAAGAATTTGTGCTGCCAGTAACGCCGCGTTTGCCGCGCCAGCTTTACCAATCGCCAGCGTACCCACCGGAATGCCGCGCGGCATTTGTACGATGGAGTAGAGGCTATCGACACCGCTCAGTGCGGCGCTCTGTACTGGCACGCCCAGCACCGGCACCAGCGTTTTGGCGGCAATCATGCCAGGCAGGTGCGCTGCGCCGCCTGCGCCCGCAATAATCACCTGATAACCGTTCTCTTCGGCGCTTTCGGCGAAGCTGAACAGTTTATCGGGGGTGCGGTGAGCAGAAACCACTTCAACGTGGTGCGGGACATTCAGGATTTCGAAGATTTCGGCGGCGAACTGCATGGTAGCCCAGTCGCTTTTGGACCCCATCACGATGGCGACACGCGCCGGATTATTGCGGGAAGACATGCGTCTTAAAACTCCTGTGGTGCACAACTCTCGGCTTTAGAGGGCACAGAGAATAGCACGGAAAGAGTGCAAGGAAAACGGTTGCGTAGGCGGAATTAACCGTCAGTTGTTGAGTTTTTAATTTGTTCTGCGTGTTGATTATGCGCTCTGGCTGAACTGGCAAAGAATGCCCATATCAACACAATGCTCCATGGAAAAAAGCAAATACCGACAATCAATATAAATCTTTCTACAAAACGTTGGTTATGGGGGCGGGTGAGTACTAAATAAATGAGCCAGAAATAGACTATCCAGGAAATGACCGCCGCAGCTACCAGTGACAATGCGCCAAAATAGAAGCCGACAAGACCGAACCAGCTAATACACAGTGGCGCTCCTGCCGTAAGGGCGATGCCAGAAATCAAAAATCCGTTGCAGCGTTGCATAATAATATTCCCTGTTGTTATTTCACTCAGAGATTATTACCTTGCTGATTTTAAAAAAGATATACAGGTTGCGGTAGTTCGGTGCTTTTTTCAGAATCTGTCCATTCGTGGTCAGAAAGGAAAATGGATTAGCTCAACGTCATCCGCCGTGACTTTCACCATCGAACCTTCTGTATGCCAGGCACCCAGTACCACGCGAAAAGCCGTTTGCTGATTGGCGATAAGTTCATGCACCGCCGGGCGATGGGTATGCCCGTGGATCAGCCATTGCACTTGATGTTTTTCCATCGCACTGACCACCGCGTTTTGGTTAACGTCCATGATCGCCAGCGATTTACTGCTGTTGGCTTCTTTACTGTTCGCGCGCATTCGCGCGGCAATGCGTTTGCGCACAAACAACGGCAGGGCGAGGAATAGCGTTTGCAGCCAGGGTTTGTGGACTTTGGCACGAAAAGCCTGATAACCCGCGTCATCGGTGCACAGCGTGTCGCCATGCATAATCAACACCCGACGACCATAAAGTTCGAGCACCTTTTCTTCCGGCAATAACGTCATGCCGCTTTCACGGGCAAAGCGTTTGCCGAGCAGAAAATCACGGTTGCCATGAATGAAATAACAGGGAACGCCGGAATCGGATACCGCTTTGATCGCTGCGGCCATCTGGTGATGAAGTGGGTTGGGATCGTCGTCGCCGATCCAGGCTTCAAACAGATCGCCAAGAATATACAGCGCATCGGCCTTGCGGGCCTCCCCCGCTAAAAAACGCAGAAAACCGGCGGTGATCGCCGGTTCTTCCACGCAGAGATGAAGATCTGCAATAAAGAGTGTCGCCACGATTACTCGCTAACGGTCACGCTTTCAATGATAACGTCTTCTTTTGGCACGTCCTGGTGCATACCGCTACGACCGGTTGCCACACCTTTGATTTTGTCTACCACGTCCATGCCTTCAACCACTTCAGCAAATACGCAGTAGCCCCAACCTTGCAGGCTTTCGCCAGAGAAATTCAGGAAGTCGTTATCAACCACGTTGATGAAGAACTGGGCAGTTGCAGAGTGCGGTGCCTGAGTACGGGCCATTGCCAGCGTACCACGGGTATTTTTCAGACCGTTGTTCGCTTCGTTTTTGATCGGGTCTTTGGTGGTTTTTTGCTTCATGCCCGGTTCAAAACCGCCGCCCTGAATCATAAAGCCGTTGATAACACGGTGGAAAATGGTGTTGTTGTAAAAACCTTCGCGGCAGTAGTCCAGGAAGTTTTTAACTGTTTCAGGTGCTTTATCGTCAAAAGTTTTGATGACAATATCGCCGTGATTGGTGTGGAAAGTAACCATTTTTGCATCCTGTTCCGTTTGATTGGTGCTTCAACCCGGTTCGGGTCATATATAGGGTGGTGTTATAGCATAACCGCACGATCGGATCATCACGCAATGTATGCTGATTCGCGCGGGAAATATGGGTATTATACGCAACTCAATTACCCACACATGTCTAAACGGAATCTTCGATGCTAAAAATCTTCAATACTCTGACACGCCAAAAAGAGGAATTTAAGCCTATTCACGCCGGGGAAGTCGGCATGTACGTGTGTGGAATCACCGTTTACGATCTCTGTCATATCGGTCACGGGCGTACCTTTGTTGCCTTTGACGTGGTTGCGCGCTATCTGCGTTTCCTCGGCTATAAGCTGAAGTATGTGCGCAACATTACTGATATCGACGACAAAATCATCAAACGCGCCAATGAAAATGGCGAAAGCTTTGTGGCGCTGGTGGATCGCATGATCGCCGAAATGCACAAAGATTTTGATGCTTTGAACATTCTGCGCCCGGATATGGAGCCGCGCGCGACGCACCATATCGCCGAAATTATTGAACTCACTGAACAACTGATCGCCAAAGGTCACGCTTATGTGGCGGACAACGGCGACGTGATGTTCGACGTCCCGACCGATCCGACATATGGCGTGCTGTCGCGTCAGGATCTCGATCAGCTGCAGGCAGGCGCGCGCGTTGACGTGGTCGACGACAAACGCAACCCGATGGACTTCGTTCTGTGGAAGATGTCGAAAGAGGGCGAACCGAGCTGGCCGTCTCCGTGGGGCGCGGGCCGTCCTGGCTGGCACATTGAGTGTTCGGCAATGAACTGCAAACAGTTGGGTAACCACTTTGATATCCACGGCGGCGGTTCTGACCTGATGTTCCCGCACCACGAGAACGAAATTGCCCAGTCCACCTGTGCGCACGATGGCCAGTATGTGAATTACTGGATGCACTCCGGTATGGTGATGGTTGACCGCGAGAAGATGTCTAAATCGCTGGGTAACTTCTTCACCGTGCGTGATGTGCTGAAATACTACGATGCGGAAACTGTGCGTTACTTCCTGATGTCGGGTCACTATCGCAGTCAGTTGAACTACAGCGAAGAGAACCTGAAGCAGGCGCGTGCGGCGCTGGAACGTCTCTATACTGCCTTGCGCGGCACAGACAAAACCGTTGCTCCTGCCGGTGGCGAAGCGTTTGAAGCGCGCTTTATTGAGGCGATGAACGACGATTTCAACACCCCGGAAGCCTATTCCGTACTGTTTGATATGGCGCGTGAAGTGAACCGTCTGAAAGCAGAAGATATGGCAGCGGCGAATGCAATGGCGTCTCACCTGCGTAAACTTTCCGCTGTATTGGGCCTGCTGGAGCAAGAACCGGAAGCGTTCCTGCAAAGCGGCGCGCAGGCAGACGACAGTGAAGTGGCTGAGATTGAAGCGTTAATTCAACAGCGTCTGGATGCCCGTAAAGCGAAAGACTGGGCGGCGGCAGATGCGGCGCGTGACCGTCTTAACGAGATGGGGATCGTGCTGGAAGATGGCCCGCAAGGGACCACCTGGCGTCGTAAGTAATTGCGCTATTGCCGGATGCGAGTTTTCGCATCCGGTTATCGTCTGCGCCACCACAACATTCCCATCAGTAGCATCCCCGGCAACCACACCCACATCAATTCAGAAATAATCACCTTATGCCCGTACGGCGTGGTGTAACGAGACAATGCAAACGGCGCGACTTTAATCACCTGCCAGGGAGCGAAAAAGCGTTCATCTGACCACGGCCACAGCCAGCCAACCCCTTTACCGCCAGTGGTTACCGAATCCAGCAAGCTGTGCGATAGCAACGAGACGGTTAAAAACAGCCAGCAGCGAATCAGCCCAGCCCTGAACCATCGACGCCCAATCAGCACACATAACAGCGGGACAACAAACGCAAACACCAGCGAATGGGTAAATCCGCGATGACCAAAAACGTTGCCGTAAGCAACGCCAAATTTAAACGATAATACGTCGGCATCAGGCAACATCGCCAGGACGATTCCGGCAAATAACAGACGCGGTGGGATGGCTTTCGAACCCAACCCTAAACCAATGCATAGGGGAACGGCGGCGTGCGTAATAACGGTTGGCATGATGGTCGCTTCGGCAAAATGTCGATGCTATCAGCATGGATGAACGGGGCGTAGAGGGCAAAAGTCTGAAAAGAGAACCGGCCTGTTGATACAGGCCGGGAAAGGGATCAGGCAACAACCTGTACGCTGTGACCTGCAAAACTCACTGTCTGACCGGCGACAATTTTGCAGCGTTTGCGCGTTTCAACCGCACCGTCGACTTTCACCTGGCCTTCGGCAATCGCGATTTTCGCCTGCGCGCCGCTTTCGCTCCAGCCTTCCAGTTTCAGCAAGTCGCACAGCTCAACGTGCGGATATTTACCTAAAGAAAATGTCGCCATGTTACTCACCCTGTGGATCATGATATTCAACGCACGCCTGTAGCGTGTTTTCAATCAGCGTGGCAACCGTCATCGGGCCAACGCCGCCCGGAACAGGCGTAATGTATGAGGCGCGTTTAGCCGCGTCTTCAAACACGACGTCGCCCACAACTTTGCCATTTTCCAGACGGTTGATGCCGACATCAATCACAATTGCGCCTTCTTTGATCCAGTCACCAGGAATAAAGCCCGGCTTGCCGACGGCAACGATCAGTAGATCGGCATTTTCTACGTGGTGACGCAGATTTTTAGTGAAACGGTGGGTCACGGTAGTGGTGCAACCTGCCAGCAGCAGTTCCATGCTCATTGGGCGACCGACGATATTCGATGCGCCAATCACCACGGCGTTAAGGCCGAAGGTATCAATGTTGTAACGCTCAAGCAGCGTGACGATACCGCGCGGGGTACAGGGACGCAGACGTGGCGCGCGCTGGCACAGACGACCGACGTTGTAAGGATGGAAACCGTCCACGTCTTTGTCCGGATGAATACGTTCCAGCACTTTGACGTTATCAATACCCGCCGGTAACGGCAGTTGAACCAGAATGCCATCAATGGTGTTGTCGGCATTCAGCGCATCGATAAGTTCCAGCAGCTCCGCTTCGCTGGTGGTTTCCGGGAGGTCATAAGAGCGGGAGACGAACCCGACTTCTTCACAAGCCTTGCGTTTGCTTGCGACATAAATTTGCGATGCAGGGTTGCTACCCACCAGCACAACGGCCAGTCCTGGCGCCCGCAGTCCGGCTGCAATACGCGCCTGAACTTTTTGAGCAACTTCAGAGCGCACCTGCTGCGCAATCGTTTTACCGTCAATAATCTTTGCTGCCATCAGAGAGAGGATTCCATCTGTTACGTAGGTCGAAGGGGATGTGTCTATTTTGTCAGAAGCGTGGCGCGCTGTCAGTTTTCGTTTTCTGAAAAGTAAAACCTTCTGTACCTGGCTGATTCACACCTATCATGATAACCGTCGTTGGTTTGCCGCCATAGTGAGCTACATCAGATGCGGTCGTACACTTGTTCAGCAACTGGTTCAAAAGCCATTGACTCAGCAAGGGTTGACCGTATAATTCACGCGATTACAGCACACCGTGGTATCAATGCGCCCTTAGCTCAGTTGGATAGAGCAACGACCTTCTAAGTCGTGGGCCGCAGGTTCGAATCCTGCAGGGCGCGCCATTAAAATTCAATCAGTTACGCCTTCTTTATTTCTTCTATAATTCCAGAGTGGGACATTATCACCAAAAATGTCGTCTATTTTCCTCGCGTGCTCAGTCAAATGATTAGGCGCAAGGTGAGCATATCTACGAACCATTTCTCTGGACTCCCATCCGCCCATTTCCTGAAGCACTGATAATGGGACGCCTGACTGAATCAGCCAGCTTGCCCAGGTGTGTCTGAGGTCATGGAAACGGAAATCTTCAATTCCTGCACGACGACAAGCTGATAGCCATGCTGTCTTGCTGTCGATGCGCATCTTCCTGACCGCAGGCGTTGATGTTCCATCTGCTCGCTTAGCCGCCTTGGTATGTACAAACACCCATTTGTGATGCTTGCCTATTTGATCACGCAACACTTTACAGGCGGTATCGTTCAGCGCCACACCAATGGCGCGGTTTGATTTGCTATCTTCTGGATTCACCCTGGCAACTTGTCGCTGCATGTCAATCTGTTGCCACTCCAGATTTATGATGTTCGACTTTCTCAGAACAGTTACCAGCGCAAACTTGACGACAGATTTCAGTGGCTCGGGGCTCTCATCAATCAGGCGTTTTTCCTGATTCTTTTGTAAGTCTCTTGTGCCATTCCACCTCATACAGGTTTGCCTGCAAACAGTACTGATATTGCCCAGATATTCCGGCTGGCTTCGTGGTTGTTTTCAACAGTGATGAGGCATCGTGGCATCTCGTTGAAGACCATCGGGGTAAAACGGTTTATGACGTGGCATCAGGGGACGCGTTATTTATTTCTGAGCTCGGTCCGTTACCGGAAAATGTTACCTGGTTATCCCCGGCAGGGGAGTTTCAGAAGTAGAACGGCACATCATGGATAAAGGATACGGAGGAAGAAACCTCGTTGCTGGAAGCCTGTAAGATGTATCGGGTGTTGCTGAACCGAGTTGATACATCAACTGCCCCTGATATTGAGTGGCCTGTGAACCCTGTCAGAGAGTAATCATTGGGATTATGCCGCAGCACGTCGTGCGCAAGAACGTGCTGCGGCTGGATGCTATTTTTTCCCTGAAGCGGAAAACATTACTACAGTACCTTTAACCTTGGTTTTAACATTCTCGAAATGCTCTGAGAGTATATGTGTTAAGCCTTCTTCGGAATCTTTTGTGTTTGAAAAGATGCCTTTCTGATTGTAAATGCGCATCAGTTTTTGACCGAAGCTATTGTGCACAACGCCGTCACCAAGAATTGTGGCTCCGTATAGAGTTCCATCGTCAGTTAAGGCCTGCGCCGCATTGCGTATTACACAGCTTTTTGTAGATATATTTCCAGGCAGGCAGTGAAGAAGGTAAAACATGGAAATGGAATCAAATTGACCATGTAACGCCGCGGGATAAGGATCAAAAACATCATGGCTAATTTTATGTTTAATTTTTGATTCCCCAGCCCTTGTCGATGCCGCGTTCAGGCTAGCTTCGTTCAAATCCATTAAAGATATCAGACTACTCTCAGGTACGTGAGTAAGGTAAAACCCAGTTCCAACGCCAATATCCAGATGGTTGTTACCTAAATGTTCCAGAAAGTGTGGAAGAAGGTGTTCCTTTGTAGGACATCCCCATGCAAGCCGATTTG
Organism: Escherichia sp. WS1118; assembly: GCF_046487695.1. Taxonomy (NCBI): domain Bacteria; kingdom Pseudomonadati; phylum Pseudomonadota; class Gammaproteobacteria; order Enterobacterales; family Enterobacteriaceae; genus Escherichia; species Escherichia sp. WS1118. The sequence continues at coordinate 155,594 of NZ_JBJQIZ010000003.1, read as the reverse complement.
ATACACCCAAAACCCACCAGTCATAAAGCTTTAGGGTAAGTGGTGTGTAAATTTTAGCCCCATCATCTGTGTTTTTTTTCATTAGTTTCACCATGTTATAGTTTTATTTGTGAATTAAATCAATTATAGCGATGAATTACAAGGGGTTAAATGATGCCACGGCATAACGAATTTGAATATATTGAGTCTTGTGTTGCGGTAAGAGGTTACACGCCAGGACGCAGGTTAAATGCTTACAAGATTAGGGGATATTGTTTGCTTTTAACGGTAAACAAATTCCCCGGGGCTATACAATACCACCGGGGAGAAAATCTATTTAACGTTGTTAAAAGGTGTACTTAAGACCAGCAGTAGTGATGAAGTTATAGTTTTCTATGCCTGCACCATTTTTGCTGTAGTCAGAAGTGTTATCATTGTGATCATAAAGTGAAGTATTACCTTTTTTATTCGTAACCCGATTCCATGCGCCTTCAACATAAACTTTTGCGTTAGGTGTTACGTAATAACCTGCATTGACTGCAACAGAATAGTAATTTTGGTCTTTGACTTTACTGCGATAAGTGATTCTTTTTCCTGGGTCATAATGTTCATCGTTATCAGATGCTTCCACCCAGCCGCTGTATTTAAATGTGCCACCTAGCTCAAAATCTTCATAACGATAACTTCCAGTCAAGCCAATGTAGGGCATTTTAAAACGTTGTTTGTAGCCGATTGCTCTTTCTCCATTCGGGAAGGAGCCGATATCATCTCTGAATCCCTCCTCAGAACTGTAGATATAGGAACCACCTCTGGCTGTAAAGCTATAACGGCTTTCCTGATATCCGGCCATGAGTCCCAGGCGGTAATTGGGTTCGTTGAGGAGCCAGCCTTTGATATTCAGATCAAATTCGTTGGCATAATTGAGTTGTGTATCAGGGTGTCTACTTTCATCCGTCCAGGTTCCGGGGTTACTGGAATCCATCCAGTCCTGATCGACCATATTGCCACCTCGGCTGCCGAGTGTTGTCCAGCCAGCAGCCCCGATAGATATCTGGGGCATCAAATCCCAATTAATTGCACCTTTAATAATTGCAGCGTTATTGAATTTCCAGTCAAGTTGACTGACTTTTCGGCCTCCTTCTTCGGCTAGATAAACACGCTCTTTTGTTTTTCCGCTCAGAGTTCCAAGACTAATGTCCGCATTTATGTTGTCAGGAGTAAACGATAAAGTCTCGGTAGAAGCAAAAGAGCTGATCGCAATAGGGGTTGTCAGGACTATTCCCAGAAGTTTCGCCCGCATAAAAGGTCTCCATTCAATCGTTTTAATGATTGAGTATGTATTTTTTATATCTAACTTAATGAGTCAATTGTATATTGCCCCACTGTTTATATTTTGTTTAACATTGGATTTTTGTCACAATGCGCTGTCAGTTTTTTAGTTTAATTGTCTGTTTGTGTTTTGTATTGTGGTTTTATGGGCTAATTATTTTTTTCTTTGTGGAGTTTTTATCTATTCAAGTGCCATGCCTTTAGATGCATATTAGCGATAATAGCATGAGGTTTATCCTCAATTGCTGTGTTTTTTAGTATAAAAAAGAGGAACAAAACTGAGACACATAAGGCCTCGCAATGGCTTGCAAGGTTTTACATATTTTGAGGTAGTGGGACGTGTGAACGCAGAGATGGCGCGGTAATTTGTTGACTTAAAATGTCGTTCCTGGAGTTTCTAAGCCGTGGGCTACAGGTTCGAATCCTGCAGGGCGAGCCATTTATTTGTTCCCTTTTACAAATTACACCATCACTTTGTTGTCGCGGTTTTGCTAAATAATTGGAACGCGTCAGACGAATAAAATGAAAACAGAATTTCTGCTAAACAATTCATCTTGCCAGGATTTTGATTAGGAAAGTGAAAAGGAAAGGAGCAAACTAAGTTGCTCCCTTTAATCATTAATACTCAAGGATACTCTGCGCGACGGGCAAATAGCGCAGAGAGAAATAGAGCGTGTCTTTACCGCAAGAGGAACGTTTCGCTAACAGCGAGGCAATTTCTGCGTTCGGTTTCGGTTTCGCTGTAAACGTTTTACCTTTACCAGCGACAAACAGTTCATAAACAATGCCGCTTGCTGGGGCGGAACTTTGGCAATCGGCGCTGGCCTGTAGATAACGTTCACGCTGTTCAGCGGTCAGTTTATCCACGCCGCTGCCATCCTGTACCCAGACATTAACACCGGTTGCTTTAACTTGTTCCAGCAGTTGGCGATAGCCATCTGGCGACATGTTTCCGGCGAAAAAACTACTGATATAAACCGGTTTTGCTGAAACATCGCTAATCAACCGCTGCGCGTTGTTTAACCATGTTAGCAAAGGCTGACGGGCGGCTTCGCTGCGCCAGTTCAGGTCGTCAATTTCCGCGCTGATGTACCAGCCATCCGGCGTTACGCCAGGCACGGCGCTCCATAATCTGGCTTGCTGGAGATCGGCAGCCAGCAGGCGATTAAGATAGCTTTCCAGCGCTGCGGACGACTGTTTCTGGTGCATAAAAAATTCCGGATCGGCGTTCAGCCCGACAATCAGCTTCAGGCCAGCCTGTTGCGCAGCAGCGGCACGCTTAAACAATAACGCGCGCTGTTCTGGCTGGGTGAATGCATCGCCGTAACGGGTCCATTGCAAAACCAGGGTATCGAAGCCTTGCAAACGTAACTGACTCATCAGCCCCTGCCACTGGGTATCGGTAACCTGACTATCACGGTTTTGTGGTTGCCAGATAATACCTTTCATCGCAAAGGAAAAAGGGCTGACCAAAAGCAGTGTCAACAATACGAAAATGAACTTACGCATTTACCAGTGCACTCCAATGGTGAGAAACGCGTTGTTGCGCTCTCCGTTACGTTGATTAATCGCCTTAAAGGTATGTTGATACTCGACGCCGAGACTGACTTTGTGCGGCCAGGCGTCGTAGTGCGTCTCGCCGGTCCAGATATTCCAGCGGACCCCGACACCGCCAAGCTGCGCGCCCTGAGTGCCTTTATCACGATAGCCGTTGTCCTGAAGGTGAGCATAAGGCTCAATAGTCTGCCCGTTTGCCACCTTCTGATGCCAGCTGACGCGATAATCTGCCGTCCACGCCTGAATATCCTGGCGGATATATTGCGCCGCATCGAGGTACAGGTTTTGGGCAAACCAGCCTGAACCGTTCGGGTGCCATTCGTCGCTGTATTTGCCGCCATTAAAGAATGAGGCGCTGGCGCGCAGCATGGTATCGGATGCGCCATTTTGTCCGTTCAGCGGCAACTGCTGTTCGACGGCGAGGAAAAAGATCTGATCGCGCAGCGGCTTCCAGCGCAGACCGGTGCCGGACATCGGATTTTTCACCGGCATCATCACCCCGTTTTCTCCGGTATCGGCAAAGACGCGGCTATAAACTGAGAGCAGGTCGCCTTCCAGCAGCATATTGCGTCCGATGCGGTACTCGGCTTCCAGTTGTCCGTAGCTACGATAGCTTTTCCCTGGCGCTGCACCGCCGACATTATTGTTAGCGGTACTCATTGCGCCGGAACGCAAGCCGATAGAAGAATCGAAACTGAACGTCCAGCGGCGACCGACCTCCTCATGCAGACGGCGGAAATTGAAGCGTTGCTGATTTTGCTCTGGGGTCAGTGGGGTTATCAGCGCCTGATTATCAATGTCATCAATCACCAGCCGGGCGTAGTGCTGCGTCGCAGGCATGTCATCCAGACGCTGGTTCACGTAGGCCAGTTGTCGGATAAGTGCCGGATCGTCCGGTAGCCCTTTATGCGCCTGTTCGAGCATTTCCCGCGACTGTGCGATATCACCGCTATCCCACAAGGCGTAACCAAGCGCTGCCTGGGTGTTGCTATTATTCGGTTCCAGTTCCAGCGCGGCGCGCAAATCACTCACCGCCGCCGGGACATTATGACGTTGGCGATAAATTGTTGCCCGCGCAACGTAAGCGTTGGCAGAAGGCGCAATATTGATTGAGCGCGTGAGATCGTTCAGTGCGAGTTCCGGCTGACCAGGAATGTAACGTTGCGCATGCAGCCACCAGTAGAGGGCATTGTTTCCCAGCCCACGTTGTTCAGCCTGTTGTAACCAGCGATCGCGAGCCGCGCCATTTCCTGCCGCCTGGGCGGTATTGGCAGCAGCAAGCAGATCCTCATTGCTCATGTCGTGAAGACTGATTTTCTGCCAGGCCGCCAGTGCGGTGGTGTAATCCTCAACCTGATACGCCTGATAGGCTACCGCACGATGTTGCCAGGCGTTCGGTTGTCGTTGTTCGGCCTGAAGCCATGCATACAACGCCACACCGGGTAGCGTGTCCCGATAACACTTTGCCAGACGGTTCCAGGCGGCAGCATCGTAAGAAGGCGACATATCGCCCAGCAAGCGAACTATTGCCGGGCAATTATCAGCAATACCCGGCAACTGACTTTGCCACTGACGTTGCTCCGCCAGCGGTAAAGGTTTCGATAAAATTGCCACCTTCGCCGGCGTTGCCAGGTAAGGATGACTTTCCAGCAGAGACGCCAGTCGCGCCATTAACGTCTGGCTGACACGCGCATCGCCCTGGAAAGGATAGCGTTGCAGCAATAAATCGGCAGCTTCGCGTGACTGCCCGTTCTGCATCAGTTGCCAGGTCAGTTGATCCAGGCGGGTAAGATTTGCCGGTTCTTGCTGATACAGCAATCGTGCCAGACGCAGAGCTTCAGCCTTGTTACGGGTCGCTACGCTAACGGCATAACGCTCCTCAAGCATTTCATTGGCGGGGAGGGTGGCGAGTAGTTTTTGCGCTGCGCCGTACTGACCTTCTTTTAACAGCACCGGTAGCGTCGCGCCAACAACATACTGGCGGTTGTCGGCAAACTGTACCGTATAATTCGCCAACGCCTGAACGGGGTTGCCGCTGTATTTAGATAACAGATAGAGCCAACTTTTCTCTTGTGCGTCCGTGGTAAATAGCGGCGTATTTTCAATGAGATAATGCTGGAGGCGTGCTTTTTCGCCACGATAAGCCAGCGCGGTCGCGTAAGTAATATATGACTGAGGATCGGTGAAGATCTCCTGTGATTGCAGCGCCAGGATCCGATCGTCCAGCTGCCCGGCAAGAAGCACGTCAAACCACTGACGGCGTTCTGCCGCGCTTAATGTGTTCTGCTGGCGTGCTTCATTGTATAGCGTATCTGCCTGGGACCATTGTTTCAGGTAGATTGCGCGTTGCAGCAGATCGGTTCGCAGCGTTTTTCCTTCCGGCGATGCAGCAAACGTCGCATCGTTCAGTTGCGCTCTGGCGACAGGTAATTGTGCCAGCCGCAGGGCATTCTGCCCGACTTCACTGCGACAACGCAGGGTCGGCGCAGCATCGCACGCTTTTTGCTGGGCAAGCAGTTCTTCAACAGTCGTAACGCTTTTCACTTCAACAGGAATAGCCGCCAGACTGCGCTCAAGCCGATCATCTCCTGGGTGACGTTTCAGTTGATCCTCAAGCAACAGCCGCGCCCGGTCATCATGACCAAAATGGCGATAGGCTTCCGCAAGGTATAAAGTCAGCGGAATATTATCCGGCACCTGCTGGTGTATATATTCAAATTCGCGGATGGCGGTTGCTTCGTCGTTATTTTTCTGTGCCTTCAGCGCCTTATCGAGACGGGGATAAATAACAAAATGGCGATAATCGCTCAGCCCCAGCTCTTCTGCGCTGGTGCCGATATTGTCTGCGAGTGCGCTGGTACTCAATAAAGACGTCAGCAGTAAACCAGACCATCCGATGACGCGATTAAGGTTATTCTCCTTCATTTTCGGACTCCAGTTGTGCAACCTGTTCAGTGTTTAAACCTGCTTTGAGTAATAGTGATTGCATCGAAACTTGTAATTCGCGTTGAATTGTCAGGACGCGATCCAACGTTTCCTGGCTGATAACGCCTTCGGTGACCAAAAACTTGCCGAGCGGCAGAGAACTGCGTTCATGGCGCAATAACAACACGTTAATTGCTGAACGATTAATATGACCGAGCGTGGTCAGTATTTCTGCGAACAGGAACTGATGCGGCACATATTGCCGCCAGATTTCACCGGCCTGCTGTTCCGTGAGCCACTGATGCTGAACTGCATTGTACAACATTGCCCGCGGATCGTGACCGCGTCGGCGTGCATACCAGTGGCGTAATCCGGTGACAATTTGTCCCCGCAGAACAATGACGTAACGCACTTTGCGTCCGACTTTACGCGTCAGGGCCGCCAGCGAAACCGGGTCAATACCATCTTCACTGCCGACAATTAACTCATCATTGTCCAGACGCAGCGGCAGTACCGCATAATGCAACGCCACGGAGGCCGGCATTTCGGCAATCAGCGAGGAAGGGATCTGCCAGGCATCGATGGATTCCCACGCCACGCCGTTTTGCTCTGCCAGCGCCTGTGCCAGTTGCTCGGCGCTAATCAGCCCCTGCATCAGCATTGAACCGCCCAGGCGTAGACCTTCGACGCGATTACGCAGTGCTGTATCGAGTTGTTCTTCAGTGATGACCTGATTTTCCAGCAGGATTTGACCTAACGGACGCAACGAGCGGGTATCGCCAGTCACGCTGGGGAAGTCATGCGTTGTTTTATCCCACGCGACGCGACGTGGATCGCCGTGTTGAAGTACCTGTTTTAACGCGCGCCAGTTGGCCATGAAGTTAATCAGGTTGCCCCAGAAAAGACGCAGGACAGATAGCAGCCCCTGCGTCAGGCCGTAGTAGCCAGTAACGAAAATCACCCGCTGCACGATGCGGTTAATCATCAAGCCAAAGTTTAGCCACAGCAGAGTCATTAACCATGCGCTGCCGCTGAAAATAGAAAGGAAATGCCAGGCATCGGGCCACAAACTTTCATACGCCAGCAACAGCAAAAGCTGTATCATCACCAGCATCGCGAGGAAGCTGACAAAGTTACTGATTGCCCCTTTGCGGTCGCGCCAGAGAAAGTAGTTCAGCGTCAGGCTGGAGGTCCATTTGTGGGTTTTAAAGCCCTGGAAAACAATGCCGATGATCCAGCGAGATTTTTGCCGAACCGCAGTCGAAAAGGTATCGGGGAAATATTCGCGCACGCAGATCATGTTTGACGTCCGTGCATGCTGTAAAAATTTACGCTGCTCGCGTTCTTTGGCTTCGTCCACCACCGGAAAACGGACAAAAATTTCCGTCATACCTTTCTCTTTCAGGCGGAAGCCAATGTCGTAATCTTCAGTCAGACTCTGCACGTCGAAAGCAATACCGTCACCGTCAGCTAACAGTGCGGTCACGGCGCGGCGGCTGAAACAGGTGCCGACGCCTGCGCTGGGCACCTGTCCGGCGAGGGCTTCACGCACCGGAACATCTTTGCCATGCAGTTCTGAAAACTCATCAATGTAGGTCATGCTGGTGAAGTGCGTCCATTCGCGTTCGAACGGATACACTGGGATCTGAATCAGATCTTTACGCTCGACCAGATAGTTGAACAGACGCAATTCCATCGGTGAAATCACATCTTCGGCGTCATGCAGAATAAAACCAGCAAAAGCGAAATTGGCGCTACGTTCAAATTGGGTGATGGCGTCCAGCACGTTGTTCAGACAGTCGGCTTTGCTGGTGGGGCCAGGACGCGCGCAGACTACCTTATGCACGTTCGGGAAGCGAGCGCACACTTCGTCAACATCACGCTGAGTATCGGGGTCGTTGGGGTAGGTGCCAACAAAGATATGATAGTTTTCGTAGTCGAGCGTGGTCGCCGCCAGCTCGGCCATATTGCCGATGACGCCCGTTTCATTCCACGCCGGAACCATAATCGCTAACGGTTTTTCATCTGGTTTATACAGTTCGCGGTAACTCATTCGCGGGTAGCGGCGATAAACACTCAACTTGCGTTTAATGCGGCGTACCCAGTAGACGACATCAATAAAAAAATCGTCCAGCCCGCTGATGAACATAATGACCGCTAACGTTATCGCGATTACTTTTAAGCCGTAGAGCCAGGTAGCAAAAACATCAAGAAGCCAGTCCACACAAAAACCTTACATTAACGCTGGTTATGTTTAGGGTGGCGTATATTAAGGTTTTTTATGAATTGTGACAGCTTTTTATCATTAATAGGTATTACTATTGCGGCATGTTATTTTTACACTGGTTATAAAAGTTGCCGTTTGCTGAAGGATTAAGCGGGTAATATGATAACAAACCTTGTCCCCCGTGCATCTGACGTTACTGCAACAGTGCCTTTATGCGCGACAACAATCGATTTCACTATCGCCAGACCAATGCCGCTACCTTCGCCTTTTCGCTGGCGGGAAGGATCAACGCGGTAGAAACGGTCAAACAATCGCGGTAAGTGTTCGGGCGCAATGGGCGTACCGGGGTTTTCGACGGTAACTTGCACCAGGTGATCGACCGTCTGGCAGCGCACAACAATTGTCTCTCCGGTTGGCGTATAACGCAGGGCATTAGAAAGCAGGTTACTTAACGCCCGACGCAGCATCAGCGGATCGCCCGCAACCTGACACTCGTCGCCAACAAACCGCAGCTCCACGCCGCGATCTTCTGCTAACGCCTCGAAAAAATCGAACACTTTGCCGACTTCATCCGCCAGGTTGAGCATTTTCTTTTCGGGGATTAGCTGGTTGTTATCGGCCTGAGCGAGAAACAGCATATCGCTGACCATTTTCGCCATTCGCGTCAGCTCTTCGAGATTAGAGTAGAGCACATCTTCCAGCTCCTTCTGGCTGCGCGACTGGCTGAGGGCGATTTCCGTTTGCGTAATGAGATTAGTAATAGGTGTGCGAATTTCGTGGGCGATATCCGCTGAGAAATTGGACTGGCGGGTAAAGACATCCTCAATACGCTCGATCATATGGTTGAACGACAGTACCAGCTGTTCCAGCTCAATGGGCACGGTCTGCGGGTCAAGGCGAACGTCGAGATCTTTCGAGGTGATATTCTGGATTTGACGGCTGACGCTGCGGATCGGCGCGTGACCTTTATGTACCGCCAACAGCACGATAAAGACGATCAGGATGCTGATTACCGATGCGGTCATAATAAGTTTATTCATCAAATCATTGATGTAATGAAGATGAAAATCGATCGAAAGCGCGATGTAGAGCGTATAAATCGGTTTGCCGTCAACCAGCGGGCCAACCGGCAAGTTAATCATCCGCCAGTTGCTGTGTTCCATATGCCCGTGACCGTGCCCTGGCATCATCATCGTCGGGCCGGAAAGGAGATACACCTCGCCAGCCTGCGCGTCTTTATCGGGTATGGCGTCACGCGTAAACTCGCGGATATCCGGCGCACCGGGGGAGTGATACACCGTTTTACCGTGGCTATTTGCCAGGGAGATCAACACATTGGAATAACCACTGACGATATCTTCCAGCGTCATTAAGCGTCGGGCTTGCGTTTCGTCAGGGTGATTAAGTACCCGTTCAAGGGTGGCGCTAATCTCCTTTAAATCATTAATATCCTGCTCGGCAAAATGCACTTTTACCGAGTGGATCATGATCCATGCAAAGGCGAAAAACGCCGCGATGGTGGCGAGGCTGATAAAAAAGGTCAGGCGGGTTGCCAGCGAAAACGGGCGCTGAAATGGCTTACTGACCATCCGGCACCTCTAGCATGTAACCCACGCCGCGCACGGTCTGAATCAACTTTGGCTCAAAGTCGTTGTCGATTTTGCCGCGCAGCCGCTTCACCGCCACATCAATGGCGTTGGTATCGCTGTCAAAATTCATGTCCCATACCTGCGAGGCGATAAGCGAGCGGGGCAGCACTTCGCCCTGATGGCGGAGGAAAAACTCCAGCAGAGTAAATTCTTTACTGGTCAGAGTGATGCGCGTGCCGCTGCGGGTGACTTTGCGGCTGACGAGATCGACCATCAGATCGGCAACCTGAAACTGACTTTCGATAATCACCGCCGCCCCGCGCCGCAGTAGAGTGCGCACCCGCGCCAGCAGTTCAGCAAAAGCGAACGGCTTCACCAGATAGTCATCCGCCCCCAACTCCAGCCCCTTGACGCGATGTTCAATGGTGCCAAGCGCGGTAAGCAACAGAATCGGCATCCCCTTATTGGCGGAACGCAACATGCGCACGATATCCCAGCCGTTCACGTCCGGCAGCATAATATCGAGGATTATCAGATCATAATCACCGGTCATCGCCAGATGGTAGCCATTCAGCCCGTTGTCGGCCAAATCGACCACAAAACCGGCTTCGGTTAACCCTTTGGTCAAGTATTCTCCGGTTTTCTTTTCATCTTCGACAATCAACAGTTTCATATTTCCTCCGCATGTTGCCCGGGCAATTCTAGAGTAGCGGGATCAGATGGCAATCGCTTATTGGCAAAATGACAATTTTGTCATTTTCCTGTCACCGGAAAATCAGAGCCTGGCGAGTAAAGTTGGCAGCATAAAATCACCAGAAATTATGAGCCTATGTCTCCTTGTAAACTTCTGCCATTTTGTGTGGCCCTTGCGCTAACCGGTTGTTCACTGGCACCGGATTATCAGCGTCCGGCAATGCCCGTGCCGCAGCAGTTCTCACTCAGCCAGAACGGCCTGGTTAACGCAGCAGATAACTACCAGAACGCGGGCTGGCGCACCTTTTTTGTTGATAATCAGGTGAAGACGCTGATTAGCGAGGCGTTGGTGAATAACCGGGATTTGCGCATGGCGGCGCTGAAAGTGCAGGAAGCGCGGGCGCAATATCGTCTGACCGATGCCGACCGCTACCCACAGCTCAATGGCGAGGGCAGCGGCAGCTGGAGCGGCAATCTTAAAGGCGATTCAGCCACGACGCGGGAGTTCTCTACTGGCCTTAACGCCAGCTTTGATCTCGATTTTTTCGGGCGCTTAAAGAACATGAGCGAAGCCGAGCGCCAAAATTATTTAGCCACTGAGGAAGCTCAGCGCGCGGTGCATATTCTGCTGGTTTCTAATGTCGCGCAAAGCTATTTCAATCAGCAACTGGCGTATGCGCAATTGCAAATAGCCGAAGAAACGCTGCGTAATTATCAGCAGTCATATGCGTTTGTCGAAAAACAACTGTTGACCGGTAGCAGCAATGTTCTGGCGCTGGAACAGGCTCGCGGGGTGATAGAAAGTACCCGCAGCGACATCGCTAAACGTCAGGGGGAACTGGCGCAAGCGAATAATGCATTGCAACTGTTATTGGGAAGCTACGGCAAGCTGCCGCAAGCGCAGACAGTAAACAGCGACAGCCTGCAAAGCGTTAAATTACCGGCGGGCTTGTCGTCGCAAATCTTATTGCAGCGCCCGGATATTATGGAAGCTGAACACGCGTTAATGGCGGCTAATGCCAATATTGGGGCCGCACGCGCGGCATTTTTCCCGTCTATCAGCCTGACCAGCGGAATATCAACCGCCAGCAGCGATCTGTCGTCATTATTTAACGCCAGCAGCGGGATGTGGAATTTTATACCCAAAATTGAGATCCCCATTTTTAATGCCGGACGTAACCAGGCCAATCTGGATATCGCCGAAATTCGCCAGCAGCAGTCGGTGGTGAATTATGAACAGAAAATCCAGAACGCCTTTAAAGAAGTGGCAGATGCGCTGGCATTACGTCAAAGCCTGAACGATCAAATTAGCGCCCAGCAGCGTTATCTGGCGTCGCTGCAAATTACTTTGCAACGGGCGCGGGCATTATATCAGCACGGCGCAGTAAGCTATCTGGAAGTGCTGGATGCTGAGCGTTCTTTATTTGCAACCCGACAAACTTTACTTGACCTGAATTATGCCCGTCAGGTTAACGAAATTTCTTTATATGCCGCCTTAGGCGGCGGTTGGCAGCAATAATTTTTAACTCCAGGAGAGAATAAATGAAAAAAGCACTGCAAGTCGCAATGTTCAGTCTGTTTACCGTTATTGGCTTTAATGCCCAGGCTAACGAACATCATCATGAAACCATGAGCGAAGCAAAACCACAGGTTATTAGCGCCACTGGGGTGGTAAAAGGTGTTGATCTGGAAAGCAAAAAAATCACCATCCATCACGATCCGATTGCTGCCGTGAACTGGCCGGAGATGACCATGCGCTTTACCATCACCCCGCAGACGAAAATGAGCGAAATTAAAACCGGCGACAAAGTAGCGTTTAATTTTGTCCAACAGGGCAACCTTTCTTTATTACAGGATATTAAAGTCAGCCAGTAATCCAGGTTTAATGAGATGAAAAAAATCGCGCTTATTATCGGCAGCATGATCGCGGGCGGTATTATTTCTGCGGCAGGTTTTACCTGGTTTGCAAAGGAGGAACCGCCCGCAGAAAAAACGTCGACCGCAGAACGTAAAGTCTTATTCTGGTACGACCCGATGTATCCCAATACGCGGTTCGATAAACCAGGGAAATCGCCGTTTATGGATATGGATCTGGTGCCGAAATATGCCGATGAAGAGAGTTCTGCGTCTGGTGTGCGCATTGACCCGACTCAGACGCAGAATCTGGGGGTGAAAACGGCGACCGTCACGCGCGGGCCGCTGACTTTTTCCCAGAGTTTCCCGGCGAATGTCAGTTACAACGAGTATCAGTATGCCATTGTGCAGGCCCGCGCCGCCGGGTTTATCGACAAGGTGTATCCGCTTACCGTGGGCGATAAAGTGCAAAAGGGCGCGCCGCTTCTCGACCTGACCATTCCCGACTGGGTGGAAGCGCAGAGTGAGTATTTACTGCTGCGCGAAACCGGCGGTACGGCGACCCAGACTGAAGGCATTCTTGAGCGACTGCGACTGGCGGGAATGCCGGAGGCTGATATTCGCCGTCTGATCGCCACGCAAAAAATCCAGACTCGCTTTACGCTCAAAGCGCCCATTGATGGCGTGATCACCGCGTTTGATCTGCGCGCGGGAATGAATATCGCCAAAGATAACGTGGTCGCGAAAATTCAGGGTATGGACCCGGTGTGGGTCACTGCTGCGATCCCGGAGTCCATCGCCTGGCTGGTGAAAGATGCCTCGCAGTTTACGCTCACCGTTCCGGCGCGACCTGATAAAACACTCACCATCCGCAAATGGACGCTGCTACCTGGCGTGGATGCTGCGACCCGCACGCTGCAACTGCGTCTGGAAGTCGACAACGCCGACGAGGCGCTAAAACCGGGCATGAACGCCTGGTTGCAACTCAATACCGCCAGCGAACCGATGCTGCTCATTCCGTCACAGGCGCTGATTGATACCGGCAACGAACAGCGGGTGATTACCGTTGATGCTGACGGGCGCTTTGTACCGAAACGCGTTGCCGTTTTCCAGGCATCGCAAGGCGTCACCGCGTTACGCTCTGGTCTGGCGGAAGGTGAAAAGGTGGTTTCCAGCGGCCTGTTCCTGATTGATTCTGAAGCCAATATTTCTGGCGCACTGGAGCGGATGCGCTCTGAAAGTGCTACCCATGCGCATTGAGGGAATAGCCAATGATTGAATGGATTATTCGTCGCTCGGTGGCGAACCGTTTTCTGGTGCTGATGGGCGCGTTGTTTCTGAGTATCTGGGGCACCTGGACTATCATTAACACGCCAGTGGATGCACTGCCGGATCTCTCTGATGTACAGGTGATTATTAAAACCAGCTATCCCGGTCAGGCACCGCAAATCGTTGAAAATCAGGTGACTTATCCGCTAACCACCACCATGTTGTCGGTGCCTGGCGCGAAGACTGTGCGCGGTTTCTCGCAGTTTGGCGACTCTTATGTGTATGTCATTTTCGAAGATGGCACCGATCCGTACTGGGCGCGCTCGCGGGTGCTGGAGTACCTCAACCAGGTACAGGGTAAGCTGCCTGCGGGAGTCAGCGCCGAGCTGGGGCCAGATGCCACGGGTGTTGGCTGGATCTATGAATATGCACTGGTGGATCGCAGCGGTAAGCACGATCTGGCCGATTTACGCTCATTGCAGGACTGGTTTCTCAAATATGAGCTAAAAACCATCCCTGACGTTGCGGAAGTGGCGTCGGTGGGCGGTGTGGTGAAAGAGTATCAGGTGGTTATCGATCCTCAGCGCCTGGCGCAGTATGGCATCAGTCTCGCCGAAGTAAAAAGCGCGCTGGATGCTTCAAACCAGGAAGCGGGCGGTTCGTCGATCGAACTGGCGGAAGCGGAATATATGGTGCGCGCCAGCGGCTATCTGCAAACGCTCGACGACTTTAATCACATCGTTTTAAAAGCCAGTGAAAATGGCGTGCCCGTTTATCTGCGTGATGTTGCGAAGGTCCAGGTTGGCCCGGAGATGCGCCGGGGCATTGCCGAACTGAACGGCGAAGGCGAAGTGGCGGGCGGGGTGGTGATCCTGCGTTCCGGCAAAAACGCCCGTGAAGTGATCGCCGCCGTGAAGGACAAACTGGAAACGCTGAAAAGCAGTCTGCCGGAAGGCGTGGAGATAGTTACAACATACGATCGCAGTCAGCTCATTGACCGCGCCATTGACAACCTCAGCGGCAAGTTGCTGGAAGAGTTTATTGTGGTGGCGGTAGTCTGTGCGCTGTTTCTCTGGCATGTGCGCTCGGCGCTGGTGGCGATTATTTCGTTGCCGCTGGGGTTGTGTATTGCTTTTATTGTCATGCACTTTCAGGGACTGAACGCCAATATTATGTCGTTGGGTGGCATTGCGATTGCCGTCGGGGCGATGGTCGATGCCGCTATCGTCATGATCGAGAATGCGCATAAACGGCTGGAAGAGTGGCAGCACCAGCATCCTGACGCCACGCTGGATAATAAAACGCGCTGGCAGGTGATCACCGATGCATCTGTTGAAGTGGGGCCGGCGCTGTTTATCAGTCTGCTGATTATCACGCTGTCGTTTATCCCGATTTTCACCCTGGAAGGGCAGGAGGGGCGTCTGTTTGGCCCGCTGGCGTTCACCAAAACCTATGCGATGGCGGGCGCGGCGCTGCTGGCGATCGTAGTGATCCCGATCCTGATGGGCTACTGGATCCGTGGCAAAATTCCGCCAGAAAGCAGTAACCCGCTCAATCGCTTTTTGATTCGTGTTTATCATCCGCTGTTGCTGAAAGTACTGCACTGGCCGAAAACCACGCTGTTGGTGGCAGCGCTTTCGGTGCTGACGGTTCTCTGGCCGCTCAATAAAGTTGGCGGGGAATTTTTACCGCAGATCAATGAAGGCGACTTGTTGTATATGCCATCGACGCTGCCGGGGATTTCCGCAGCGGAGGCGGCGAGTATGCTGCAAAAAACCGACAAGCTGATTATGAGCGTACCTGAAGTGGCGCGGGTATTTGGCAAAACCGGGAAAGCGGAAACCGCCACCGATTCTGCTCCGCTGGAAATGGTAGAAACGACCATTCAGCTTAAGCCGCAGGATCAGTGGCGGCCTGGCATGACGATGGACAAAATCATTGAGGAACTGGATAACACCGTGCGTCTGCCGGGGCTGGCGAATCTGTGGGTGCCGCCAATTCGTAACCGTATCGATATGCTCTCGACTGGCATTAAAAGCCCTATCGGCATTAAAGTTTCCGGCACTGTGCTGGCGGATATCGACACGATGGCGGAGCAAATTGAAGAAGTGGCGCGAACGGTGCCAGGCGTGGCTTCTGCGCTTGCTGAGCGTCTGGAAGGTGGGCGCTATATCAACGTTGAGATTAACCGTGAAAAAGCCGCGCGTTACGGTATGACGGTGGCGGATGTGCAGTTGTTTGTGACTTCTGCGGTGGGCGGGGCGATGGTTGGCGAAACGGTGGAAGGGATTGCTCGTTATCCAATTAATCTGCGTTATCCGCAAAGCTGGCGCGATAGCCCGCAGGCACTGCGCCAGTTGCCGATCCTCACGCCGATGAAGCAGCAAATCACTCTGGCGGACGTGGCCGACGTTAAAGTCTCTACCGGACCGTCGATGCTGAAAACCGAGAATGCGCGCCCGACGAGCTGGATTTATATCGATGCCCGCGATCGTGACATGGTGTCGGTGGTTCACGATCTGCAAAAAGCGATAGCTGAAAAAGTGCAGTTAAAACCGGGCACCAGCGTGGCATTCTCCGGGCAGTTCGAGCTACTGGAGCGCGCCAACCATAAGCTGAAACTGATGGTGCCGATGACGCTGATGATCATCTTCGTGCTGTTGTATCTGGCGTTCCGTCGGGTGGGCGAAGCGTTGCTGATTATCAGCAGCGTACCGTTTGCGCTGGTGGGCGGCATCTGGTTGCTGTGGTGGATGGGCTTTCATCTTTCCGTGGCGACGGGCACCGGTTTTATTGCCCTTGCCGGGGTCGCCGCCGAATTTGGCGTGGTGATGCTGATGTATTTACGTCACGCCATAGAGGCCGAGCCGTCGTTGAATAATCCGCAAACATTCAGCGAGCAGAAGCTGGATGAGGCGTTATATCACGGCGCGGTACTGCGCGTGCGCCCGAAAGCGATGACGGTGGCGGTGATTATCGCTGGTCTGCTGCCGATTCTGTGGGGAACAGGAGCAGGGTCAGAGGTGATGAGCCGGATTGCCGCGCCGATGATTGGCGGCATGATCACCGCGCCTTTGCTGTCGCTGTTTATTATCCCGGCGGCGTATAAGCTGATGTGGCTGCACCGACATCGGGTACGGAAATAAAAGCAGGATACCCCGTTTAACCGTGTGGATTGTGTCTTGCGACGATGGGCACTAAATGTTAAAAGGTGCCCCTCAACAAAAAAGACACACAGGGGAAAGGCGTGAAAAACGCGTCAACCGTATCGGAAGATACTGCGTCGAATCAAGAGCCGACGCTTCATCGCGGATTACATAACCGTCATATTCAACTGATTGCGCTGGGTGGCGCAATTGGTACTGGTCTGTTTCTTGGCATTGGCCCGGCGATTCAGATGGCGGGTCCGGCTGTATTGCTGGGCTACGGCGTCGCCGGGATCATCGCTTTCCTGATTATGCGCCAGCTCGGCGAGATGGTGGTCGAAGAGCCGGTATCCGGTTCATTTGCCCACTTTGCCTATAAATACTGGGGACCGTTTGCGGGCTTCCTCTCTGGCTGGAACTACTGGGTAATGTTCGTGCTGGTGGGAATGGCAGAGCTGACCGCTGCGGGCATCTATATGCAGTACTGGTTCCCGGATGTTCCAACGTGGATTTGGGCTGCCGCCTTCTTTATTATCATCAACGCCGTTAACCTGGTGAACGTGCGCTTATATGGCGAAACCGAGTTCTGGTTTGCGCTGATTAAAGTGCTGGCGATCATCGGTATGATCGGCTTTGGCCTGTGGCTGCTGTTTTCTGGGCACGGCGGTGAGAAAGCCAGTATCGATAACCTCTGGCGCTACGGCGGTTTCTTTGCCACCGGCTGGAATGGATTGATTTTGTCGCTGGCGGTAATTATGTTCTCCTTCGGCGGTCTGGAGCTGATTGGGATTACTGCGGCTGAAGCGCGCGATCCGGAAAAAAGCATCCCTAAAGCAGTGAATCAGGTGGTGTATCGCATCCTGCTGTTTTATATCGGTTCACTGGTGGTTTTACTGGCGCTCTACCCGTGGGTGGAAGTGAAATCCAACAGTAGCCCGTTTGTGATGATTTTCCATAATCTCGACAGCAACGTGGTAGCTTCTGCGCTGAACTTCGTCATTCTGGTGGCATCGCTGTCGGTGTATAACAGCGGGGTTTACTCTAACAGCCGCATGCTGTTTGGCCTTTCTGTGCAGGGTAATGCGCCAAAGTTTTTGACTCGCGTCAGCCGTCGCGGCGTGCCGATTAACTCGCTGATGCTTTCCGGAGCGATCACTTCGCTGGTGGTGTTAATCAACTATCTGCTGCCGCAAAAAGCGTTTGGTCTGCTGATGGCGCTGGTGGTAGCAACGCTGCTGTTGAACTGGATTATGATCTGCCTGGCGCATCTGCGTTTTCGTGCAGCGATGCGTCGTCAGGGGCGTGAAACACAGTTTAAGGCGCTGCTCTATCCGTTCGGCAACTATCTTTGCATCGCCTTCCTCGGCATGATTTTGCTGCTGATGTGCACGATGGATGATATGCGCTTGTCAGCGATTCTGCTGCCGGTGTGGATTGTGTTCCTGTTTGTGGCGTTTAAAACATTGCGTAGGAAAGTGAATTAAGCTGATGTGAGGCTGATTTGCCCGATGCGCAAGCTTATCGGGCCTACAATTTGTAACGATTCTGTAGGTCGGATAAGGCGTTCACGCCGCATCCGACAAAATGATGTCAACCATCCGAAACCGCTCTCATCCATTCGATGAGAGCGGTTTTTTTAATTACTGCTTAAATGCACCCGCCAGAGAGCGAATATCATTGCCGGTTGGCGACTGATGAAGTCGCAGACCAAACTCTTCGACAATCGCAAATATGTGATCGAATATATCAGCCTGAATGCTTTCATATTCCAGCCACACCACGGTGTTGGTAAACGCATAGATCTCAAGCGGTAAACCGTTATCACCAGGAGCCAGTTGGCGTACCATTAAGGTCATATCTTTGCGAATCCGCGGATGATTCCGCAGATATTCGTTCAGATAGGCACGAAAGGTTCCAATATTGGTCATTCGGCGCAGGTTTAATACCGACTCCGTAGAACCTTGCTGGCGATTCCACTCATTAATTTCCTGATGGCGGCTGGTTAAATAAGGCTTTAACAAATGCGCTTTATTCAGACGTTGCATTTCGTCTTCATCAAGAAAACGAATACTGGTGACATCAATACTGATACTGCGCTTAATACGTCGCCCGCCAGATGCTGACATCCCGCTCCAGTTTTTAAAGGAGTCAGAAACCAGAGACCAGGTGGGAATAGTGGTAATGGTATTGTCCCAGTTACGTACTTTGACGGTGGTTAACCCAATATCGATCACCGCGCCATCCGCGCCGTATTTCGGCATCTCCAGCCAGTCGCCCAGTTTCAGCATATCGTTCGCGGAAAGCTGAATACCTGCCACCAGACCAAGAATCGGATCTTTAAATACCAACATCAGCACGGCAGCCATTGCACCAAGACCGCTGATCAGAATCGCTGGCGACTGACCAATCAGCAGCGAGATCATCAAAATGCCGACCAGAATCGCGCCGATCAGTTTAATCCCCTGAAAAATCCCTTTCAGCGGTAACTGAGATGCCGCCGGGAATTTCTGCGCCAGATTCAAAATCACATCCAGCAACGAGAAGACTGAAAGCAGCGCATACATCATGATCCACAACTGCGCGCAGGTAGTCAGAATATCTGCCGCTTCGGTGCCTTTTTGTAGCCAGAATACCGCCTGAATATTGACGATAATCCCCTGCAAGGTAAAAGCTAAACGGTGGAAGAGTTTATTCTGGGTAATGATTTGCAACCAAAGCCGTGAACTGGCGATGGCGCGTTTTTCGAAGGTCCGCAGTACCACCCAGTGCAAAAAAATATGCACCACGACGGCGGTCAGAAAAATAATACCGAAAATCATCACCATCGAGGTGGTGTGATCAATCTCAATACCCGCTAAATCTTCAACCTGGGATATTAAATCCTGCATAACGTCTCCTTTATACAACAGCAGCCTATGATGACGGCTGAAACAGGGTTATGCAAATCAGGAGAATCTGAGGGGAAATAGCCGGGCAGATGCCCGGCAAGGGAGAATTACACTTCGGTTAAGGTAATGTTCTGCGGCAGACGAGATTTCGGCAGCGTAGCGTTAAAATCTTCAACGCTGTGATGACCCACCGGAACAACCACCAGACTGGTGTAGCCTTTCTCTTTCAGACCAAATTCTTCATCGAGGATGGCGGCGTCAAAACCTTCGATGGGCACCGCGTCCAGACCCAGCGCCGCCACGCCCAGCAGGAAGTTACCGACGTTGAGATAAACCTGTTTTGCCATCCACTCTGCATCATCATGCAGATCTTTACGGTGCATATCGGCGAAGAACTTGCGACCTTTATCGTTCGCGGCTTTCGCTTCCGGCGTGGCAAAGCGGCCATCGGCATCTTCCTGGTCAACAACCAGCTTCAGCCAGGCATCGTCCATCGCGGTTTTTGCACAGAACACCACGACGTGCGAGGCATCAAGCATTTTACGCTCGTTGAACACGTAATTATCGGCAGCGGATTTGGCAACACGCGCTTTACCTTCTTCCGTGCTGGCAACAATAAAATGCCACGGCTGGGAGTTGGTGCTGGATGGGCTGTATTGCAGTAGAGTTTTGATCTGCTCGGCCTGTTCCGGGGTAAGTTTTTTGCTGGCATCAAATGCCTTAGTGGAATGACGCTTTAAGGCGACAGAAATGATATCCATAAAGACTCCATGTGAAAGTAATTTTGCGTGCCAGCAGATTACAAGGATCGAGATGAAATGGTAAGCGAGAAAAATGCGCTATTGATTTACGGTTGAGTCAGGACGCAGTCGTTTTTGATCGCGTTTAGCCAGACCATCAACCACCAGATTCCACGAATCGTTGATCAGATCGCGAAGTAACGCTTCGGAGATTTCCTCGCCGGGATACACTGAAATCCAGTGCTTTTTATTCATGTGATACCCAGGCTTGATGCTTGGGTATATTTGCTGATTTAGCAGGGATTTTTGTGGATCGGACTTCAGATTGATAAAGGGGACGCCGCGCAGCTCCGACGACAGCATAAAAATCTTGCCGCCAATTTTAAAAACATCGAACTCCGGGCCAAAAGGCCAGCAAAGCTCGACAAAGGGTAACTCAAGAGCCAGGCGTTTCGCCGTTTCGTGCAGTGATTGCTTATCCATAAATGTTCCTTTAGGCGAAGGAGAATAAGCAAAGTATGCCGCGAAGTTCGGCGATAATCGACGTTTAATCCGCCAGCGAGAACCAGCGTCGCCAGATAAAGCGTAGAACAAAATACTCAATAGCGCCCAGCACTAAAAACCACAGACAAAACAATAAAGTGTAAAGCTGGCTAAGATCCATCAGATGGAACGTGGTCACCAGTTTTTGTGCCAGCGTTAGCCCCAGTGCGGGGGCGGGCAGCAGCAGGCAAGAGAGGAAAGCCATCAGCAAAATGCCTGCTGCGGTGGTCAAGGTTTCTAAAGGGTGTTTCATAACATTGTTAAATGTAAGTTAAAACACCATTGTCAGGGATATTCTTCTGTAAGGCAATTCCCGACTTATTCTCCGGCCCAGATCTCACAATGCTTTTTCACCAGCCCAATTAGCGAGCCACCATCGGCGACGAAATCACGCATTAGCTGCGCTTCATTCAGACCACTGACGACCTGACGGTGCAGTGCTTCAATTGCGCTCGATGCGCCAATTTTATGTGCAGAAGGGGTGATTTTTTCCAGTAAACGCAAGGTGGCTTCCGTTAGTGACCGACGATCGCCAGTATGCGGATCGGTAATGACGCCTTCCAGCCCATAGCGACAGGCCTGGAAACGGTTGAATTTATACAGCAGGTAATCTTTCTCCTGATGTTTAAACGGGCGTTCCGTCAGTAACCAGTGGGCGGTGGCCTGAATTAATCCCGCCATATTTACCGCGTGGCTAAGGGTTAACGGGGTATCCATCACCCGAACTTCCACCGTACCAAAATGGGGGCTGGGGCGAATATCCCAGTGCAGATCTTTAATGCTGTCGATCATCGTGGTGTAACTCAGGCAGCGAAACAGGGCTTCAAATTGTTGCCAGTTACTGACCCACGGCATCGGGCCATTATCAGGAAAGGCGGAAAAAATATTCGGTCGTGAGGAGGCAAAACGCGTATCCGTTCCTTGCATATATGGCGACGCGGCGGAAAGGGCGATAAAGTGCGGCACAAACCGTGACAAGCCGTGCAGCAAATAAATGGCGTCATCGCCACTGGCGCAGCCAACATGGACATGCTGACCAAAAACGGTCGCCTGCTGGATGAGATAGCCAAAGTTTTGCAGCGTTCGTTGATAGCGTTCGTTATCGCACACCTCCTGACGCTGCCATTTCTGAAACGGATGCGTGCCACCGCCGCAAATTTCCAGATGATGATCTGCGGCTGCCTGCAATACGACTTTCTGCATCGCTGAAAATTGCCCGGCAGCCTGGTTGATATCACGGCAAACATCCGTCGCCAGCTCCAGCATACTTTCGGTGATATCGTGCTTTACCTCTCCGGCCGTGATCTTATTTTTAACCGCGTCAATCAGCATTGAAGAGTCCTGGCTTAAGTCATAGCCCGGCGGATTAACCACCTGCATTTCCAGTTCAATACCGAGGGTAAAAGGTTCAGAAACATGAAAATCGGGTAATGGCATAGGTTTCTCTTATGTTGGCGTTTTCTATTCAGTATAGAAGTCGGAGCGGCTGGGCGAGATGCGGAAGTTCTGGAATGTTTCTTTTTTGGGTATGGTGAACTGATTGCTACTGAAGCAATTTGGCTACTTTTGCAATGTGCCAAGTTATGGCAGAGCTGGCTGGCTGCGAAGAATTTTGACGATTGCGGCATGCAGAAAAATACGGGTTCAGCTTCAGTTGATCAAATGAGGAGAGAGAAGTCCGAAACAGGACTTACTGTATAAATAAACAGCTATTTTGCTGAAGAAGGGTAAGATAACGGCGGGTGCCTGAAGCTTTCCGGTTTCAGGTTTACTCTGAGGTCTGGAAAGATGAAGCCCCAGGACGATATTTCTATCAACCCTGGGGCTACCTACCCAAACCTGAACAATTTGGATGGTAGTCCCTTCTTCGCATGGAGGCAATATAAACATGCTGACGAAATATGCCCTTGTGGCAGTCATAGTGCTGTGTTTAACGGTGCTGGGATTTACGCTTCTGGTCGGAGACTCGCTGTGTGAGTTTACCGTAAAGGAACGTAATATTGAGTTTAAGGCTGTTCTCGCTTACGAACCGAAGAAGTAGCCGTTGTGCGGGGAGCAATCCCCGCATATCCGGTTGTCAGGTCAGGGTGGTAAGGCACCTGCTTTACACTTTCGCCCGCGGTCAGTGATGGCTGCGGGCGAATCGTACCAGATGTTGTCAATTAATCGTGTTGGCACAGCGTTATGACTATTTTTTCTTTTATCTGCCAGTGCACAGCAAACTGCTCATCCTCTAGTCGAATGATGATCTGCTGTTTATTCCAGCTAATTATCTGATAATCCAGAAAACCTTGAGCGGCCTGTATCTCACTTGCCTTAAATGCGCTCTCTTTGGCGGAAAATGCCAGTGTCAGCGCCAGAGGAAAGGCTAAACCGCAGTCTGCAAGTCGCTTGTGTTCCGCTGGTGTAATAATGTTGTCTGTCAATTCTCTTGCGGTTTGTGCAGAGAAAATCTCTTCAATATCAATGCCAATTGGTTGACGGGAAACCACGGCTAATGCCGTAGTCCCACAGTGACTAATGCTGCCGTATACCCCCGCAGGCCACACAGGTTGGCGTAGCTCGCCGATTGCAGGCACACATTTATAGCCATATTCCCGCAGCGCATAAATTGCAGCGATCCGCCCGGCTAAATGCTCTGTTTTACGTTTACGTCCAGCGTGTTGAAGTTGTGCGTAGTGCGGCAGCCAGAGTAAATCCTGCTCGCGAAAACTCGCCGGATCAAACTCAACAAAATGCAGCGTATGTCCGGCAAAGGGGAGGGAGGTATGCGTAGTTTTCATGTCAACCATATTAGAGAATGATGACAAACGCAAAACTGCCTGATGCGCTACGCTTATCAGGCCTACGTGGTCCTGCAATATATTGAATTGGCAAGATTTTTGTAGGCCGGATAAGGCGTTCACGCCGCATCCGGCATGAACTACGCGCACTTTGTCAACAATCTGACGTTAGCTTCAGAAGTGAGTATTAATGCTCATATACCACGTACGTCCCGGCTCGTTATAGGTATACGCCCCGGCACCTGCGATATAGTTGGCTCCTGCCAGATCGCCCGTGGTCTGGGCATTACCCGCACGCCACAAACGTTTGTCGAACAGGTTGTCCACGCCGCCGGTCAGACTGACATTCTTGGTCACATCCCAGGTCGCGCTCAGGCCAACAATGCTGTACGGACTGATTTCTTTGGTTTCCGGTCCAACCGCTGGCTGACCTTTATAGTTGTACTTCTTCGGCTGCTGTTTGCCGTACCAGGTGAAGGTCGTTTGCATCGACAAATCTTCCCGTGCCTGCCAGCTCAGCGTTGAGTTCAACGTATATTCCGGGATGATCGACAAACGGTCGCCCGTGGTTTTGTTTTCACTCTTCAGCATATAAGTGATGTTATTGGTCCACATCACCGTTTCGCTAACCGGTACGTTTAACGATCCTTCCAGACCTTCAACCACCGCTTTCGGTACGTTATCCCACTGATAGAGATCGGTGCCGACTGCGTTTTGCCCTACAGCCACATAGCCCGCTTCAATCTTATTGCGATAATCGTTACGGAACCAGGTCACGCCCGCCAGCCAGCCGTCGCGTTTGAACTCCAGACCAATCTCCTTGTTGATGCTGGTTTCTGCTTTCAGGTCATCATTACCTTGCAGATAGCAGCCGCCCGCGCTGGCATAGCAGCCCTGACCTTTACTGTAGAGAATGTAGTTTGGGTTAGTCTGGTACAGACTCGGCGCTTTATAGGCGCGGGCGATGCCCATTTTCAGCGTGAAGTCATCGCCTAAACCTTGCGATATGTTCAGCGCCGGGCTCCAGTTATTGCCGACAATACTGTGATGATCGAAACGCAGCCCCGGCGTTACGATGGTGCTGTCAGTCAGCTCCATATTGTTTTCGGCAAACAGCGAGAAAATTTCTGCTTTTGAATACGGGCTACGGTCGGTGGCACTCACACCATCAATAGCACCGCCGGTATTCGTTCCGGTCAGCGCCTGGGTGTTGGAACTTAAGTCCTTCATCCGTTGCTGATTCCACTCTGTACCCAGCGTCAGCGTTTGGTTTACGAGGAAATCAATCGGCAGGTTAACTTCGCTGTGCAGCATCACGTCATCAAGATCGATATCTACAAAATCCTGTGCCGCTTTTTCGTTAAATTTCCCTTCGGTACCGCCCGCCAGACCTTCCGGAATACGCGAGTTACGGGTGTGTTCGTACTGCACCCAGTTGCTGGTGGTCACGCCGTTATCCCAGCCACCGTTCCAGGTCAGCGAGTAGTTCTGGCGATACAGGCGGTTGGTTTCATCGCCATATTTCGATCGAGTGTAAGCGTCAGAGTTGGTGTTCTGCGTATCACCCGCATACAGGTTACCCTGGCGGCTGTAGCCCGCTTCCAGTTCGAGTGACTGCAGAGGCGCGAAGTCCCAGCGCACCACGCCATTAATATCTTTGTTGATCACCCCTTCGCGCCCGGCTGGTAACGTCGTGGCATACGTTCCGGCACGCGCGGACTGATGGCCCTGGTTGATATCCCACGCGTCAGCCTGGGTTTTGTCGAGGTTGCCATACAAGCGGAAGCTGAATTCGTCGCCCAGCGGACCGGTCAGGCTGAAGTTGGTGCGTTTGGTGGCACCTTCCTCTTTATGTTCTGGCGCATTGAAATAAGCATCCCAGGAGCCGTGCCACTCACCGCTGCCTTTTTTGGTAATGATGTTAACCACGCCGCCCGCCGCGCCGTTGCCATAACGCGCAGCTGCCGGACCACGCAGAACTTCAATACGTTCAATCATTTCAGGCGGCACCCAGGAGGTATCACCACGGGTATCGCGCTCGCCACGCCAGCCCTGACGCACTGAGTTACGGCTGCTTACTGGCTTGCCGTCAATCAAAATCAGCGTGTTTTCCGGACCCATGCCGCGAATATCAATCTGGCGGTTATTACCACGCTGACCACTGGTGGAATTACCGGTCAGGTTAACGCCAGGCATGGTACGGATAATCTCCGATACATCGCGGGCAACCGGGTTTTTGCGGATTTCATCTGCGGTGATGGTCGAAACGCCGGGCGCCTGCAAGTTCTGCTCGGCGGCGGTAACAACAATAGTATCGTCATGTGAAACAGGAGTATCGGTCGGCTCTTGTGCCTGTGCTACCCCATAAATCCCCAGATTGACCAACAAGGCCAGGGAATGAATCTTCTTGTTCATTGTTTTATTCCTGCATTTTTGCCACGAATTGCAACTGTCGGGCATGGTCGTCATCAACACGACGCATCCCGCTACCGCGAAAACCTTTGATCCTGAAAGACACGCAGTGCAGCTGATTAATTAATGTCCGCGCTTCCCACGGCGCGCCATTACGCTATTGCAAATGCAAATAGTTATCAATAATATTATCAATATATTTCTGCAATCAATAAAAAATTGCACAGTAAACATGGGGTTATGGTGTGACGGCGTTAAAAGTAGGAAGTGAGAGCTGGTGGCAGTCGAAACATGGCCCGGAATGGCAACGTCTGAATGACGAAATGTTTGAGGTCACTTTCTGGTGGCGTGATCCACAAGGTTCTGAAGGCCACTCGACGATAAAGCGCGTATGGGTCTATATCACTGGCATGACCGATCACCATCAGAACAGCCAGCCCCGGTCGATGCAGCGAATTGCAGGAACCGATGTTTGGCAGTGGACGACACAACTCAATGCCAACTGGCGCGGCAGCTACTGCTTTATTCCTACCGAACGCGATGACATTTTTTCTGCACCATCCCCCGATCGCCTCGAATTACGCGAAGGCTGGCGAAAACTATTACCCCAGGCGATAGCCGATCCGCTGAATCCACAAAGCTGGAAAGGCGGGCGAGGGCACGCTGTTTCTGCACTCGAAATGCCGCAAGCGCCTCTGCAACCGGGATGGGATTGTCCGCAAGCGCCAGAAACGCCTGCCAAAGAAATTATCTGGAAAAGTGAACGGTTGAAAAATTCACGCCGTGTATGGATTTTTACCACCGGCGATGCAACAGCAGAAGAACGCCCGCTGGCAGTTTTGCTTGATGGCGAATTTTGGGCGCAGAGTATGCCCGTCTGGCCTGCGCTGACTTCGCTGACCCATCGTCGGCAACTTCCGCCCGCCGTGTATGTGTTGATCGACGCTATCGACACCACGCACCGCGCCCACGAACTGCCGTGTAATGCGGATTTCTGGCTGGCAGTACAGCAAGAGTTATTACCCCAGGTGAAAGCTATTGCCCCTTTTAGCGATCGCGCCGATCGCACCGTGGTCGCCGGACAGAGTTTTGGTGGGCTTTCCGCGCTGTATGCCGGACTGCACTGGCCTGAACGCTTTGGCTGTGTATTAAGCCAGTCAGGTTCGTACTGGTGGCCGCATCGGGGCGGGCACCAAGAGGGCATGTTACTTGAACAGCTAAATACTGGTGAAGTTAGCGCCGAAGGTCTGCGCATTGTGCTGGAAGCGGGTGTTCGCGAGCCGATGATCATGCAGGCCAATCAGGCGCTGTATGCGCAATTAC
This sequence comes from Escherichia sp. WS1118, assembly GCF_046487695.1. Lineage (NCBI taxonomy): Bacteria > Pseudomonadati > Pseudomonadota > Gammaproteobacteria > Enterobacterales > Enterobacteriaceae > Escherichia > Escherichia sp. WS1118. The sequence goes on along the minus strand of NZ_JBJQIZ010000003.1, from coordinate 128,337 downwards.
ACCCCCTAAAAGAATCCATTTTCTGGCGTCAGGTTGACGGCGGACATGATGCGCTTTGTTGGCGCGGTGGCTTGATGCAGGGGCTAATCGACCTCTGGCAACCACTTTTCCATGACAGGAGTTGAATATGGCATTCAGTAATCCCTTCGATGATCCACAGGGAGCGTTTTACATTTTGCGCAATGCGCAGGGGCAATTCAGTCTGTGGCCGCAACAATGCGCCTTACCGGCAGGCTGGGACGTTGTGTGTCAGCCGCAGTCACAGGCGTCCTGCCAGCAGTGGCTGGAAGCCCACTGGCGTACTCTGACACCGGCGAATTTCACCCAGTTGCAGGAGGCACAATGAGCCAGCATTTACCTTTGGTCGCCGCACAGCCCGGCATCTGGATGGCAGAAAAACTGTCGGATTTACCCTCCGCCTGGAGCGTGGCGCATTACGTTGAGTTAATCGGAGAGGTTGATGCGCCACTACTGGCCCGCGCGGTGGTTGCCGGACTAGCGCAAGCAGATACGTTGCGGATGCGTTTTACGGAAGATAACGGCGAAGTCTGGCAGTGGGTCGATGATGCGCAGACGTTCGAACTGCCAGAAATTATCGACCTGCGAACCAACATTGATCCGCACGGTACTGCGCGGGCATTAATGCAGGCGGATTTGCAACAAGATCTGCGCGTCGATAGTGGTAAACCACTGGTCTTTCATCAGCTGATACAGGTGGCGGATAACCGCTGGTACTGGTATCAGCGTTATCACCATTTGCTGGTCGATGGCTTCAGTTTCCCGGCCATTACACGCCAGATCGCCAATATTTACTGCGCATGGCTGCGTGGCGAACCAACGCCTGCTTCGCCGTTTACGCCTTTCGCTGATGTAGTGGAAGAGTATCAGCAGTACCGCGAAAGTGAAGCCTGGCAGCGTGATGCGGCATTCTGGGCGGAACAGCGTCGTCAACTGCCACCGCCCGCGTCACTTTCTCCGGCACCTTTACCGGGGCGCAGCGCTTCGGCAGATATTTTGCGCCTGAAACTGGAATTTACCAACGGGGAATTCCGCCAGCTGGCTACGCAACTTTCAGGTGTGCAGCGTACCGATTTAGCACTTGCGTTGGCAGCCTTGTGGCTGGGGCGATTGTGCAATCGCATGGACTACGCTGCCGGATTTATCTTTATGCGTCGACTGGGCTCGGCGGCGCTGACGGCTACCGGACCCGTGCTCAACGTTTTACCGTTGGGTATTCACATTGCGGCGCAAGAAACGCTACCAGAACTGGCAACCCGACTGGCGGCTCAACTGAAAAAAATGCGTCGCCATCAACGTTACGATGCCGAACAAATTGTCCGTGACAGCGGGCGAGCGGCAGGAGAGGAACCGCTGTTCGGTCCGGTACTCAATATCAAGGTATTTGATTACCAACTGGATATTCCTGGTGTTCAGGCGCAAACCCATACCCTGGCAACCGGTCCGGTTAATGACCTTGAACTGGCCCTGTTCCCGGATGAACACGGTGATTTGAGTATTGAGATCCTCGCCAATAAACAGCGTTACGATGAGCCAACGTTAATTCAACACGCTGAACGCCTGAAAATGCTGATTGCGCAGTTCGCTGCGGATCCGTCGCTGTTGTGCGGCGATGTCGATATTATGCTGCCAGGTGAGTATGCGCAGCTGGCGCAGATCAACGCCACTCAGGTTGAGATTCCAGAAACCACGCTGAGCGCGCTGGTGGCAGAACAAGCGGCAAAAACACCGGATGCTCCGGCGCTGGCAGATGCGCGTTACCAGTTCAGCTATCGGGAAATGCGCGAGCAGGTGGTGGCGCTGGCGAATCTGCTGCGTGAGCGCGGCGTTAAACCGGGCGACAGCGTGGCGGTGGCTCTACCGCGCTCGGTCTTTTTGACCCTGGCGCTACATGCGATAGTTGAAGCTGGTGCGGCCTGGTTACCGTTGGATACCGGCTATCCGGACGATCGCCTGAAAATGATGCTGGAAGATGCGCGTCCGTCGCTGTTAATCACCACCGACGATCAACTGCCGCGCTTTAGCGATATCCCCAATTTAACCAGCCTTTGCTATAACGCCCCGCTTACACCGCAGGGCAGTGCGCCGCTGCAGCTTTCACAACCGCACCACACGGCTTATATCATCTTCACCTCAGGTTCCACCGGCAGACCAAAAGGGGTAATGGTCGGTCAGCAGGCTATCGTTAACCGCCTGCTATGGATGCAAAACCATTACCCGCTTACAGGCGAAGATGTTGTTGCCCAAAAAACGCCGTGCAGTTTTGATGTCTCGGTGTGGGAGTTTTTCTGGCCGTTTATTGCCGGGGCGAAACTGGTGATGGCTGAACCGGAAGCGCACCGCGACCCGCTCGCTATGCAGCATTTTTTTGCTGATTATGGCGTAACGACCACGCACTTTGTGCCGTCGATGCTGGCGGCATTTGTTGCATCGCTGACGCCGCAAACCGCTCGCCAGAGTTGCGCGACGTTGAAACAGGTTTTCTGTAGTGGTGAAGCCTTACCGGCTGATTTATGCCGCGAATGGCAACAGTTAACCGGCGCGCCGTTGCATAATCTATATGGCCCGACGGAAGCGGCGGTAGATGTCAGTTGGTATCCGGCTTTTGGCGAGGAACTGGCAGAGGTGCGCGGCAGCAGTGTGCCGATCGGTTATCCGGTGTGGAATACGGGCCTGCGCATTCTCGATGCGATGATGCATCCGGTGCCGCCGGGTGTGGCGGGAGATCTCTATCTCACCGGTATTCAACTGGCGCAGGGGTATCTTGGACGACCCGATCTGACCGCCAGCCGCTTTATTGCCGATCCTTTTGCCCCAGGTGAACGGATGTACCGTACCGGCGATGTGGCCCGCTGGCTGGATAACGGCGCGGTGGAGTACCTCGGGCGCAGTGACGATCAGCTAAAAATTCGCGGGCAGCGTATCGAACTGGGCGAAATTGATCGCGTGATGCAGGCGCTGCCGGATGTCGAACAAGCCGTTACCCACGCCTGTGTGATTAACCAGGCGGCAGCCACTGGTGGTGATGCGCGTCAGTTGGTGGGCTATCTGGTGTCGCAATCAGGTCTGCCGTTGGATACCAGCGCATTACAGGCGCAGCTTCGAGAAACATTGCCACCACATATGGTACCGGTGGTTCTGCTGCAACTTCCACAGTTACCACTTAGCGCCAACGGCAAGCTGGATCGCAAAGCCTTACCGTTGCCTGAACTGAAGGCACAAACGCCGGGGCGTGTGCCGAAAGCGGGCAGTGAAACGATTATCGCCGCGGCATTCTCGTCGTTGCTGGGTTGTGACGTGCAGGATGCCGATGCTGATTTCTTTGCGCTTGGCGGTCATTCGCTACTGGCAATGAAACTGGCAGCGCAGTTAAGTCGACAGTTTGCTCGTCAGGTGACGCCGGGGCAGGTGATGGTCGCGTCAACTGTCGCCAAACTGGCAACGATTATTGATGGTGAAGAAGACAGCACCCAGCGCATGGGATTCGAAACCATTCTGCCGTTGCGTGAAGGTAATGGCCCGACGCTGTTTTGTTTCCATCCGGCATCCGGTTTTGCCTGGCAGTTCAGCGTGCTCTCGCGTTATCTCGATCCACAATGGTCGATTATCGGCATTCAGTCGCCGCGCCCTCATGGCCCCATGCAGACGGCGGCAAACCTGGATGAAGTCTGCGAAGCGCATCTGGCAACCTTACTTGAACAACAACCGCACGGCCCATATTACCTGCTGGGTTATTCACTTGGCGGTACGCTGGCGCAGGGCATTGCGGCGCGACTGCGTGCCCGTGGCGAACAGGTGGCATTTCTTGGCTTGCTGGATACCTGGCCGCCAGAAACGCAAAACTGGCAGGAAAAAGAAGCCAATGGTCTGGATCCGGAAGTGCTGGCGGAGATTAACCGCGAGCGCGAAGCCTTCCTGGCGGCACAGCAGGGAAGTACCTCAACGGAGTTGTTTACCACCATTGAAGGCAACTACGCTGATGCTGTGCGCCTGCTGACGACAGCTCATAGCGTACCGTTTGATGGTAAAGCGACGCTATTTGTTGCCGAACGCACGCTTCAGGAAGGTATGACTCCTGAACAGGCCTGGGCACCGTGGATTGCTGAGCTGGATATCTATCGTCAGGATTGTGCGCATGTGGATATTATTTCCCCGGAGTATTTTAAAGAAATAGGACCACTAATAAATACACAAATTAATAACTAACCGTACGTTAGTAAAGAACTTGCCATAACCTCATGTAAAACCATAATCCGACTAAATGATTATGGTTTTTTTATTCTTAAAATTTATTTATTTTTCTGAGAGCAGCGTCATTGCTGGGGTTGCTAAGTTTGTTATTCATTTTGAGAATAATAATAGTGAAAGAGTGCTTTCGGATAAATCTCAGTTCCTGTTAGAATGCTATGTACATCGTTGTGCTTTACGGACTAAAACCTCAGGTTTCACTACATGTCATCACTGAATATTAAACAGGGAAGTGAAGCTCATTTTCCCGAGTATCCTCTGGCGTCGCCCAGTAATAATGAAATTGATTTACTTAATCTAATCGAGGTTTTATGGCGGGCAAAAAAAACGGTCATGGCGGTCGTTTTTGCGTTTGCCTGCGCAGGCTTGCTGATCTCTTTCATCCTGCCGCAAAAATGGACTAGCGCGGCGGTTGTCACGCCTCCAGAACCTGTTCAGTGGCAAGAGCTGGAGAAAACATTCACTAAGCTTCGTGTGCTGGATCTGGATATCAAAATTGATCGTACAGAAGCATTTAACCTGTTTATCAAGAAATTTCAGTCTGTTAGCTTGCTTGAGGAGTACCTGCGTTCATCACCTTATGTGATGGATCAATTAAAAGAAGCGAAAATCGACCCACTGGATCTGCATCGCGCCATTGTTGCATTGAGCGAAAAAATGAAAGCGGTTGATGACAATGCCAGTAAGAAAAAAGATGAGTCTGCATTGTATACTTCCTGGACGCTAAGTTTCACCGCACCCACCAGTGAAGAGGCACAGAAAGTGTTGGCCGGGTATATCGATTATATCTCTGCGTTGGTGGTGAAAGAGTCGATAGAAAACGTCCGTAATAAACTGGAGATCAAAACCCAGTTTGAAAAAGAAAAACTGGCTCAGGATCGCATTAAAACGAAAAATCAACTTGATGCAAACATTCAGCGCCTCAATTATTCACTTGACATTGCCAACGCGGCAGGAATTAAAAAGCCCGTATACAGTAATGGTCAGGCCGTTAAAGATGACCCCGATTTCTCTATTTCTCTCGGTGCAGACGGTATTGAACGCAAACTGGAAATTGAAAAAGCAGTCACTGACGTTGCGGAATTGAACGGTGAATTACGTAATCGTCAGTATCTAGTCGAGCAATTAACAAAAACAAATGTCAACGATGTGAATTTTACACCGTTTAAATATCAGTTGCGTCCGTCATTACCCGTAAAAAAAGACGGTCAGGGTAAGGCGATTATCGTGATCCTTTCTGCGTTGGTCGGCGGGATGGTGGCTTGTGGTGGTGTGCTGTTGCGTCATGCGATGGCATCCAGAAAACAGGATGCCATGATGGCAGACCACTTAGTTTAAATCTTTGCGGTTGAAGGTGCCGTTCGTCCGAGCGGCACCACGAGCGGCGTTCCGGCAACCGGATCGTCAATAATCATGCAGCGCAGACCATAAATGCGCTCGATCAGTTCAGCAGTGACAATATCCTTCGGCGCTCCCTGAGCAACAATTTTTCCTTCCCGCAATGCAATCAAATGGCTGGCGTAACGACAGGCCTGATTAAGATCGTGCAGCACCGCCGCCAGGGTATAGCCTTTCTCGCGGTTCAGTTCGCTTAACAGTTCCAGCAAATCAATCTGATGACTGATATCCAGCCAGGTCGTGGGTTCATCGAGCAGCATAATTGCCGTTTCCTGGGCCAGCACCATCGCGATCCACGCTCGCTGGCGTTGTCCGCCAGAAAGGGTGTCCACGCTTTGATCCGCCAGATGAGTTATTCCCGTGGCCTGCATCGCTTTTGTTACCGCGTCTTCATCTTCTTTGCGCCAGCGGGTAAACAGCGGTTGATGCGGGTAACGCCCACGCGCCACCAGCTCCTGCACGGTGATATCGCCCGGTGTGGTAGCGTTTTGCGCCAACAGACCAATCCGGCGTGCAACCTCTTTACTGGCGTAATGTTGAATGTGCTCGCCATCCAGCCAGACATGCCCGTGAGCAGGCGTCATCAGGCGGCTTAAGGTACGCAGTAACGTGGATTTACCGCAGCCATTTGGCCCGATAATTGCCGTGAAGTGACCATCAGGTATTTCTACAGTCAGATTTTCCGCAACGGTATATTTGCCATATCCGAGGGTTAACTGTTCGCCGCGCAAACGGGCTACTGATTCGGTCATTTTTTGCGAGACTCCTGAATTAACAAGACGATAAGGTAAATACCGCCGAGGCTGACGGTAACGACGCCAACCGGAAGTTGATACGGCATAAACAGTTGTTGGGCGCAGAGATCGGCCACCAGCAGTAACAACGCCCCGCACAGCGCCGCCTGGGTCAGCCCCCAGCGAGCGGTGCCACTGATGCGACGGGCAATGTGTGGCGCGACTAAAGCAATAAAGGAAATTGGCCCCGCCAGGGCAGTGGCAGCTGCGGTAAGCACTACGGCGACCAGCATCATTAACAGCCGCGAACGTTCGACGCTGACGCCCAGCGCACATGCGGTATCATCGCCCATTTCCAGCAAGCGCATTCGCCGCACCAGCAAGGCGGCGGCAATGAGCATCAATATAATGATTGGCGCGGAAGGTGAGGTTTTTGCCCACGTCAGGCCGTTGAGCGATCCGGCATTCCACAAACCCGCTGTTAGCGCCGTTTCTAAAGACGCTTTCAGCAACAGCCAGGTATTAAAGGCCACCAGCATGGCGCGAACACCGATACCGATAATAATCAACCGAAAGGTGTCGATACCGTTACGCCAGGCGAGCAGCCAGACCAGCAGCGAAGTGACAATGCCGCCCACCATTGCTGCCAGCGCGATAGCCGTCATGTCCTGACCAAACAGCACCATCGCCACCAGCACGCCGCTCCACGCCCCGGTGTTAAAGCCCATTACGTCAGGGCTGCCAAGCGGGTTACGCATCAGCGACTGAAAAATCGCGCCGCTGACGCCCAGCGCCGCGCCAATCAACAGCGCCATCAGCACGCGTGGTAAACGCCATTCGGTGACCACCATCGTCATACTGCGCGGCGTGTCGCCCATCAACGCGGCGAATACCTGCGAAGTTTCCAGCGTGACGGCACCGCTACGTAATCCCCACACGCCTGCCATCACACAAGCTATTAGCAACAGCAGACAGGTGATAATTAATCGGCGAGAGACGTAAATCATGCGCCACCTCGCGTTTTACGTCGTACGAGGAAGATCAGCACTGGTGCGCCAATAAAGGCACTGACTACAGAAACGCGCAGTTCGCCGGGAACAATCACCCGCCCAATGATATCGGCAAACAGCAGCAGGGCAGGGGTAGCGAGTAGCGTGACGGGCAGCGACCAGCGATGATCGGCACCTACCAGCCAGCGCGCCATGTGCGGCATCATCAGGCCAATAAAGGCAATCGGGCCAACTACCGCCGTCGCACTACCACAAAGCACGGTAATTGCCAGCAGACCAATCAACTGTGTGCGCGCTACGCGACTGCCCAGTGCCGTCGCGGTGTCACTGCCAAGGCTTAAACTGTTCAGCGCGCGGCTCAGTAATAGCGCAGTTGCTCCAGCGGTAAGCACCGGGATTAGCACCACTTTTAAGGTATGTAGATTGCGAATATCCAGCGAACCGGCTTGCCAGAAACGCAGTTGATCGTAGACGTCGGGATTAAGCAGGGCGATGCCGCTGGTCAGCCCTTCCAGCACCGCCGCCAGCGCCACGCCTGCCAGGGTTAAACGCACCGGACTTAACTGCCCGCCGCCCTGGCTGCCGGTAAAGGCAACAATCAACGAGGCCACCAGCGCCCCGGCGAAGGCCATCGCCAGTTGTTCCTGCGCGGAAGAGTAACCAAACAGCGCCGCGCCCAGCACAATGGCAAAACTGGCACCGGCGTTCACGCCAAGCAAACCAGGATCGGCAAGCGGGTTTCGGGTGAGGGTTTGCATTAACGCCCCGGCAAGGCCAAGCGCACCGCCTGCCAATAAACCGGCAAGGGTGCGCGGCAGACGGGCGTCGAGCACAATGGTGCAGTCGGCGCTCTGGCAGGTGCCGGAGAGCGCCTCCAGCACTACGGAAGCGGGGAGTGATTTTGCCCCAATGAGTAGGCTTAATGCCGTCGCGATAATCAGTAATAACAGCAATCCGGGCACGGCAATGGCGCGTGTCACGGCAACAGAACCAGACATACGAACTTCCATGATAATGAAATTAATTATCGTTATCGATCTTATTTGGATATGTTAGCATGTGCAGCCTAAGAATAGATATTTAAAATATTTGATGGCAAGGCATTGTAATGAATAAACAATCCTGGCTGCTTAACCTCAGCCTGTTGAAAACGCACCCGGCGTTTCGCGCAGTATTCCTCGCTCGTTTTATCTCAATTGTTTCTCTGGGTTTGCTCGGCGTCGCGGTGCCGGTGCAGATCCAGATGATGACGCATTCCACCTGGCAGGTGGGGCTTTCGGTGACGCTGACCGGCGGCGCGATGTTTGTTGGCCTGATGGTCGGCGGTGTGCTGGCGGATCGCTATGAGCGTAAAAAAGTGATTTTGCTGGCGCGCGGCACCTGTGGCATTGGCTTCATTGGACTGTGCCTGAATGCGCTGCTGCCGGAGCCGTCTTTGCTGGCAATCTATTTACTTGGTTTATGGGATGGTTTTTTCGCATCACTTGGCGTTACGGCGCTACTGGCGGCGACACCTGCACTGGTAGGGCGTGAAAACCTAATGCAGGCCGGGGCGATCACCATGTTGACTGTGCGTCTGGGATCGGTGATTTCGCCCATGATTGGCGGTTTACTGCTGGCGACCGGAGGCGTAGCCTGGAACTACGGGCTGGCGGCGGCGGGCACATTTATTACCTTGCTACCGTTGTTAAGCCTTCCGGCGTTGCCACCACCGCCGCAGCCGCGTGAGCATCCGTTGAAATCATTACTGGCAGGATTTCGTTTTCTACTCGCCAGCCCGCTGGTGGGAGGGATTGCGTTGCTGGGGGGTTTATTGACGATGGCGAGCGCGGTGCGGGTACTGTATCCGGCGCTGGCTGACAACTGGCAGATGTCGGCGGCGCAAATTGGCTTTCTCTATGCGGCAATCCCGCTCGGTGCGGCTATTGGCGCGTTAACCAGTGGAAAACTGGCGCATAGCGTACGGCCAGGTCTGTTGATGTTGCTCTCCACATTGGGGGCGTTCCTCGCCATTGGTCTGTTTGGCCTGATGCCGATGTGGATTTTAGGCGTGGTTTGTCTGGCGCTGTTCGGCTGGCTGAGCGCGGTTAGTTCGTTGCTGCAATATACAATGCTGCAAACGCAAACCCCGGAAGCGATGTTAGGGCGGATTAACGGTTTGTGGACGGCGCAAAACGTGACGGGCGATGCCATAGGCGCGGCGCTGCTGGGCGGTTTGGGAGCGATGATGACACCGGTTGCTTCCGCAAGCGCGAGCGGTTTTGGTTTGTTGATTATCGGCGTGTTGTTGCTGCTGGTGCTGGTGGAGTTGCGACGTTTTCGCCAGACGCCGCCGCAGGTGACAGCGTCCGACAGTTAATGCTTAAAACAGCGCCTTAAGTCTATCCAGCACTTGCATGGCGCTGTAGTAATCCAGGCGGAACGTCTCGGTTCCCAGCGCATAAACCTGCTTGTTTTGTACTGCAGGCAGGTGCGCGAGCAGCGGATTAGCATAAATAGCATCGGCGTCTTTCTGATCACCGGCGAACAGGAATAGTGACTCGCCATTTAACCCTGCAGCCAGATTTTCTCCACCAAGCTGAATGATGTCATGGCGTTTGCCCTGGCTTTGGCTGGCGTTTAAGCCTGCGGGCAACTTCGCCAGCGTAAAGCCGAGTTGTTCCAGCATCTGCCCTTGTGCTGATTCCGGCGTCCAGAGATTGGCACTGTGTGCAGCGGCGGTATAGACGATGGCAGTGACCGGCTGCGGCGGTAATTTGATTTGCTCTTTCGCCGCCGCCAGTTGCTTATCAAACTGTGCAATCCGCTCTGCCGCTTGTTTCTCATGCCCGGTAATTTCGCCAAGCTGCGTTAACAGCGACTGCCAGCTTTTGTCGTCGTAATTGATGATTAATGTTGGGGCGATGGTAGAAAGCTGATCGTACAGCGCCAGCGCCGAATCGCCGCCGGTTGCGCTAATTAAAATCAGATCCGGCATTTGCGCGGCAACGGCTTCTGCACTCGGTTCGCCGATATAGAGCCGTTGCAGTTTGCGTTCTTTCGCCACCTTGCTCCACTGGCGTAAAAAGCCCTGGTCATCCGCGACGCGGTTATTTGGCGTGGTCGCGCCGCTGGCGATCACCGGAGCATCAATCGCCAGCAGTGAGCCGGTCAGGGTGACGCTGGTGGAAACTATACGCTGCGGCTGGCTTTCCAGGGTATGAGTGCCACGGCTGTCAGTAATCTGACGCGGCCAGTCGGCGGCCTGAACTGCGGCTATTCCTGAAAGCAAAAGTCCTGTTAATAGAAGGGCGTTGCGGTAGAGCGGGGCGAGTCTCACAAGTCAGCTTCCTGTTATTAATGAAGTTAATGCTTCTCATTTTCATTGTAACCACAACCAGATGCAACCCCGAGTTGCAGATTGCGTTACCTCAAGAGTTGACATAGTGCGCGTTTGCTTTTAGGTTAGCGACCGAAAATATAAATGATAATCATTATTAAAGCCTTTATCATTTTGTGGAGGATGATATGGATACGTCACTGGCTGAGGAAGTACAGCAGACCATGGCAACACTTGCGCCCAATCGCTTTTTCTTTATGTCGCCGTACCGCAGTTTTACGACGTCAGGATGTTTCGCCCGCTTCGATGAACCGGCTGTGAACGGGGATTCGCCCGACAGTCCCTTCCAGCAAAAACTCGCCGCGTTGTTTGCCGATGCCAAAGCGCAGGGCATCAAAAATCCGGTGATGGTCGGGGCGATTCCCTTCGATCCACGTCAGCCTTCGTCGCTGTATATACCTGAATCCTGGCAGTCGTTCTCCCGTCAGGAAAAACAAGCTTCCGCACGCCGTTTCACCCGCAGCCAGTCGCTGAACGTGGTGGAACGTCAGGCCATTCCGGAACAAACCACGTTTGAACAGATGGTTGCCCGTGCTGCCGCACTTACCGCCACGCCGCAGGTCGACAAAGTGGTGTTGTCACGGTTGATTGATATCACTACTGACGCCGCCATTGATAGTGGCGTATTGCTGGAACGGTTGATTGCGCAAAACCCGGTTAGTTACAACTTCCATGTTCCGTTGGCTGATGGTGGCGTTCTGCTGGGGGCCAGCCCGGAACTGCTGCTACGTAAAGACGGCGAGCGTTTTAGCTCCATTCCGTTAGCCGGTTCCGCGCGTCGTCAGCCGGATGAAGTGCTCGATCGCGAAGCGGGTAATCGTCTGCTGGCGTCAGAAAAAGATCGCCATGAACATGAACTGGTGACTCAGGCGATGAAAGAGGTACTGCGCAAACGCAGTAGTGAGTTACACGTTCCCTCCTCTCCACAATTGATTACCACGCCGACGCTGTGGCATCTCGCAACTCCCTTTGAAGGTAAAGCGAATTCGCAAGAAAACGCACTGACTTTGGCTTGTCTGCTGCATCCGACCCCCGCGCTGAGCGGTTTCCCGCATCAGGCCGCGACTCAGGTTATTGCTGAACTGGAGCCGTTCGACCGCGAACTGTTTGGCGGCATTGTGGGTTGGTGTGACAGCGAAGGTAACGGTGAATGGGTGGTGACCATCCGCTGCGCGAAGCTGCGGGAAAATCAGGTGCGTCTGTTTGCCGGAGCGGGGATTGTGCCTGCGTCCTCCCCGTTGGGTGAGTGGCGCGAAACGGGCGTCAAACTTTCTACCATGTTGAACGTTTTTGGATTGCATTAAGGAGCGAGGATGAGCATTCCATTCACCCGCTGGCCGGAAGAGTTTGCCCGTCGCTATCGGGAAAAAGGCTACTGGCAGGATTTGCCACTGACCGACATTCTGACTCGCCACGCTGCGAGTGACAGCATCGCGGTTATCGACGGCGAGCGGCAGTTGAGTTATCGGGAGCTGAATCAGGCGGCGGATAACCTCGCCTGTAGTTTGCGCCGTCAGGGCATTAAACCTGGTGAAACCGCGCTGGTACAACTGGGTAACGTCGCTGAACTTTACATTACCTTTTTCGCGCTGCTGAAACTGGGCGTTGCGCCGGTGCTGGCGCTGTTCAGCCATCAGCGTAGTGAACTGAACGCCTATGCCAGCCAGATTGAACCGGCGTTACTGATTGCCGATCGCCAACATGCGCTATTTAGCGGGGATGATTTCCTCAACACATTTGTTGCAGAGCATTCTTCCATTCGCGTGGTGCAGCTGCTCAACGACAGCGGCGAGCATAACTTGCAGGATGCGATTAACCATCCGGCTGAGGATTTTACTGCCACGCCGTCACCTGCCGATGAAGTGGCCTATTTTCAGCTTTCCGGCGGCACCACCGGCACACCGAAACTGATCCCGCGCACTCATAACGACTACTACTACAGCGTGCGTCGTAGCGTCGAGATTTGTCAGTTCACACAACAGACGCGCTACCTGTGCGCGATCCCGGCGGCTCATAACTACGCCATGAGTTCACCGGGATCGTTGGGGGTATTTCTCGCTGGCGGCACTGTCGTTCTGGCTGCCGACCCCAGCGCCACGCTTTGCTTCCCATTGATTGAAAAACATCAGGTGAACGTCACCGCGCTGGTGCCGCCAGCAGTCAGCCTGTGGTTGCAGGCACTGGCTGAAGGCGAAAGCCGGGCGCAGCTTGCCTCGCTGAAACTGTTACAGGTCGGCGGCGCCCGTCTTTCTGCCACCCTTGCGGCGCGTATTCCCGCTGAGATTGGCTGTCAGTTGCAGCAGGTGTTTGGCATGGCGGAAGGGCTGGTGAACTACACCCGTCTTGATGATAGTGCGGAGAAAATTATCCATACCCAGGGTTACCCAATGTGCCCGGACGATGAAGTATGGGTTGCCGATGCCGAAGGAAATCCACTGCCGCAAGGGGAAGTTGGACGCCTGATGACGCGCGGGCCGTACACCTTCCGTGGCTATTACAAAAGCCCGCAGCACAATGCCAGCGCCTTTGATGCCAACGGTTTTTACTGTTCCGGCGATCTGATCTCTATTGATCCAGAGGGTTACATCACTGTGCAGGGGCGCGAGAAAGATCAGATCAACCGTGGCGGCGAGAAGATCGCTGCCGAAGAGATCGAAAACCTGCTGCTGCGCCATCCGGCGGTGATCTACGCCGCACTGGTGAGCATGGAAGATGAGCTGATGGGCGAAAAAAGCTGTGCTTATCTGGTGGTAAAAGAGCCGCTGCGCGCGGTGCAGGTGCGTCGTTTCCTGCGTGAACAGGGTATTGCCGAATTTAAATTACCGGATCGCGTGGAGTGTGTAGATTCACTTCCGCTGACGGCGGTCGGGAAAGTCGATAAAAAACAATTACGTCAGTGGCTGGCGTCACGCACATCAGCCTGAAGGAGAGAACACGATGGCTATTCCAAAATTACAGGCTTACGCACTGCCGGAGTCTCATGATATTCCGCAGAATAAAGTCGACTGGGCCTTTGAACCGCAACGTGCCGCGTTGTTAATCCATGATATGCAGGACTATTTTGTCAGCTTCTGGGGTGAGAACTGCCCGATGATGGAGCAGGTGATCGCGAATATTGCGGCACTACGCGACTACTGCAAACAGCACAATATCCCGGTTTATTACACCGCCCAGCCGAAAGAGCAGAGCGATGAAGATCGGGCGCTGTTGAATGATATGTGGGGGCCTGGCCTGACCCGTTCGCCGGAACAGCAAAAGGTGGTGGATCGCCTGACGCCAGATGCCGACGACACGGTGCTGGTGAAATGGCGCTACAGCGCATTTCATCGTTCTCCGCTGGAGCAAATGCTCAAAGAGAGTGGACGTAACCAGCTGATTATTACCGGGGTATATGCCCACATTGGCTGTATGACCACCGCAACGGACGCATTTATGCGCGATATTAAACCGTTTATGGTGGCGGATGCGCTGGCCGATTTCAGCCGTGACGAGCATTTGATGTCGCTGAAATATGTGGCCGGACGTTCTGGTCGGGTGGTGATGACCGAAGAATTGCTGCCAGCACCTATCCCCGCCAGCAAAGCGGCGCTGCGTGAGGTGATCCTGCCGTTGCTGGACGAGTCCGATGAACCCTTCGATGACGACAACCTGATCGACTACGGTCTGGATTCGGTGCGGATGATGGCGCTGGCGGCGCGCTGGCGCAAAGTGCATGGCGATATCGACTTTGTCATGCTGGCGAAAAACCCGACCATCGACGCCTGGTGGAAGCTACTCTCCCGCGAGGTGAAATAATGGATTTCAGCGGTAAAAATGTCTGGATAACTGGCGCGGGGAAAGGTATCGGCTATGCCACGGCGCTGGCATTTGTTGAGGCGGGGGCGAAAGTTACAGGTTTTGATCAAGCGTTTACTCAGGAGCAATATCCTTTTGCGACCGAAGTAATGGATGTTGCCGATGCTGCGCAGGTGGCGCAGGTATGTCAGCGACTGTTAGCTGAAACGGAGCGACTGGACGTGCTGGTCAATGCGGCGGGAATTTTGCGCATGGGCGCGACCGATCAGCTCAGTAAAGAGGACTGGCAGCAGACTTTTGCGGTCAACGTCGGCGGTGCATTTAACCTGTTTCAGCAGACCATGAACCAGTTTCGCCGTCAGCGGGGCGGGGCGATTGTTACTGTTGCGTCCGACGCCGCACACACGCCGCGCATTGGTATGAGTGCTTATGGCGCGTCGAAAGCGGCGCTGAAAAGCCTGGCGTTGAGCGTCGGGCTGGAACTGGCGGGTAGCGGCGTGCGCTGTAATGTGGTTTCGCCGGGCTCCACCGACACTGATATGCAACGCACGCTGTGGGTGAGCGATGACGCCGAAGAGCAGCGTATTCGCGGCTTTGGCGAGCAGTTTAAACTCGGCATTCCGCTGGGGAAAATCGCCCGTCCGCAGGAGATTGCCAATACGATTTTGTTCCTCGCCTCTGACCTCGCCAGCCATATTACCCTACAGGATATTGTGGTCGATGGCGGCTCAACGCTGGGGGCATAAGCATGATCTGGAAACGCCATTTAACGCTCGACGAGCTGAACGCCACCAGCGATAACACAATGGTGGCGCATCTGGGAATTGTGTATACCCGTCTGGGCGATGATGTACTCGAAGCCGAAATGCCGGTTGATACCCGTACTCATCAGCCGTTTGGCCTGCTGCATGGCGGCGCGTCGGCGGCGCTGGCGGAAACGCTGGGATCGATGGCCGGATTTATGATGACCCGCGACGGACAGTGTGTGGTGGGCACGGAACTTAACGCCACACATCATCGCCCGGTGTCTGAGGGAAAGGTGCGCGGTGTCTGCCAGCCGCTGCATCTTGGACGACAAAATCAGAGCTGGGAAATCGTCGTTTTCGATGAACAGGGGCGGCGTTGCTGCACCTGTCGGCTGGGCACAGCGGTTTTGGGATGAACCCGACAGAATAAAATGAGATTGCAGGAAAATTCGGTTAACGGAGTGATCGAGTTAACATTGTTAAGTTAAATATTGGTTTCAACTCCGATTTACATGGTTGCTGTGTTGTTAAATTGTACAAAGATGTTATAGAAACAAAATGTAACATCTCTATGGACACGCACACGGATAACAACTATGAACAAATCAGGGAAATACCTCGTCTGGACAGTGCTCTCTGTAATGGGAGCATTTGCTCTGGGATACATTGCTTTAAATCGTGGGGAACAGATCAACGCGCTGTGGATTGTGGTGGCGTCGGTCTGTATCTATCTGATCGCTTACCGTTTTTATGGGCTGTATATCGCCAAAAATGTGCTGGCGGTTGACCCGACGCGTATGACGCCAGCGGTGCGCCATAACGACGGGCTGGACTATGTGCCGACGGACAAAAAAGTGCTGTTCGGTCACCATTTTGCGGCCATTGCCGGAGCAGGTCCGTTGGTTGGGCCGGTACTGGCGGCGCAAATGGGTTACCTGCCAGGGATGATCTGGCTGCTCGCAGGGGTGGTTCTCGCCGGTGCGGTGCAGGATTTCATGGTGCTGTTTGTTTCCACGCGCCGTGACGGTCGCTCGCTGGGTGAGCTGGTCAAAGAAGAGATGGGGCCAACCGCCGGGGTGATAGCGCTGGTGGCCTGCTTTATGATCATGGTCATTATCCTTGCCGTGCTGGCGATGATCGTGGTTAAAGCCCTGACTCATAGCCCGTGGGGAACGTATACCGTTGCGTTCACCATTCCGCTGGCGCTGTTTATGGGGATCTACTTGCGTTATCTGCGTCCGGGGCGTATTGGCGAAGTGTCGGTGATTGGTCTGGTGTTCCTGATTTTCGCCATTATCTCTGGCGGCTGGGTGGCAGAAAGTCCGACTTGGGCACCGTACTTTGACTTTACCGGCGTGCAGCTGACCTGGATGCTGGTGGGTTACGGTTTTGTGGCGGCGGTGCTGCCGGTGTGGTTGCTGCTGGCTCCGCGTGACTACCTCTCAACCTTCCTGAAAATCGGGACTATCGTCGGTCTGGCGGTGGGCATTTTGATTATGCGCCCGACGCTGACCATGCCTGCGCTAACTAAATTTGTCGATGGCACTGGCCCGGTATGGACCGGTAACCTGTTCCCGTTCCTGTTTATCACCATCGCCTGTGGCGCGGTGTCTGGCTTCCATGCGCTGATCTCTTCCGGCACTACACCGAAGATGCTGGCGAACGAAGGGCAGGCGTGCTTTATCGGCTACGGTGGGATGTTGATGGAATCCTTCGTGGCGATTATGGCGCTGGTTTCCGCCTGTATCATCGATCCGGGTGTGTACTTCGCCATGAACAGCCCGATGGCGGTGCTGGCTCCGGCAGGGACGGCGGATGTGGTTGCTTCTGCCGCGCAGGTGGTGAGTAGCTGGGGCTTTGCGATTACCCCGGATACGCTAAACCAGATTGCCAGCGAAGTGGGTGAACAGTCGATCATTTCTCGTGCGGGCGGTGCGCCGACCCTGGCGGTGGGGATGGCCTACATTCTGCACGGTGCGCTGGGCGGCATGATGGATGTGGCGTTCTGGTATCACTTCGCCATTCTGTTTGAAGCACTGTTTATTCTTACGGCGGTGGATGCGGGTACGCGTGCTGCGCGCTTTATGTTGCAGGATCTGCTGGGCGTGGTGTCTCCGGGCCTGAAACGGACCGATTCACTGCCTGCTAACCTGCTGGCAACGGCGCTGTGCGTGCTGGCGTGGGGCTACTTCCTGCATCAGGGCGTGGTCGATCCGCTGGGCGGTATTAACACCTTGTGGCCGCTGTTTGGTATTGCCAACCAGATGCTGGCAGGGATGGCGCTGATGCTTTGTGCTGTGGTGCTGTTCAAAATGAAACGTCAACGTTACGCCTGGGTGGCGCTGGTACCAACGGCCTGGCTGCTGATTTGTACCTTGACCGCAGGCTGGCAGAAAGCGTTTAGCCCGGATGCGAAAGTCGGCTTCCTGGCGATTGCTAACAAGTTCCAGGCAATGATCGACAGCGGCAATATTCCATCGCAGTATACTGAGTCACAACTGGCGCAACTGGTGTTCAACAACCGTCTTGATGCCGGGTTAACCATCTTCTTTATGGTGGTTGTGGTGGTTCTGGCGCTGTTCTCGATTAAGACGGCACTGGCAGCATTGAAAGAGCCGAAGCCAACGGCGAAAGAAACGCCGTATGAGCCAATGCCGGAAAATGTCGAGGAGATCGTGGCGCAGGCGAAAGGCGCGCACTAAAGTCAGAGTGAGGGGGGATGTTGGCATAGTGCCGAGGGTTCCCCCTCACCCTAACCCTCTCCCCGGTGGGGCGAGGGGACTGACCGAGCGCGTTGATAGCTATTAATGCACTCTCTCAGCAACCTGATTACCGGAGGTATTGATGTTTGATTCACTGGCAAAAGCCGGAAAATATTTAGGTCAGGCGGCGAAGCTGATGATTGGTATGCCTGATTACGACAACTATGTCGAACATATGCGGGTTAACCATCCCGATCAAACGCCGATGACCTACGAGGAGTTTTTCCGTGAGCGGCAGGACGCGCGCTACGGTGGAAAAGGCGGCGCGCGCTGCTGCTAAATTTGTACGTCAGGCTTTAAACGATTCCACTTTTTCGAACGCTGCACGCAAGGTATCTGGTGTCAGCGTGACTGGCAGGTAATGAATGGATTCCACCGGACGTAGGGTGTGGGCAATCATTTTGTCGATCTCCACCTGATTATTGATATCCACTTCCAGCTCCGCCAGCGTAGTCGGCAGATGAAAACGCTGATACGCCCCGGTTAATTGCGCCAGCACATCATCCTGACCCAGCAAGGCGCTTTGCACCAGAATTCCGTAGGCGACTTTGGTGCCGTGGAGAAACTTCTCGGTTTGTGGCAAAACGGTAAGACCGTTATGCACGGCATGGGCCGCCGCCACACGCGTAAAACGATCGCCCAGACCACCGACCATCCCACCACCAGCAATAATGGCATCCACCACATCGCAAAATGATTGCGTTAATTGCTGATTTTGCTGATCGGCAAGCGCCTGTTCGCTACTGTTTAACAAGACGTCGCGAATGGCCTGCGCATTATTGATTCCCAGCCGCACGGTTAGTGGCAACGTTTCTGGTTGCGGAGCCAGCACCACCGCTTCATACCATTTCGCCAGCGTGTCACCGATCCCCGCCAGCAGATATTCTTGCGGCGCATTGAGGATAATCTCTGGCTCCAGCAGCACCATAAAATTGGCGTCGTCGAAAATCTCATAATGCAGCGCCTGTCCGGCATCGTTATACCAGACGGAGAGCGGTGTCCAGGCGGCGCAGGTGGCGGCGATCGTCGGAACGGCAACAAACGGCAGACCGAGACGGCGGGCGAGGGCTTTTGCGGTGTCGAGCAGTGCGCCGCCGCCGACGCCAATCACCACGCTGCGATCGTCACCGGACTCAGCCGCCAGTTGTTGTACATCGCTTTCGCTGCAATGGCCGCGAAACAAAATATGCTTTACCCCTGGCAGTTCAAACGCTGGCGGCAGTTTGGTTTGTGCCGCAGCAATGGCGCGTTCGCCGTAGATCCACACCGCGCGAGAAAGTTGTTCATCAGTGAAAAAATCGTGCAGGTGATTGAAACTTCCGGGATGTGAAAAGTAGTTAGCCGGGCCGACTACCACGCGGATAGGATTGTGAGGCATGTTGTGTTGTCCTTATTGTTTTATTTAGACATCTAAACGTCTTGATTGCCAAATACTAGCATCGTGTTATAGTGCCTTCAACACGCAACCAACACGCAACTTCGTCAGGTACAATAAAAATGACAAATAACCCTCTGATTCCACAAAGCAAACTTCCACAACTTGGCACCACTATTTTCACCCGGATGAGCGCGCTGGCGCAGCAACACCAGGCGATTAACCTTTCGCAAGGCTTTCCTGATTTTGATGGTCCGCGCTATTTACAGGAGCGGCTGGCGTACCACGTTGCCCAGGGGGCAAACCAATACGCGCCCATGACCGGCGTGCAGGCCTTGCGCGAGGCGATTGCTCAGAAAACGGAACGTCTGTATGGCTATCAACCGGATGTCGACAGCAATATCACCGTGACGGCAGGGGCGACGGAGGCGTTATACGCGGCGATAACCGCATTGGTGCGCAATGGCGACGAAGTGATTTGTTTTGATCCCAGCTATGACAGTTACGCCCCCGCCATCGCACTTTCGGGGGGAATAGTGAAACGTATTGCACTGCAACCGCCGCATTTTCGCGTTGACTGGCAGGAATTTGCCGCATTGTTAAGCGAGCGCACCCGACTGGTGATCCTCAACACCCCGCATAACCCCAGTGCAACTGTCTGGCAGCAGACTGATTTCGCCGCTCTGTGGCAGGCGATCGCCGGGCACGAGATTTTTGTCATTAGCGATGAAGTCTACGAGCACATCAATTTTTCACAACAGGGCCATGCCAGCGTGCTGGCGCATCCGCAATTGCGTGAGCGAGCGGTGGCGGTGTCATCGTTTGGCAAGACCTATCATATGACCGGCTGGAAAGTGGGTTATTGCGTTGCGCCTGCGCCCATCAGCGCCGAGATCCGCAAAGTGCATCAGTATCTGACCTTTTCGGTGAATACCCCGGCACAACTGGCGCTTGCCGATATGCTACGTGCAGAACCTGAGCATTATCTTGCGTTACCGGACTTTTATCGCCAGAAGCGCGATATTCTGGTGAATGCCTTAAATGAAAGTCGGCTGGAGATTTTACCGTGCGAAGGTACATACTTTTTGCTGGTGGATTACAGCGCCGTATCTACGATGGATGATGTTGAGTTTTGCCAGTGGCTGACGCGGGAGCACGGTGTAGCGGCGATTCCGCTGTCGGTGTTTTGCGCCGATCCCTTCCCACATAAACTGATTCGTCTCTGTTTTGCCAAGAAGGAATCGACGTTGCTGGCAGCAGCAGAACGCCTGCGCCAGCTGTAGTTATTTAACCGTCCAGGCGCGGGAAAATTGACGGTCGGCAAACAACTCTTGCAGGCCGTTAATTTGCTTCAGGCGCAACACTTCGTCGCTGTCCATTCCCAGCTCTTTGCCAATTTTATTATCGTCCCATCCCAACTGGCTGAGTTCTCGGACGATTTCTGACATGGCAGTGATTTGGTGACGTCCACGAGCGCGATTATGACGAATAGTCGCGGCGATGCGTTGATTACGCGTACCTTCCAGACAGGTCACCGGCAAATAACCTTTTAAGCGTAATTTTAACGATGATGAGCCTTTACCAATTTCATGGCGGTGAAAACCATCTACGATTTCCAGGGCATTTTTATCCGTATGCGTGACCACAATGGGTTGGGTAAAACCATCTATTTCAATGGATTTTTTCAGCAGTTTTTTTTCGGGTGGTGCCACGTTGTTTGGGTTGTAATCATTAGGCATAAGTTGGCTGTTTTTAACCCACAGAACGCAATCCACTGGCTCTTCACGAAAGGGGCTAACCTGATGGATCGCCATGCGGATTTCATTAATCGCTTTGATGCGATCATCTTCCGGCAAGCTGGCGAGAAATTGGGTTAAATCCTGCGTTAATCGTTGTTGCATAGTATCCCCCATTCCTGACGTTTTCCTTTTATCCGTTCGTTATAACGCTGATAGTTCTTCGCTTTCGTAGGACTAAATGATAATGCCCGGCACCAGTAATCGTTATTGAGTAAAACTTTGCATATTCGCCGCCAGGAGGGGATATCTTTCGCGCCAATGTCCCCTTGCTGGGTTTGTGGAACTTCGATGCCTTTTTTCTGATACCAGTGCAAATAAATGGCGATTTTATTGCGGTAATGCTCAGCTGTTTTTTCCGGCATGCTATTGAGCAGCAATAATGCATATTCTTGCCAGTCTAAATGTTCTGGCTTGAGGATTTTCCGATGACCATAAAAATGATTATCATGTCCGGCGTAAATGCCGCCACTTTTTACCCCGCTGACTCGTGCGCACATAGCAGCCCAGCGATCCGGTTCGATAACGTGATAGAGCCATAATCCTTGCCGTTGCTCCGGGCCAAAAGGTTCGCAAATTCGCATATGACGCAGAGGAACGCCTGCCTGATACATTATATTATACAGTGGGTTACAGAGCTGTTGATGGTTAGCATACCAGGTCCAGATATCAGCCACTTTCCAGTCGTAGATGGGGTAAATGTACCAGCTATGACCGCCTGGTGCGGCGGTGGTCCAGGGCTTATCATCGGCAAAACGTTGTTTATTTAAACTGGCGATGGCGACAAAACGGTTGTAGGACTCATCTGCACGGATGCCGATCATCATCGCCGCCGGACGCTTTTGCGAAAACCATTCGGCAAACTCACGCACAAATTGTTCGAAGGTCATACCAGGCTGGTAAAAGGAGAAAAAGTCAGGATCGGTTATCGCATCTTGCGGGGGCTGACGCACCCATTCGACATCAGATTCCCAGCACTGCCATTCGGGTTGGTATTGAGAAAGGGAATTTTGCGTCGTAAGCGGGAGCGCAACCCAGTAAAACTCTTCGATGACATCGGCGTAAAACTCACGTAATGACTGAACATAGTTAATAGTGCATGAGAACTGCGCTTCCCAGTCGATAAACAAAACGCAGATTTTTTTGCCCATTTGTCGGGCAATTTCAGCTGTCAGATGCAGCATTAATCCGGAATCTTTACCACCCGAAAAAGAAACACAGATACGGGGTAGGGTATTAAGTGTCCAGGTAATACGTTCTTTTGCAGCTTCCAGAATATTCAGTGGAAGCGGGATTTTATAAATAGACATCTAAAAACGCTCTCTGAACGTTACGGGGTGACTCGTGAGATGAATCCGCTAATTATAGGATAAACGAAGCAAGATAGAGCACATTATTTTATATTCACACAATGAATTAATTGATGCGTAATATATTATTTGTCAGTGGTAATGAATCAGAAGCTATCATTTAAACGATCTATGAATCGGGAGAAGACAAGGTTGTTCAACGAAGCCTTGTTATAGGAAATATAAAGTTTAACCGCAGGAAGAGGTTGTTCCAGTTTTATTTCTTTTAACTTCAAAAAGTCACGATGTAAATCGTACAGTTCGGTGGGCACAATGCCTAATAAGTCAGTAACAGAAATACTATTAATTATAGTCATCAAAGAAGAACTGCGAAATGAAACTTTACGGTTCATAAAACGTTCATCTATGTCCATTTGAATTTCGTCAATCCCTGCTGATTTAGATATCAACAGGGTGAATTCTTCGGCGATAATTTGTTCATAGTTACTGGTATCAGTAATACGAGGATGTTTGTTGCTACATATAAGGGAATTGCGAATAGTGTGTAACGGCATGCAGATGACAGAGCGACTAATTACTGGTTGCAGCGTAATTGCCAGGTCAGTTTTGCGTTGAACCAACAGTTCTTCGGCATTTTCAGCTGAAAGCAGTATGTCATGGCATTCTATATCGATTGAAGTATCTTGTCTAAGACAGCGGATTAGCATGTTGTTATTAGTACAAGAAATAAGCTGAGGACCGTAGATAATAAAATTTTTCTTTAGTTCAGACTTATTAACGATATTGATCGTTTGTTCAAGGCCTCTGAGATTTTTCTCAAGATGGTGATGCAGGTTTAACCCTGTTGTAGTCGGCGCGATACCTTTCCCTGAGCGAATGAATAACGGGTCATTAAATTGCGCACGTAAACGTTGTAACGACTGACTAACAGCAGAGGGCGTTATATATAATGATTCTGCCGCTTTACTAATGCTGAGATGTTGATAAATACATTCAAATATGACCAGTAAATTGAGGTCAAATTTTTTTAGATCATAAAGATTAGCCATAACATACTCCGTTGTATTGTCTCTTCCATAAATCATTCACTTGATCAATAATGTTGTTGTATTTATATGTATTATGTTTTTCTGCTTAACTTTGGATTAAGATTTTCTAAAATAGCATAGCTGTCAGGTGGGTTACGAGCAATTCATGCGTTTTTAGGATGGTTGAAAAGCAGAGAGAGATTTCAACCATCGATGAATTATATTCTATTTATTCCCCATAATGATATTAAGTGTTTTCTGATCGGGTAATCCGACGGCTTGTTGCAGGGTATTTTCCTTACTCATGTAATAGATAGCTGGTGTGACATTTGCCCCCAGATCGTCCATGAGTTTCTCGTTGTCGCTTAACACTTTCATTTGCTCTGTGCTTACGTTTGCAGGCACGCTTAGCTTAAGCTTGCCACCAGAGGCTTCATATTGTTGCCAGGTTTTTGCGGGATCTTTGGAGGCAAGAATTGCCGCTGCTGTCGCCGGGCTTTCTGGCTTGATAACCCCAACCAACAATGTTCTCAATTGCACTTTGCCAGAATCTACCCACGGACGAGCCTGCTGCCAGAACTGTTTACAATATGGGCAGAACGGATCGGCGAAGACGTAGACAATGACCGGCGCGTCTTTTTTACCGTCGAGGAGCCAGTGGGATTGTTCCATCCGTTGCCACATTTCACGTCCGGCGGGTGCGTAAATTTCTTTTTCGATAAGCGTGTTACTCAGGTTTTC
Organism: Escherichia sp. WS1118; assembly: GCF_046487695.1. NCBI lineage: Bacteria > Pseudomonadati > Pseudomonadota > Gammaproteobacteria > Enterobacterales > Enterobacteriaceae > Escherichia > Escherichia sp. WS1118. The sequence continues at coordinate 103,997 of NZ_JBJQIZ010000003.1, read as the reverse complement.
ACCTTTTTCGTTGTACATGTAACCAGAGATAGCGTGCTTACCATCTGGAGTCAGGTAGATGGTGACGCCCATATCCTGATACTTACCGAGATAACCTTTCATTCCTCCAGGGGCATCGAACGTTTTGATGATTGTAATACCCTGTTTTTCAATCGCTTTTACTGGGGCAGGAAGTTCCTCTGCGAAGGCGATTGCAGGAAGCAGAGCCAGTAAAAGTATCTTTTTTAACATTAATTTGTCCTTTTCAGTCAGTGCAAAAGTCGAGTAAAAGGCATAACCTATCACTGTCATAGGTAAGAGCTTAGATCAGGTGATTGCCCTTTGTTTATGAGGGTGTTGTAATCCATGTCGTTGTTGCATTTGTAAGGGCAACACCTCAGCCTGCAGGCAGGCGCTGAAGATACCAAAGGGTAGTTCAGATTACACGGTCACCTGGAAAGGGGGCCATTTTACTTTTTATCGCCGCTGGCGGTGCAAAGTTCACAAAGTTGTCTTACGAAGGTTGTAAGGTAAAACTTATCGATTTGATAATGGAAACGCATTAGCCGAATCGGCAAAAATTGGTTACCTTACATCTCATCGAAAACACGGAGGAAGTATAGATGTCCTTGATTAACACCAAAATTAAACCTTTTAAAAACCAGGCATTCAAAAACGGCGAATTCATCGAAATCACCGAAAAAGATACCGAAGGCCGCTGGAGCGTCTTCTTCTTCTACCCGGCTGACTTTACTTTCGTATGCCCGACCGAACTGGGTGACGTTGCTGACCATTACGAAGAATTGCAGAAACTGGGCGTAGACGTATACGCAGTATCTACCGATACTCACTTCACCCACAAAGCATGGCACAGCAGCTCTGAAACCATCGCTAAAATCAAATATGCGATGATCGGCGACCCGACTGGCGCCCTGACCCGTAACTTCGACAACATGCGTGAAGATGAAGGTCTGGCTGACCGTGCGACCTTCGTTGTTGACCCGCAGGGTATCATCCAGGCAATCGAAGTTACCGCTGAAGGCATTGGCCGTGACGCGTCTGACCTGCTGCGTAAAATCAAAGCAGCACAGTACGTAGCTTCTCACCCAGGTGAAGTTTGCCCGGCTAAATGGAAAGAAGGTGAAGCAACTCTGGCTCCGTCTCTGGACCTGGTTGGTAAAATCTAAATTTCCTTTGTCTTTCGCGCTACTAACTCCGGCGCGAGATACTTCGGAAATTCACCTAATTCTTCGGGTGCTGCGGCACCCGATTTTCTTCCCCGCACCATGATGCAAGCTGCATCCAGCTAGCCGCAGAGGCCGCTTGCATGATGATGTTTAAAGCCCAGGAGATAAACATGCTCGACACAAATATGAAAACTCAACTCAAGGCTTACCTTGAGAAATTGACCAAGCCTGTTGAGTTAATTGCCACGCTGGATGACAGCGCTAAATCGGCAGAAATCAAGGAACTGTTGGCTGAAATCGCAGAACTGTCAGACAAAGTCACCTTTAAAGAAGATAACAGCTTGCCGGTGCGTAAGCCGTCTTTCCTGATCACCAACCCAGGTTCCAACCAGGGACCACGTTTTGCAGGCTCCCCGCTGGGCCACGAGTTCACCTCGCTGGTACTGGCGTTGCTGTGGACCGGTGGTCATCCGTCGAAAGAAGCGCAGTCTCTGCTGGAGCAGATTCGCCATATTGACGGTGATTTTGAATTCGAAACCTATTACTCGCTCTCTTGCCACAACTGCCCTGACGTGGTGCAGGCGCTGAACCTGATGAGCGTACTGAACCCGCGCATCAAGCACACTGCAATTGACGGCGGCACCTTCCAGAACGAAATCACCGATCGCAACGTGATGGGCGTTCCGGCAGTGTTCGTAAACGGGAAAGAGTTTGGTCAGGGCCGCATGACGTTGACTGAAATCGTTGCCAAAATTGATACTGGTGCGGAAAAACGTGCGGCAGAAGAGCTGAACAAGCGTGATGCTTATGACGTATTAATCGTTGGTTCCGGCCCGGCGGGTGCAGCGGCAGCAATTTACTCCGCACGTAAAGGCATCCGTACCGGTCTGATGGGCGAACGTTTTGGTGGTCAGATCCTCGATACCGTTGATATCGAAAACTACATTTCTGTACCGAAGACCGAAGGCCAGAAACTGGCAGGTGCGCTGAAAGTTCATGTTGATGAATACGACGTTGATGTGATCGACAGCCAGAGCGCGAGCAAACTGATCCCGGCAGCGGTTGAAGGCGGCCTGCATCAGATTGAAACAGCTTCTGGCGCGGTACTGAAAGCACGCAGCATTATCGTGGCGACTGGTGCAAAATGGCGCAACATGAACGTTCCTGGCGAAGATCAGTATCGCACCAAAGGCGTGACCTACTGCCCGCACTGCGACGGCCCGCTGTTTAAAGGCAAACGCGTAGCGGTTATCGGCGGCGGTAACTCCGGCGTGGAAGCGGCAATTGACCTGGCGGGTATCGTTGAGCACGTAACGCTGCTGGAATTTGCGCCAGAAATGAAAGCCGACCAGGTTCTGCAGGACAAACTACGCAGCCTGAAAAACGTCGACATTATTCTGAATGCGCAAACCACGGAAGTGAAAGGCGACGGTAGCAAAGTCGTAGGTCTGGAATATCGCGATCGTGTCAGCGGCAATATTCACAACATCGAACTGGCCGGTATTTTCGTCCAGATTGGTCTGCTGCCGAACACCAACTGGCTGGAAGGCGCAGTCGAACGTAATCGCATGGGCGAGATTATCATTGATGCGAAATGCGAAACCAACGTCAAAGGCGTGTTCGCAGCGGGTGACTGTACGACGGTTCCGTACAAGCAGATCATCATCGCCACTGGCGAAGGTGCCAAAGCCTCTCTGAGTGCTTTTGACTACCTGATTCGCACCAAAACTGCATAAGAAGAAGTAAGATTCACCTGTAATTGCTTAGCCGCCGGGGTCAAACCTGGCGGCTTTTTTATTGCATTAAAAAGCCCTGCAGGGATGGCTCCGGGCAGGGCGGGAGACTTATTCTGGCAATTAACGCACAACCAGCACCGGCAAATTGGCGTGGCGGATCACGCTCGAGGCGTTAGAACCCAACAGATGAGTTGAAATTGATGGGTTACGCGAACCAATCACTACTACATCTGCATCAAGTTCTTTCGCTAACTCGTTAACTTCATCCCGCACACTACCAAAACGGACATGTTGCTTAATGCGGGAAGGATCGATGGTGAAGTGGCTGACCATCGTTTGTAAACGTTCTTCTGCTTCATGTTGCAGATGCTCTTCAAAACGACGTACATCAGCGGCAAAACGGTGCAGGCTCAGGCTGGCTGACCCCGGTAGTACGTGAAGTAGATGAATAACTCCGTCATCCTGGGCGAGGAATTCAGCGTGGCGAATCGCTTTGTCGCTCAATTCCATTTCGAAAACATCCACTGGCATGATGATTGTTTTGTACATAAGCATTCTCTCCTTGTTTTTGCATGTATACATAACAGCACATTATTGGTTATGAATCTATGATTTGCGAGGCTGATTTGATCTGAATTTGCTATTGAGCTGGAAAATAAATAAAACCAGGCGCTACCAGCGTTGTTCAAGGTATAGCACTGCAGCAACAATAATTGCGGCTATGAATATATAAAATGCAGTGATACCGAGAGCTTCGCTCATATGAGGTTCCGCAGATGAATAACCAGTTCAGATTAGAATGCTGCGCTTAAGCGCAAAATGATAAATCTGGTTGATATTTGAGCGGAAAGAGGATGCGAGTGCATCCTCTGGGCAAAGCGAGTTATCGCTTGTGCAGATGGGATTAAAGCAGGTAGTCGCCAGCAGCTTCTGGCTGGTATTCGAGTTCCAGCACTTCAAGGTGGGTTGCAACGCCGCCCGGAAGTTCCCAGTGAATGGAATCGCCAACGCGCAGCCCCAGCAGTGCGGCACCTACCGGAGCCATAACGGAAAGCTGAGTATTGCTGTCGGTCATTTTTGCCGGATACACCAGCGTGCGCACACGCACTTCGCCATCGCTAAGATTGCGGAATTTAACCCGGCTGTTCATTGTCACCACGTCGTGTGGCATCTCTTCTGGCGAACACATTTGGGCGCGATCCAACTCTGCGTTTAACGCGTCGGCGATTGGCAAACCAGCATAGGCGGGTTGCTCCAGCAGAATATCGATGCGTTCGGCATCCAGGTCGTTAATGATGATAGTTGGTCTGGACATTTTTACTCCATGTCGTCGGTACTGCGAGTGTCGCAGATAAACATACCCAAAAGAAAACCCTCACCGTCAGGCGGCGAGGGTTTAACTCACATGATGATACTGACTGTTGCTCACTCTTTGAAGTGATTTGCGTCACATTCAGGGAATTCCTCAATGTAGCGCATTATGTATAAATCTTAATCGTCATGGTTTATGGAAGACGAATTAGCGTGTTTTGTAAATCAGAGGATTAATAACCTGCTTTATCAATCACAAAGGTTTTGCCACAGTTGCCTGGGTGTGGTTGTGGCAAGAATGAGTTGGCAGAAAGCGGAGCGTTGATGGCGTCAGCTTTGATCGAGATCTGAATTTCAGTTAAATACGCAGGGTTACCCTGGCACGTTAGCTTAACTGCTTTCACGTTCTCTTTTCCCCAGCTTTTGGCAAAGGCGGCATCAAAGTCACGGCGGCTCACTGTTTTACCGTAATTATCCGCAAGGAATTTTCCGGCTTCGCTCTCTTTAATTTCTTGATTCAGGCGTACCATCGTACCGAAGTATGCGTCCGGATCAAAACCAAAGCAGGCACCGTGTTTGGCATATTCGTAGCGTTCCAGGCAGGAACGTCCGCCAGCTCCTGGCATGACTTCACTTAGTTTAGCGGCCGTTTCCAGTGATAATCCGGTTTCCGGCGATGAACACATCCGGCTGGCGCGCGCTTCTGGTAGATTCGGGATTGGGCGAGTAGCGCAACCGAAGCGCATCCAGCGGCGTTCATCAACACCACGGGCAGCAACCGATTTAGGCAATCCTGGCCACAGACCATGTACGGTCAGAAAATCAGCTTTGTTGGCCGTTTCGGTTTGCAGGCGACATTCATCTCGTTCGTTACGATTTCGATCGTGTTGACTCTGGCAAAATCCGGTTTGCCAGGAGAGGGCCAGGACATAGCGATCAAAATCGCCATACTGTTTTGCCTGCAACGCTACGGCGTTGGCAGAAGAGAAGGGAAGCAGAGAAACCGCGAGCAACGCGGCGTTACGCCAGAATGCTTTCATAATGGGTGTGGAACTCATACATACACTGAATATTATCTATTAAATCATAAAAAAGCCCGCCAGGTGGGCTTACCTGGCGGGCGTGATGATTTATTCAGCGTTTGGCGAACGTATTAGTTCCACATGGCGAGAATCGGCCAGCCAACCAACAGCAGCATAGAGATGTAAATCACCCCGAAGATTGCGCCAAGACGCCAGTAATCTTTTGATTTCACATAGCCACAGCCGTAAATAATCACCCCAGGACCGGTTGCATACGGCGTCAGACAGCCCATGATACCGATAGACAGCACCAGCAGGATACACAGTTGTTCCATTGGTACGCCCGGAATCCCTTTACCGACGGCCAGAATAACCGGCAGCATGGTTGCGGTGTGCGCAGACAGGCTGGCAAACAGGTAGTGTGCAAAGTAGAACACCAGAACCAGTACAATCACCGTTGCGTTTGGTGAGAAGCCTTCCAGGTGTGTACTCATCGTGTTGGCGAACCAGTCGATAAAGCCAGAACGGGTCAGGCCATTCGCCATAACAACCAGCGTTGCCAGGTTGACCAGCGTGTTCCATGCGCTGTTATAGCGAGTAATGTCTTTCCACGGCACAACGTGCAGCGCCAGCATCAGCGAAACTGCCAGCAGACCTACCGCAGTAGCATTAATGACTTCACTGCCAAATACCCACAAACCTAAGCTGAGCAATACAAGGCCAATCAGCGTCCACTCTCTGCGCGTCAGCGCACCCATGGTTTTTAGTTCATCACCCGCCCAGGTTGCCACTTCTTCACTGTGTGTGATTTCCGGTTTGTACAGCACGTAGGAAAGCCACGGCGCAATGATAAGCAAGATAACCCCAACCGGCAGGAAGCAGAGGAACCACTGCAACCAGCTAATCTGGATACCGGCAATTTTGCTGACGAACTCCAGACCCAGCACGTTTGGTGCCGCACCGGTGACAAACATGGACGAACTCAGACTGGTACTAATGACCATCATCCACATCAAATAGCCGCCAATACGACGCGCGGACGGATCGTTCGGGAATGATTTAAACAGCGGCGGCAGGTTTTTAATGACCGGAAAAACCGTACCCCCGGTACGCGCGGTGTTGGACGGTGTAAACGGTGCCAGCAGAATGTCGATAATGACAATCGCATAACCCAACGTCAGCGTGCGTTTGCCCATGAATTTCACCAGGAAAAGGGCAATACGACGGCCTAACCCGGAAACTTCATACCCTAATGCAAAAATAAATGCGCCAAATACCAGCCATACCGTGGTGCTGGAAAAACCAGCCAGACCCCATTTCAGCGCCTGTTTTTGCGCATTAAACGCTGGGTCAGCTAATTCTTTGGCATCAAAGAGCAGGTAATTACTGCCAATAACGCAAATAGTAACCGCAATAAAACTGATCGCCGTTGCCGGAATTGGCTCGAGGATCATGCCGACAATCATTGCCACAAACACTGCAAAGTAATGCCACGCCTGCGGCGGCATACCGTCAGGTACAGGGATAAGAAACATGACACCCATCACCACCAGGGGCGCCAATAATTTCCATATATTATCTTTTGCTAAAGACATACGGGTTCTCCGAAAATTAATATTTCCAAATTTATCAAGTGCTTAAATAATTAAATCTGTGCTAAAAACCAGGTAAGGATCAGCAGGTCGGCACTGCCGCCTGGACTGAGATTTCGTTCGATACACTCCCTGTCGAACTGCCGGAGATAATCGAGATCGGCGGGGGTTCGAATGCCCCCTTTTTGCAATAATGTTTGCGCCTCGCGCTGTAGCCAGCGCAGGCCCCCCTCGCCACCGCGCGATGCAACGTTGGTATCGCCGTTGGTAGCCATCAGTAGGAGCAAGGTATCGAGCAATGCCAGCTCAGGATCTAACCCCTGATCCAGCAGAGTGAGGTAATGCGGCAAGGCGTGGTTGATTACCAGTGGATAACCCGCTTCGGCTTCACCGCGTGCGCCGGTAAGGCCAAGCTGCTGGTACAACCGTTGACCTGCCGTCAGTCGTGAATTATTGGTACGCAGTTCGCGATCGGTCAGGCCATGGCAGAAACTTGCCGCCGTAGAACAAACGGTTGTTGGCGTTACCGGCTGGTTGAGCTGAAGCAAACGGCCAATTGCCGCACACAGTAGCCCTAAAGAAAAAATGCTTCCTTTATGCGTGTTTACGCCCGCAGTGGCGCGGAACATATCACCTTCGCAAGCCATACCAATTGGGCGTAATCCGTTGAGTACCGCTTCCGGTGCCATTTCTGCACTACAGGCACCAAATTCAATGAAACGGGGTAACCAGCCCTGAATCGCCAGCGCGCTGCGGTGGAAATCTTCCAGCGCCATATCTTTGTGCGCACCGCAGTTAATGCGATCCACGAGGCCTGGTTTCGGTGACAGGTTGACTTCAGTCAGCATGGCGCGCCAGCCCAGCAGGGCGTACTCATCGATTAATGACGTCGCAAGCTTTGTGGTTTTAGTTGACGTTGCAGGCATCGACATCGTTTAGCAGCGCCTCCATGCGGTTGAGTAAATCGGTCAGTTGATGGGTTTTTCCACGCGCGCAAACAGCTGCGCTTTGCTCGCACAACAGGCAGCGGCGAGGCGGCAGTGAATAATCGCGGCGGGAGAGAATGTCGCCTTCGGGCGTCAGGACATCGATATCCCATAACCGCCCGAGAGGATGACTATGTTCAAGCTCAATGGTGGCGAGCTTGAGGTCGCGAGCCGGGGCGGCAATGCTCAACATGCCCTCCGGCCCGCTGGCGGAAACCAGTGCAGCCTGCTCCTGAATTTGCCAGCCCTGTTTTGCGGCTAAGGCACGCAAGGCTGTCACGCCATGATTAAAAATTCGGCGTGTGACCTCGCTGTCTTTAATCGGCCCAGGCGCAACCACGGTAAAGGAGACCAGTGGAACAGGATGGCGCTTGAGCCAGGCGTGTTGCCGTGCTTGCCTTTCATCCCGGCTGACGAGCAGCTCGGGAATTGACACCGCATGGTGGCTGGCGAGTTCAGGAAGCAGGTGCATGGCTTATTCCTTCACCTGATGCACAACATCGATCACCGAGCCATCGCGGTAACGCACAACGGCAACGACGCGGTCGGTGAATTCAATCGGCTGTGGTTCACCGGTCAGCAGACGCGCACGTTCACGCAGCCACTCAATAGAAACCACTTTGATCCCCGCTTCCTGCAGACGTTCTGCCAGCTCCGGACGTGCCGGGTTAACAGCGATGCCGTGGTCTGTGACCAGAATATCGACACTGGAGCCCGGGGTGATGCAGGTCAGCACGTTATCCACCAGCGTCGGAATACGACCGCGTACCAGCGGCGCGACGATGATGGAAAGCGCAGAAGCAATCGCGGTATCGCAGTGACCACCGGAAGCACCACGCAGTACGCCGTCAGAGCCGGTCAGCACGTTAACGTTGAACTGGGTGTCAATTTCCAGCGCGCTCAGTACCACCACGTCGAGACGATCAACCGCTGCGCCTTTCGACCCCCAGTTAGCGTACTGGTTGGCGCTGATTTCGATGTGATTGGGGTTACGGGCCAGCGATTGCGCAGCATGGCTGTCAAAGCTCTGCACATCCAGCAGTTTGCGGATCAAACCTTTTTCGTGCAGATCAACCATCGTTGCGGTAATACCGCCGAGGGCGAAGTCGGCGCGAATATCGCGGCTACGCATTTTGTCTTCCAGGAAACGGGTTACCGCCAGCGAAGCGCCGCCGGTGCCGGTCTGCATGGAGAAACCTTCTTTGAAGTAGCCAGAGTTAACAATCACATCCGCAGCGCTACGGGCAATAAGCAGTTCGCGCGGGTTAGTGGTCATACGGGTAGCACCAGCGCCGATTTTTGCAGCATCGCCAACGCGATCAACTTTGACGATCAGATCAACCTGATCTTGCTCAATGCTTGCCGGATTATGCGGATAAGGCAGCAGTTCTTCGGTAAGCATCACGACCTGTTTTGCGTTGTCGGCATCAACCATTGCATAGCCGAGGGAGCCGCAGCAGGCTTTACCGGAGTAGCCGTTGGCATTACCGAATTCATCACAGGACGGGACGCCGAGGAAAGCCACATCGATATTCAGTTCGCCGCTCTGTACCAGATGCACACGTCCGCCGTGAGAGTGGATTTGCACCGGTTCCGCCAGCAGACCACGGGAGATTTCTTCCGCCAGTGGACCGCGCAGGCCAGAGGTATAAATGCGGGTAACCACGCCCTGGCGAATGTGTTCTACCAGCGGCGCATGGCAATCACTCAGGGAGCTGGAGGCCAGAGTCAGGTTTTTAAAGCCCATCTTCGCGATGACGTCCATCACCATATTGACGGTCAGGTCACCGCCACGGAAAGCGTGATGGAAGGAAACCGTCATGCCGTCCTGTAAACCAGAGCGACGAATCGCTTCTTCCAGGTTGGCGCACAGTTTGCGATCGCGCGCTTTTTCAGCCTGGTAGGTTTGCTTTGGCGAGTTCTGGAAAGCGGCAAGATCGCATTCAGCGCGACGATTCCAGGCCGCTACCCGTTCTTGTCGTTGAGATTGTTCAATTTTCTGCGTCATTTTGATTGCCTTATTCTTCGCGGATGCCGGAAAGTTCTGCGCGGGAGAGCACCAGACGGGCGCGATCGATAACCGGACCGTCCACCATCTTGCCGTTCAGGGAAACCACGCCGAGGCCTTCGCGAGCGGCGGCTTCAGCGGCTTCTACGACGCGGCGGGCGTGATCCACTTCTTTCTGGGTCGGTGCGTAGAGGTTGTGCAGCAGATCAATCTGACGCGGGTTGATCAGCGATTTGCCGTCAAAGCCCAGCTGTTTGATGTGGGCGGCTTCTTGCAGGAATCCGGCTTCGTTGTTAGCGTCGGAATAGACGGTATCGAACGCCTGAATACCCGCAGAACGCGCGGCCTGCAAAATGGAGCAGCGAGCGAACAGCAGTTCAGTTCCTTCCGGGGAGCGTTCTGTACGCAGGTTGCGCACATAGTCTTCTGCACCGAGGGCGATACCGATCAAACGCTCGGAAGCGTGAGCGATTTCTACCGCGCGGGTAATGCCCAGCGGAGATTCAATCGCCGCCAGCAGGCCGGTACTGCCGGGTTCACGACCACAGGCTTTTTCGATACGCAGGATCTCTTTTTCGATATCCAGAACATCCTGAGCGGTATCGGTTTTCGGCAGACGCACAACGTCCGCACCACCGCGAACGACGGCTTCCAGGTCGTTAACACCCCATTCGGAATCCAGCGCGTTTACACGCACAATGGTTTCAATATCGCGATAAAGCGGATGTTGCAGCGCGTGGTAAACCATGCGGCGGGCGGTGTCTTTTTCACGCAATGCAACGGAGTCTTCGAGGTCAAACATCAGGGCATCAGCCGGGTAGATGAAGGAGTTGCTGACCATCGCGGCATTAGCACCAGGCACAAACAACATACTGCGGCGGGTGCGAGTTTTACGTTGTTGCAGCGAAGCGGAAATCATTGGCAATCCTCCCATGGCAGAGCCGGGATACCGCTGGCGCGTGCCAGCAGGGCTTCCAGTCGTGCACGTAAAATGCAGTCCAGTGCGCCTTTGTCATCGACATTCAGCTGTACGCCGCGCACGTTGTAGCGGGCGAGAACGTCCAGAATGGTGGTGCGAATTGCATCGCCAAACTGTTTCTCAACGCTGCTGTTGATTTGCAGGTCGATATCCTGCGTATCGAGTGGGGCGATGCGTATCATCACATCCCCAGACTCAAGGGTGCCTGCAACGGCGGGCTGGTTTATTTTCATTTTTCACCTGTTTCTCATGCGGGGGTCTTTTGACGAGCTGCCGCGTCCTGGCGGGAGTGCTCAAGCAGGTTCTGCAAATAATGCAGCGTGACTGCAGGGACCAGCGGCGCGATAGCCGTGAGATCGTTTTTCGCCAGCAGTTGACGTACCCGGGAAGCGGATATCGGCATCTCCTGGTAACGCAGCCGCTCAATTTCAACCAGTTCGATGGGCGGTGCGGAGATAGTCGGCGTTTCCAGCCAGTAGCGCATATCCTGGTTGTACTGGGCGGTAACGCGACAAAAGGGTTCAGTACCGACAAAGCGGTGAGTTACACCCAGCGCGGGAGCGAGGTACTGACGGAAAATCTTCAGATCAATTTCGGTGTAACAATGGTTAATGACGCTCTGTTCTTTAATGAAGTAGCAAGGGAACGTAGCGCGGGAGATGATGTATTCGGAGCCGCGATGCACGGTCAGGCGTGGAATATCGGCGGTGCCTTTTAACACCAGATCCAGCCGGTCTTCATAGGGGAAGCGTGAAGAATCTTCTTTGACTAAAAACAGATGCAACCAGTCGCACTGTGCCGCAGCCTGTTGAATCAGATAACGGTGACCATTCGTAAAGGGATTGGCGTTCATCACAATGCAGCCAATCTTGTTCCCTGGATGACGAAATTTTTTCAGCGATTCGGCATAGCGTTTCAGTCGCGTGGCGCTGTTTTCCATCAGCACCATCACGCCGGGTACGCTGGTCAGCGTGGAAAAACCGCACTGGCGGAACAGCGCCTCGTATTCGGTTTTGGTATAAATAAACAGATGCGTGCTATGCCGCTCATAGGCGAGGTTTATCAGTTCAGTGGCTAATGTCAGCGCCAGTCCTTCACCGCGAACGGATTCACTGATAGCAACGCATTTAATAATATTTCCGGCAATTCCACCGCACGCGATAAGCTTTTCATCGCGGGTTACGGTAATAAATACTTCGACTGTGGTGTCAACGCTCAAATCATTTTCATGCAGGAATTGGGCGATTTCCGCCATTTTTTTATTTTCTGAACGTTTTACGCGGGTGAAAATATCATTGCCGAACATAATAAATAGTATCCTGAAGGTGCATGTTGTTATCGATTTGCAACGAATGTTGTTCAATGTTGCAAATTGATAACCTTTTATTTTCACTTGGGAGAAAGGGGGCGATCGAGGTATATCTTTTTCTCCTTTCGCTATACATCCTAAGGAGTATTTCGGCGTGAAATTTTGATTTATTTCACATAGAGTTAGTGGTTTTTTATTTATTTAATGGTTTTAAGTTTTTTAACTAATGTAATTACGAAATAACCCGCAGGTTTAAGTGATTTAATTGATTTAATGAATAAAATTTGCCACGATCATATTTAATATCTATGTATTTTGATTCAACATTTTAATTACATCCGTCAAAGAGGCTCGGGACAACCCGCAAGGAAAACAATGTTGCAGCTTAAAGAGAATAAACAGTTTGCATTTTTCCAAAGACTGGCATTTCCGCTGCGTATCTTTTTGCTGATTCTGGTGTTCTCAATATTTGTCATTGCAGCCCTGGCGCAATATTTTACAGCCAGTTTTGAGGACTATTTAACGCTTCATGTGCGCGACATGGCAATGAATCAGGCAAAAATTATTGCTTCTAATGACAGTATCATCAGTGCAGTGAAAACGCGTGACTACAAGAGGCTGGCGACCATCGCTGACAAATTACAAAGAGATACTGATTTCGATTATGTGGTGATTGGCGATCGGCACTCGATTCGTCTTTACCATCCTAATCCGGAGAAAATTGGTTATCCTATGCAGTTCACCAAACCGGGCGCGCTGGAGAAAGGGGAGAGCTACTTCATCACCGGGAAAGGGTCAATTGGCATGGCGATGCGTGCCAAAACGCCAATCTTTGATGACGATGGAAAAGTCATCGGCGTGGTGTCGATTGGCTACCTGGTGAGTAAAATCGATAGCTGGCGGGCTGAGTTTTTATTACCGATGGCAGGCGTGTTTGTCGTGCTGTTAGGGATTTTGATGTTGCTGTCGTGGTTCCTGGCCGCGCATATCCGTCGGCAGATGATGGGCATGGAGCCAAAGCAAATCGCTCGCGTAGTCCGTCAGCAAGAGGCGCTGTTTAGTTCGGTTTATGAAGGGCTGATTGCGGTGGATCCGCACGGGTACATTACCGCCATCAATCGTAACGCAAGAAAGATGCTGGGGCTGAGCTCCCCCGGACGGCAATGGTTGGGTAAACCCATTGCTGAAGTGGTCAGGCCCGCCGATTTCTTTACCGAACAGATTGATGAAAAACGTCAGGATGTGGTGGCGAACTTTAACGGTCTGAGCGTTATTGCCAACCGGGAAGCTATTCGTTCTGGCGATGATTTACTGGGGGCCATTATTAGCTTTCGTAGTAAAGACGAAATTTCCACCCTCAATGCGCAACTGACGCAAATTAAACAATACGTCGAGAGCCTTCGTACATTGCGACACGAGCATCTCAATTGGATGTCGACGCTCAATGGTCTGTTGCAGATGAAAGAGTATGATCGCGTGCTGGCGATGGTGCAGGGGGAGTCTCAGGCCCAGCAACAGCTTATTGACAGCCTGCGTGAGGCGTTTGCCGATCGCCAGGTGGCGGGGCTGCTTTTTGGTAAAGTGCAGCGCGCCCGCGAACTGGGGCTAAAAATGGTCATCGTCCCCGGTAGCCAGCTTTCGCAACTGCCGCCAGGACTGGACAGCACCGAGTTTGCAGCCATTGTTGGCAATTTACTTGATAACGCCTTCGAAGCAAGCCTGCGTAGCGATGAAGGAAACAAGATCGTTGAATTATTCCTCAGCGATGAAGGCGATGATGTGGTGATTGAAGTCGCCGATCAGGGCTGCGGCGTTCCAGAGTCTCTACGAGACAAAATATTTGAGCAGGGTGTCAGTACGCGTGCTGACGAGCCCGGTGAACATGGCATTGGGTTGTACTTGATTGCCAGCTACGTAACGCGCTGCGGTGGTGTTATCACTCTCGAAGATAATGATCCCTGCGGTACCTTATTTTCAATCTATATTCCGAAAGTGAAACCTAATGACAGCTCCATTAACCCTATTGATCGTTGAGGACGAAACGCCGCTGGCAGAGATGCATGCGGAATATATTCGTCACATTCCCGGATTCAGTCAGATATTACTGGCGGGAAACCTGGCGCAGGCCCGAATGATGATCGAGCGTTTTAAGCCGGGGCTAATCTTGCTCGATAACTATCTTCCTGACGGTAGAGGGATTAATTTACTGCATGAACTGGTGCAGGCGCATTATCCCGGCGACGTGGTGTTTACCACTGCAGCCAGCGATATGGAAACGGTGTCTGAAGCCGTACGTTGTGGTGTATTTGATTATCTCATTAAGCCCATTGCCTATGAACGGTTGGGGCAAACGCTAACCCGTTTCCGCCAGCGTAAACATATGCTGGAAAGTATTGATAGCGCCAGCCAGAAGCAAATTGATGAGATGTTTAATGCCTATGCTCGCGGTGAACCCAAAGACGAACTGCCGACCGGCATTGACCCCTTGACGCTAAACGCGGTGCGAAAACTGTTCAAAGAGCCTGGTGTGCAACATACGGCAGAAACGGTGGCGCAGGCACTGACCATCAGCCGCACCACTGCCAGGCGTTATCTTGAATATTGCGCCAGCCGCCATCTGATTATTGCTGAAATTGTTCACGGCAAAGTTGGCAGACCGCAACGCATATACCACAGTGGGTGACATGATAAAGCCGGAGGAAACTTGCCTCCGGCATTACTATTTACTTGCCTGTGACCGCTGCTGCCGTTCCTGGCACCATCAGCTCTGTAGCAACGATAACAATCACCAAACCAACAAGCACCGGCACCGAGGTGCGTTTTACGACTTCAAACGGCGAGATCTTCGCCATCCCGGCAACCGCAACGACTACGCCAGAAACGGGTGATAGGGTACGACCCAGGTTTGACGCCTGCAGCATCGGGATAGTCAAATACGCCGGGTTAATGCCGGAGGAGTGCGCCAGTTTCGGGATCATCTCAACAAACGCATAAAACGGCGCATTGCCTGAACCGGTCGTGACTGCCGCCAGCATTGTCAGGATCACCAATACCAGCATCAGGATGATACTCGCCGAACCAAACGAGGTAGCGATAGAAATCAGACTTTGAATAAAGCCGATGGTGCTAAGCCCCTGAGCGAATACCCCAGCGGCAACCAGCAGCATCACCACGTTAGCAAATGCATCTGCCATACCGCGATAAGCCACTTCCAGACCAGAGAAAACTTTCTGGGTATTAAAGCTGCGGATGAACTCCAGAATGGAGGCAATTAGCATACAAATCACCAGAATAGTGATGATGTGTAATTGCGGACCCCATTTGCCGTCAAAAATCAGCACTCCGATGATCGGCGTGAACGGCAAAATGGCATAAAACGCAGGGGCAGTGGTGGTGATTTCACTGACATCTAACATTTCATGAGAGATGTGCTCTTTTTTATCCAGATAACGTTGCCAGAAGAAGTGGGCGATCGCCATGCCGATAATTGCAGCAATTGAGATAGGCAGCGTTGTTTTGAAGGCGAAGTCAATCAGCGACATTTCGGAAGCCTGCGCTGCCAGCACCACATCCCCTGAAGTCGGTGCGAGAATAATCGCCGCCGGGGAGGCACAAATGGCAGCAGCTGCGCCACGACTGATACCAACGTTTACCATCACCGGAAACAGGGTTGCCATCAGCAAAACACCCAGACCGGTTGCGGAAGAGACGGCCAGTGACATCAGACAGGCAACAAAATAGGCGGCAATCATCAGAAGGTAAGGGGAGTTAATATACTGCAATGGTTTTGACGCCAGCTTGACCACCATATCATTCGCGCCGATATGGGTCATGTAAGCGGCAAAGCCACACAGCATCATAATCATCATGCCGAGGTCGCCGCCGCGGCTCATTAGCAATATTTTAACGTATTCAACGATATCCGTGGCGCTGTAGCCTGTTGAAGCCTGGCTGGACGGTAACACTTTGTGCCCCATAATGGCACTGATAATCAGCAATAACAGGCCACCGACAAATAACACGCCAGTGGCCGAATACCCTTTAATGATGTAGCGAGCTACACCCACAATAACCACAACCCCAATAAGGAGTTCAATGAATGTCAGCATAATTTTTCCTGTCTCCAGGCCCCAAAGTAAATAATAAAAAATTCCTAAAAGTTAAGGAAAAAATATGCCCAATAAATTGGCGGTGAATGCTGATTAAAATCAAGAAAAACTGCCATTAAGACATTGAAGTTGCTGTTTTTATACGTAGATAACAAAACGCATATTTAGCGGTTGGCAAATATCACATAATAATGTGTGTAAATTGATGGTGGATTGATGCAAATTTGTTAATTGTAAGGTGTTAGCTGCGGTTGTGTGCTCAAAAAATAATCTTCCATGAGCATGAGTTGACGATACATAATATATTTTTCGTTAAGATATTTTTATATCTTATTAAAAAATAAAGTAATTTTTATCGGTTGTATTTTGTTATCAGAAACGACTTGGTTTTTCTTTTATGACTATTCCCATCGCAGAAAACGATGCGTCGTCTTTAATCGATGCGCGGAAATATTTATCTTGAACTAGCGGAAATAAATAGGGCAGCTATTCATATTATTCTTCATGTTGGGGCTATTGAGGTTATGTTAATTGTAGCTTTGCTATGTTAGTAGTAGATTTTTGATAAATGTTTAATGGTCACAAATGAACGTGAGTAAATATGTCGCTATATTTTTCTTTGTTTTTATTCAGTTAATCAGTGTTGGTAAAGTTTTTGCTAACGCTGATGAGTGGATGACAACGTTTAGAGAAAATATTGCACAAACCTGGCAACAGCCAGAACATTATGATTTATATATTCCTGCCATCACCTGGCATGCACGTTTTGCTTACGACAAAGAAAAAACCGATCGCTATAACGAGCGACCGTGGGGCGGCGGTTTTGGTCAGTCGCGTTGGGATGAAAAAGGAAACTGGCATGGCCTGTATGCCATGGCATTTAAGGACTCGTGGAACAAATGGGAACCGATTGCCGGATACGGATGGGAAAGTACCTGGCGACCGCTGGCGGATGAAAATTTTCATTTAGGCCTGGGATTTACCGCTGGCGTAACGGCGCGCGAGAACTGGAATTACATCCCTCTTCCGGTTCTACTGCCATTGGCCTCTGTGGGGTATGGCCCCGCGACGTTTCAGATGACCTACATTCCGGGTACCTACAACAATGGCAATGTGTACTTTGCCTGGATGCGCTTTCAGTTTTGAGACAAATGAAGTTTTAGTAAATTCTTTAAAATCAACCACTAAAATAATTAACATCAAAAATAACGCGACTTTTATCACTTTTTAGTAAAGTTGCACTGGACAAAGCGTACCACAATTGGTGTACTGGTAACCGACACAGCATTTGTGTCTATTTTTCATGTAAAGGTAATTTTGATGTCTAAGATTAAAGGTAACGTTAAGTGGTTTAATGAGTCCAAAGGATTCGGTTTCATTACTCCGGAAGACGGCAGCAAAGACGTGTTCGTACACTTCTCTGCAATCCAGACTAATGGTTTTAAAACTCTTGCTGAAGGTCAGCGCGTAGAGTTCGAAATCACTAACGGTGCCAAAGGCCCTTCTGCTGCAAACGTAATCGCTCTGTAAGATACGTCAGCAAGAATTCAAAACCCGCTTAATCAGCGGGTTTTTTTTGGTCTTTAGTGTGTGGTTGAGGCCGAAAACAGCCAGAAAGCCAGTGCGGTCATGGCAAAAGACCCCAAAAGATTGACGAAAACGTTCAGTAACGCCCAGCCAAAGCGGCCCTCTTGTAACAAAAACACCACTTCTGCCGAAAATGTTGAGAAGGTTGTTAGACCGCCACAAAATCCGGTGGTGATTAATACTTTCCACACTGGATCAATGTTCGTCATCCTGCTGAACCAGGCGAATCCCATTCCTATGATGAATGCCCCAATCAGGTTTGCTGCCAGCGTCCCCAACGGAATCGCCTGATGCAGCGGGTTAAATCGCATACTTAACAGCCATCTCGCCACGCTTCCCGTACCACCGCCAATAAAAACTGCTAAAAGAAGTTGTAACACTGCAAAATCCTGCTATTTGATTTGTATGAGTGATAAGTGTAACGCCGAATAATCGCCGTTGGCGAATTTTACGACTCTGACAGGAGGTGGCAATGCTGGTTGCCGCAGGACAGTTTGCTGTTACATCTGTGTGGGAAAAGAACGCTGAGATTTGTGCCTCGTTGATGGTGCAGGCGGCGGAAAACGAGGTTTCGCTGTTTGTCCTGCCGGAAGCATTACTGGCGCGTGATGATCATGATGCGGATCTTTCGGTTAAATCAGCACAGCTGCTGGAAGGCGAATTCCTCGGCCGTTTACGGCGAGAAAGTAAACGTAACATGATGACGACAATTCTGACGATTCATGTTCCTTCAACACCGGGGCGTGCATGGAATATGCTGGTGGCGCTACAGGCAGGAAACATCGTCGCCCGTTATGCCAAACTGCATCTCTATGATGCATTTGCCATTCAGGAATCACGCCATGTTGATGCTGGTGATGAAATAGCTCCGTTACTGGAGGTGGAAGGGATGAAGGTCGGTCTGATGACCTGTTATGACTTACGCTTTCCAGAGCTGGCGCTGGCACAGGCATTACAGGGAGCTGAAATCCTGGTACTTCCTGCCGCCTGGGTTCGTGGGCCGCTCAAAGAGCATCACTGGTCAACGTTGCTTGCCGCTCGTGCGCTGGATACCACCTGTTATATGGTGGCGGCGGGGGAGTGCGGGAACAAAAATATCGGGCAAAGCCGGATTATAGATCCCTTTGGCGTCACCATTGCGGCAGCGTCAGAAATGCCTGCACTCATTATGGCGGAAGTGACGCCCGAACGTGTGCGTCAGGTACGCGCGCAACTGCCCGTCTTAAACAACCGTCGCTTTGCGCCGCCACAATTATTATGATGTTTTTTTACTCGGCGCTTGATTCACCTTGTTACAGATTGCTATTGTGTGCGCGCGTCGAATGACCGTTAATATTCTCTGGTTTTTAAGGCGCGTTCTGTTGCCGGTTATATGTCAAGAAGGTATCTATGGGTGAGATTAGTATTACCAAACTGCTGGTAGTTGCGGCGCTGGTCGTTCTGCTGTTTGGGACTAAGAAGTTACGTACGCTGGGCGGAGACCTTGGAGCGGCCATTAAAGGGTTCAAGAAGGCGATGAATGATGACGATGCTGCGGCGAAAAAAGGCGCAGACGTTGATCTTCAGGCTGAAAAGCTCTCTCATAAAGAGTGACGTGGCGAGCAGGACGCTCCCTCAATATCTTGTTCGATACAAAAACCCGCTTCAAAAAGCGGGTTTTTTATCAGACAGATGTAAGTAATTATTACAGGATTACTTAACTTCCATCCCTTTCGCCTGCAAATCGGCGTGGTAAGAAGAGCGGACAAACGGACCGCATGCAGCATGGGTAAAGCCCATCGCCAGCGCTTCGGCTTTCATTTCGTCGAACTCATCCGGGCTAACGTAACGTTGAACCGGCAGGTGATGGCGGCTTGGCTGCAAATATTGCCCCAGCGTTAGCATCGTCACACCATGACGGCGCAGGTCGCGCATTACCTCAATAATTTCTTCATTGGTTTCACCCAGTCCCACCATCAGACCAGACTTGGTCGGGATTTCCGGATGCGCTTCTTTAAAGCGTTCCAGCAGCTTAAGCGACCAGTTGTAATCTGCGCCAGGCCGTACCTGACGGTAAATACGCGGTACGTTTTCCAGGTTATGGTTGAACACATCTGGTGGCGTTGCAGTCAGAATATCCAGAGCACGATCCATACGACCGCGGAAATCCGGCACCAGAGTTTCAATTTTGATTTGCGGGCTTTTTTCCCGAATGGCAGTAATGCAATCCGCAAAGTGCTGGGCACCGCCATCGCGTAGGTCATCACGGTCAACGGAGGTGATAACCACATAACGCAGCGCCATATCGGCAATGGTCTGCGCCAGTTTCACTGGTTCATTGGCATCAGGAGCTACCGGGCGACCGTGGGCAACGTCACAGAACGGGCAACGGCGGGTACAAATAGCGCCGAGGATCATAAACGTTGCTGTGCCGTGGTTAAAGCATTCCGCCAGGTTAGGGCAGGAGGCTTCCTCGCAGACAGAATGCAGGCCATTTTTGCGCATTGCGGCTTTGATGCCCTGGATACGTGTAGAGTCCGCTGGAAGCTTGATTTTCATCCATTCCGGCTTGCGCAGCAGGGCTTCGCGCTCTGTTGCCACGTTTTTAACCGGGATAAGGGCCATCTTATCGGCATCGCGGTATTTAACACCGCGTTCCATCACAATGGGTTTACTCATAGCGTGCGTGTTCCAGTTGCGAATTACGAAGGAAAGCGTTTCAATTCAATAGATTGTTGTAATTATCAACTATTTTTGAATTAACGACTGGCAGTATATCATTGAAACGGACCTGAAAGCAGCCAAAGCGGTCGCGAAAATGTAAAATTGTTGTTGGATTGTGCCATTTTATCGTTCTGCGCTGTGATCTGGCTGTAACAATACTTTTTCAAAATGCATTACAGATAACATCTATGGTCCTGTGCAAAACATGTTATCGGTGATGAGATCGGTTTGAAACTGACTGAGTTGGTTTTCCGCGCCGCTGATGGGCGGGTTGCGCAGTAAAAGCTGCGGATAGTGAGTTTTAATCGCCCGATAGATGACAGGAAGGACCAGGGCTCCGACCGAGGGGGGGCAGATTAAGCACTTTCGCTGCATTAACGATTCCTTTATGGACATATGCAACTTCAAAATAGTCAGAAGGGTAAGATCAATATTTCGTAAGGTTGTAAATATTTGTGGTTTACCTTCTGACTATTTTCTGCTTAAACAGGGTTCAATTTTATTATTACTATCCACGCACTTACTCCAATTTTATTCATGAAAAAATAATATTTAAAAAAATTACAATAATCTTATGTCTAATTGGGACGGAACGCTTTTGCTCACCATGGTAATTATTTCAATGAGTTAACCAATTGGGTGAGCTACGGAGCAAGGCGTAGCATCGCATTTCTGCAAGTGATAAAGAAAATATACAAACGCGAAGGAGATGTAAAGCATTAGCAGGTATTATGAGTAATGACCCAGTGTAAATTGGGCCATTGATGTATGGAATTAAGCGGTAATATATTCGAAGTCAGGATTGTTTAGTAGCGCTAAAATATTTTCCAGTAAACGTGGTGCAATATTATTAGTCGTCGCTTCGGGTTTCCATTGTGATATTTTAGCCATTTCCATTCCTGCATACCCACAAGGATTAATACGTAAAAATGGTGAAAGATCCATATTGACGTTTAATGCCAGACCGTGGAATGAACAACCGCGTCGAATACGTAAACCCAGTGAGCAAATTTTCTTTTCCCCGACATAGACACCAGGCGCGTCAGCCCGAGGATGCGCTTCTATACCCAGTTCAGCCAGGGTATTCACCACTGTTTGCTCAAGCAAGGTCACCAGTTCACGCACACCGAGTTTACGGCGTTTCAGGTTAAGCAACACATACATCACCTGTTGCCCCGGCCCGTGATAAGTCACCTGCCCACCGCGATCGCTCTGGATCACCGGAATATCACCCGGCATTAAAATATGCTCCGCCTTTCCTGCCTGCCCTTGGGTGAATACCGGATAGTGCTCGACCAGCCAGATTTCATCAAGGGTACTATCATCGCGGGTATCGGTGAATTCATGCATAGCCTGGGAGATTGGCTCGTAAGGCTGAAGACCGAGCTGGCGGACAAGAATTTTATCCTGATACAAAACGGCATCTCCGTGGAGAATGAGTAAAAGTGGGGGAAAAGTATATCACAGCGAGGAGAGGGGAGTTACCCGACCAGGAGCCGGGTAACGGAGAAGCGAGTTACAGAACCATGCGGACAATATCGATTTTGCCCAGTTCTTCATACAGTGTTTCAACCTGCTCGATATGAGTGGCGTTGATAGTGATAGATACCGAGTGGTAGTTGCCTTTGCTGCTTGGTTTTACCGTTGGGGTGTAGTCACCTGGCGCATGGCGCTGTACCACTTCAACCACCTGATCAACCAGCTCAGGTAACGCCTGCCCCATAACTTTGTAAGTAAAAGGAGTAGGGAATTCAAGCAGTTCGTTAAGTTTGGTTTTCATGTCAGCTCCGGCGTAACGTAATTAAATAGCAACTCCCGCCAGAAGGCGGGAGTTTTTTACTGATGCTTAGTATATGGGGACGGAAATTACACTTTCAAGTGTTCAATTTTTAACCAAACCAGTGATGGAACATTAATTTAATGTAATCAATGATTTTGCCGAAGAAGTTACCTTCCGGTATTTCTTGCAGCACAACCAGCGGGCGTTGTTCGATCGTTTTGCCATCAAGCTGGAAGTTGATAGTTCCGACGACCTGATTCTTTTGCAGCGGCGCATGCAATTCACTGCTGTTCAGCACATAGCTGGCTTTCAGATCTTTCATGCGACCACGCGGAATGGTCAGGTACACGTCTTTATCAACCCCTAACGAAGCGCGATCAGAATCACCAAACCAAACCGGTTCAGAGGCGAACTCTTTACCTACTTTCAGTGGGTTAACGGTTTCGAAGAAACGGAAGCCCCAGGTTAGCAATTTTTTACTTTCGGCTTCACGGCCTTTAAAAGTACGTCCGCCCATCACCGCAGAGATCAAGCGCATCTGGCCTTCAGTCGCAGAAGCAACAAGGTTGTACCCTGCTTTGTCAGTGTGTCCGGTTTTGATGCCGTCGACATTCAGGCTGTTATCCCATAACAGGCCGTTACGGTTCAGCTGGCGAATACCGTTAAACGTAAATTCTTTTTCTTTATAGATCGAGTATTCATTCGGTACGTCACGGATCAACGCCTGGCCGATCAGCGCCATATCTCGCGCGGAGCTGTACTGACCATCAGCATCCAGACCGTGTACCGTCTGGAAGTGGGTATTTTTCAGGCCCAGGGCGTTAACGTAGCTGTTCATCAAGCCAACAAAAGCGTCCTGGCTACCAGCGGCAAAATCGGCCATGGCGACACAAGCATCGTTACCCGATTGCAGGTTAATACCGCGGATCAGCTGAGAAACCGGAACCTGCATGCCCGGTTTGAGGAACATCAGCGAAGAACCTTTAAACACCGGGTTACCGGTGGCCCATGCGTCGTTGCCGATAGTGACTAAATCAGTTTCTTTAAATTTACCGGCTTTCATTGCCTGGCCGATAACGTAACTGGTCATCATTTTGGTCAGGCTGGCAGGATCGCGGCGGACATCAGCGTTCTGTTCGGCGAGTACTTTGCCGGAGTTGTAGTCAATCAGGATGTAGGACTCCGCGTCGATCTGCGGTACACCCGGGATCATGGTTTTGATATTCAGGTCATCGGCATGTGCAGCAGAGATAAAGGCTGTGCAAAGAGCCGTGGTGAGCGCCAGGCGCTTCATGATACGAGCGGAAAAAATGGTATTCATGGTCTGAACTACGACATCCGTGATGGAATTAAAAAAAGTGCCCTACTATAGCAAATGCACTACCGGCAGGCATCTGACTTTCCGCGTGACTTTGTTAACGTCATTTACAGAAATTGACACATCAGATGCCTGCTTTACGCTACTGCGCGGTGGTAATAAATGACTGTAATTGGGCTTCGGTTTGCAAACGTTGCTGCAAGGTACTGGCTTCGGCTTTGCTGGCGAATGGGCCAAGCTGGATCCGCCAGACCGCGCCATTTTGAGTTACGCGACCGGGGACGCCGAACTTCTGTCCCAGTTGCTGTTGGTACTGTTGCGCACGAGCCTGATCGCTAACGGCCCCGACTTGCACCATAAAGTTGCCGCTGGCGCTTTGCGAGGCGGCTTGCGGTGTCACCATTGCAGGTGAGGTTGCAGGCGTTGTCGACGGAGCTGTAACAACGGGCTGTGGCGCAGGCGTCGGTTCGCTGCCTTCCAGTACACCAGGCGCTAAGGTCGTTGGTGCGCCGAGGAAACCGCTGCTGGTTACCGGCGCGCCGGTCGGATCTTCGCTTTTTAGCGTCGAATTACTGACCGGAAGAATGTCACCCTGCGGGACAGGCACTGAACTTGTTCCCGCGCCACCGCTTAAATCGGGAGGTGCTGGCAGGGCGTAAGTCTGTTTGGCGACTGTGGTACAAGCCATACCAGGACCAGAAAGCGAACCATCCTGGGCGACAATAATCGGATCGATACGAACTTTGGTGTTGTTTGACGTGTTAAGACGGTCAGCTGCCGCGCGAGAAAGCGAAATCACGCGGTCGTTGCCATAAGGGCCGCGATCATTAATGCGCACCACGATCATTCGCCCGTTAGCCAGGTTAGTGATTCTGGCGTAGCTGGGGATTGGAAGCGTTGGATGGGCCGCCGTCAACTGTGTCGGATCGAAAGCTTCGCCAGAGGCCGTCAGGTTACTGCCGGGTTCGGCATCATAGATTGCCGCCAGTCCCGCCTGGCTAAATCGAGACGGATCCTGCACGATTTTGTAGCTTTTACCGTCGCGCTGGTAATCCTGATTTGCCGTCGCGTTCAGTGGTTCGAAACGCGGGTCTGCCCCGCTAATTTCAACTATGGGGCCGTTACATACCGCAGGCTGCGGTACACTTACCGTCTGTTGCTGACCATCATCGCTTGTACATGCCGCGAGCATTCCTGCCGCGATGCAGATCCCGAGCCACTGCTTACGCATTGCGCACCTCTTACACGCTTTTCGACAACATTTTCCTGTGGGTGTGGATTGACATTACAATCCCGAACCCAGCCATCAGCACAATTAGCGCCGATCCTCCATAACTGACCAGTGGGAGCGGAACCCCTACAACCGGCAGAATACCGCTTACCATACCAATATTTACGAAGACATAAACGAATAATATCAGCATTAAGCCGCCAGCCATGACGCGACCAAAGGTGGTTTGCGCTCTGGCTGCTATCCACAGCCCGCGCATGATCAGCAGAATGTAGAGAGCGAGCAGAATCAAAATGCCCACTAATCCCAGCTCTTCCGCCAGTACCGCGAAGATAAAGTCGGTATGGCGTTCGGGGAGAAATTCAAGCTGTGACTGAGTGCCGTGCAGCCAGCCTTTGCCGCGTAATCCGCCGGAGCCAATAGCAATTTTAGACTGAATAATGTGATAGCCTGCGCCGAGTGGGTCTGATTCCGGGTCCAGGAGCATCATTACGCGCTGGCGCTGGTAATCATGCATCAGGAAGAACCACAGAATCGGAATGAACGCCGCTACCAGCACTACTGCGACGCCAATCAGACGCCAGCTAAGGCCAGAGAGGAACAGTACAAACAGGCCGGAAAGCGCAACGAGGATTGATGTTCCCAGGTCAGGCTGTGCAGCCACCAGCAGCGTGGGCATAAATATCAGCACCAGCGCGATAGCTGTATTCTTCAATGAAGGTGGGCAAACGTCGCGGTTGATAAAGCGTGCAACCATCAACGGTACGGCTATCTTGGCAATTTCCGACGGTTGAAAACGAACAATACCGAGGTCCAGCCAGCGTTGAGCGCCTTTAGAGATGGCACCGAAAGCATCTACCGCCACCAGCAAAATAATACAGATGATATAGAGATAGGGGGCCCAGCCTTCATAAACGCGTGGAGGAATTTGCGCCATCACCACCATGATGACCAGACCCATCGCAATCTGGCCGATTTTACGCTCCATCATGCCAATATCCTGACCGCTGGCGCTCCAGATAACCAGGGCGCTGTAAACCAGCAATGCCAGTAAGATCAGCAGCATTGTGGGATCGAGATGGACTTTATCCCAGAATGTTTTTTTATTCGGATTATCCGTCATGATTAATGGTCCTCCGCTGCGGCAACCGCTGGATTTTCCGCAGGCAGATCGGTGTTGTTATCACCCAGCATAATGTGGTCGAGGATCTGGCGCATCAGCGTACCAACCGCCGGACCCGCGCCGCCGTTCTCCAGAATCATGGCGACAGCCACTTGCGGATTGTTGTATGGCGCAAAGGCGGTCATCAGTTTGTGGTCACGTAAACGCTCGGCAATTTTGTGCGCATTATAGGTTTCGTTCGCTTTCAGACCGAAGACCTGAGCGGTACCGGATTTCGCCGCAATTTTGTACGGTGCGCTGGCAAAATATTTATGCGCCGTACCGTTAGGGCGGTTAGCAACACCGTACATACCGTCTTTCGCCAGCTCCCAGTAACCGGAATGAATATCGCCGACGGGCGGTTCATGCGGTTGTACCCATGGCACCTGTTTGCCGTCTTCGGCGGTGCTCATCAGCAAATGCGGAACCTTCACGATACCGTCATTAATCAGGATCATCAGTGCCTTACTCATCTGGATTGGGGTCGCTGTCCAGTAACCCTGACCGATACCAACCGGAATGGTGTCACCCTGATACCACGGTTTTTTAAAGCGTTTCTGTTTCCATTCGCGGGTAGGCATGTTGCCGGAACGTTCTTCCGCCAGGTCGATACCGGTGTAATGACCATAACCGAATTTCCCCATCCATTCGGAGAGGCGATCGATCCCCATATCGTAGGCCACCTGATAGAAGAAGGTATCCGCAGATTCTTCCAGCGATCTTGTGACATTCAGACGCCCGTGGCCCCATTTTTTCCAGTCACGATAACGTTTTTCCGACCCTGGCAGTTGCCACCAGCCGGGGTCAAACAGCGTCGTATTGCGCGTGATCACCCCGGCACTCAATGCCGAAACCGCCACATAGGGTTTAACTGTAGACGCGGGAGGATAAACCCCCTGTGTGGCGCGGTTCACCAGCGGTGTATTCGGGTCGTTCAGCAAGGCGGAATAATCTTTGCTGGAGATACCGTCAACAAACAGGTTTGGGTCATAACTAGGCGTGGAAACCAGCGCCAACACCCCACCTGTACGCGGATCGGTGACTACCACAGCTGCGCGGCTACCCGCCAGCAGCGTTTCAATATATTGCTGGAGTTTGAGATCCAGCGTCAGGTAAATATCGTGTCCGGCTTGCGGTGGTACTTCTTTTAACTGGCGGATAACACGCCCACGGTTGTTAACTTCAACCTCTTCATAACCGGTCTGACCGTGCAGCACGTCTTCATAGTAACGCTCAATGCCCAGCTTACCGATATCATGCGTTGCCGCATAGTTGGCCAGTTTGCCGTCATTATTCAGGCGTTCGACGTCTTTATCGTTGATTTTCGACACATAGCCGATGACGTGGGTCAACGCTGAACCGTAAGGATAGTAACGACGTTTATAGCCTTTAACTTCGACGCCAGGAAAACGGTACTGGTTGACGGCAAAGCGAGCTACTTGTACTTCGGTCAGGTTAGTTTTCACCGGAATAGAGGTGAAACGGTGTGAACGTGCGCGCTCTTTTCGGAATGCAGCAATATCATCATCGGTCAGATCAACCACGCTGCGCAAAGCGTCCAGCGTTTGCTGCACGTTATCGACTTTCTCCGGCATCATTTCTATCTGGTAGATAGTGCGGTTGAGAGCCAGAGGGATACCGTTACGGTCGTAGATAATGCCGCGGCTGGGTGCGATAGGCACCAGCTTAATGCGGTTTTCATTAGAGCGGGTCTGGTAGTCGGTAAAGCGAACAATTTGCAGATTATACAGGTTGGCGATAAGCACGCCGGTCAGCAGCAAAATCCCCAAAAAGGCGACCAGCGCCCGGCGCACAAACAGCGCGGACTCTGCCGTATAGTCGCGAAAAGAGTTCTGTAGTTTCATCCGCTGCGTTTTCTACTCAAAGCTCACTTATCACTCACGGTGATAAGGATGGTTGGTGGTGATGCTCCACGCCCGGTACAGACTCTCTGCGACCAGCACGCGAACCAGCGGATGGGGAAGGGTAAGTGCCGACAGCGACCAGCTCTGCTCCGCCGCCGCTTTACAGGCAGGCGACAACCCTTCAGGCCCGCCAATCAGTAGACTGACGTCGCGACCATCCAGCTTCCAGCGTTCCAGCTCAGCGGCTAACTGCGGCGTATCCCAGGGCTTGCCTGGAATATCGAGGGTGACAATGCGGTTTTTGCCTGCGGCCGCCAACATCTGCTCACCCTCTTTGTCGAGTATGCGCTTGATGTCCGCATTCTTGCCGCGTTTTCCGGCCGGAATTTCAATCAGCTCGAAGGGCATATCTTTCGGAAAACGACGCAGGTACTCGGTAAAACCGGTTTGTACCCAGTCCGGCATTTTCGTTCCCACGGCGACAAGTTGCAGCTTCACGCATTAACTCCAGAGTTTTTCCAGTTCATACAGGCGACGGCTCTCTTCCTGCATGACATGGACAATCACATCGCCCAAATCCACGACAATCCAGTCGGCGCTGTTTTCACCTTCTACGCCGAGCGGTAACAGGCCCGCTGCGCGAGACTCCTGCACAACGTGATCAGCAATGGACATAACATGGCGGCTGGACGTACCCGTACAGATGATCATGCAGTCGGTGATGCTGGATTTGCCCTGAACGTCTAAGGCGATGATGTCCTGACCTTTGAGGTCATCAATTTTGTCGATAACAAAATCCTGGAGTGCTTTACCCTGCAAGTTTTCCCCCTGGGTGAATCAAATAGATAAAAATGGTCTGTCAGTATACCTGAACCAGAGGCGATTTCGGGACAATTGTCGCCGAATCGGCTTTCGAAAGTGGGCTATCATCCCACCCCGCGCCGCAGATTGCATCGCCATTTTTGTAAAACAATTTCTACAAAGTCGTGTCTGGCGGAAAAAGTCTGGCTGCGGAGAATATCAGCCTGCCCGGGGCTGTCAATGGTCGTTGCGGCTTACCCGTAAAAAAACAGAAAAGTCATGCATTCTCGACCCCGATGGCACGGCTATTGAGGACGCGTAGCGTCGCGAATTTTTGGTTGATATCAATGGCGCTCCAACACCCCTGGTCAACGCGGAAATGCCACATAGACTCGGCAGGCATACCAATTAAACGAGCAATTAACAGACTCAGTACGCCCTGATGGCTGACGACTAAAATATTCTGATAGTGCTGATATTCACTAAGCCTTGCGATAAATCGTTCCACACGTTGCGAAAATGCCTGAAATCCTTCACCGTTCGTGGGGATAGCATGCTGCCAGTCATTGCACCACGCGCTATAGTTTTCGGCATCTTCTTGCATGAGGTCACGATGATGTCGCATCTCCCAGTCGCCAAAAAACATTTCATTGAGTTCAGGGATGATATGAACGGGGTGCTGGCGGTCACTAAGAACCAGTCGCGCGGTATGCTGTGCCCGTTCCAGTTCACTGCATAAAACCAGGTCAAAGGAAACATCATGTAGCAGCGTATGCAGATTTTGCGCTTGCTCAATACCGCGCGCGGTCAGGGGTGTGGGCACATGACCGCTGTACAGACCATCGACATTCGCTTGCGTTTCACCATGACGAATTAACCACAGTCGCATCATGCCCTCCGTAACGACAGGTATCAGCGATACAAGCCTTGTTGGTTAATGTAAGTCAGTACCGGTTCCGGTAATAAATCCTCACACGATTCACCGTTTTGCAAACGTTCGCGGATGATGGTCGCCGAGATGTTAAACCACGGCGTTTCAGCCAGATAAATTTTACCGGCAGGCTGAAGGTGAAGATCTTCCGGGTTATGTGTCAAATGATCCTCCAGCCATTGCTGATATTGTGGTTGTGCCATTTCAAGTGGGTAACCTGGACGCCGACAGACGATCAAATGTGCATTGTCGAGTATCGTTTCGTATTCGTACCAGGTCGGAAAGGTCAGCAATGAATCCTGACCAATAATAAACGCCAGCGGCACGTCCGGTCCTTGCTCCTGCCGCCACTCTTTCAGTGTTTGCGCAGTGTAAGAGGGGGCATTGCGCTTTAGCTCGCGTTCATCAAGGGTAAACAGTGGCTTGTCAGCTATCGCCAGTTCAAGCATGTGTTTACGCTGCGCGCTGTTCGCTTCCGGCTGTGGACGATGCGGAGGAACATTATTAGGGATGATTGTGACCCGCGTCAGACCAATCAAATTCGCCAGCGTTTCCACGGGTTTAAGATGACCATAGTGCACCGGATCAAAGGTGCCGCCAAACAGAGCCTGTAAAGATTTCATATCAACCGTCGATAAATACGTCCGCCAGGGGTTTATGGCACAACAGAAGAGATAACCCTTCCAGCTCTGCCCACACTGACTGACCGTAATCTTGTTTGAGGGTGAGTTCCGTTCGTGTCAGGAGTTGCACGGCCTGACGTAACTGCGGCTGGCTTAAGCGATTTAACGCCTCGCCCATCATGCCCCGGCGGTTCTGCCATACCCGATGCTTATCAAACAACGCACGCAGTGGCGTATGGGCAGACTGGCGTTTCAGGTTAACCAGTAACAACAGTTCACGTTGTAATGTGCGCAACAAAATAACCGGTTCGCTGCCTTCCAGACGCAGTTGCTGAAGAATATGCAACGCGCGCTTACTTTTTCCCATCAACAAAGCATCAACCCAATGAAAAGGGGTGAAATGCGCGGCATCATTCACCGCCTGTTCAACGCGCGGTAATGTCAGTTTGCCGTCCGGCCAGAGTAGCGATAAACGCTCCAGTGCCTGGGCCAGCGCCAGCAGGTTACCTTCATAACAGTAGCAGAGCACCTGATTTGCAGCGTCATCCAGTTCTAAGTTGAGCTGTTTTGCGCGCGCAGCAACCCAGCGGGGCAGCTGAGCCTGCTCCGGTGTCTGACAGGTCACCTGCACGCTGCGATTCGCAAGAGCAGTAAACCAGGCGGCATTTTCTTGCGCTTTGCTTAATTTATTACCGCGGACGATCAACAGCAGGTCGTCATGCAGAAGTCCGGTGAGTGTGAGAAGTTGTTCATTGATCGCCGCATTCGGTCCGTTTTCGGGTAACAACAGCAATAGCGTTTGTCGACTGGCAAACAGGCTCATGGCCTGGCATAACGAAAAAATCGCATTCCAGTCGGTGTTGGGATCAATGGAAAAAGTGTGGTGTTCTTCGAACCCTTGCGCCGCAGCGACCTGACGAACAGCGTCCTGGCTTTCCTGCAATAACAGAGGATCGTTACCAAGTAAAAGATACGCCGCGCGCAGCCCTTCATTGAGCTGCGCGCGGAGTTGTTCCGGGTACAACCGAATCATCAGTTACCCAGCGTGGTGGAGACGCGTGCAGGCGTTGCCGGAGTATCCGTTGTGGTCGACGTCTGTTCTTCGTCGGAACGAATATCCGCAGCACGGATGCTTGGCAGCTTACGAATCAGCTGTTCGGCAGCACGGTCGTACATCTCTTTTACGATCATGTCTTGTTCGTTATCTTTCGCTAACGCCATTTGCGGGTTATCGAAGAACGAACGGAAGACTTTGGCGCTAATCGGGTAGATATCACGGCCGGGGATCAACACGGTCGCATTCACCGTCATGATCATCTGATACTCTGCTGTTTGACCGTTACGGAATACCGATGCGGTATCTTTCGCGATGCTCACTTTACCCAAACGCAAGGATGGAACGTCCTTACGCGTGGTTTCTTTATCAAGCAACTCGACACCATTCAGACGTAACTGATTACGCACCGCACGGCTTAATGGCCCGTTCGGATCGCCTGAGTCCAGGATCATGACCTTCATAGTGGAAGGAACCTGCGTGGTGTCACGCAGATGCCAGCCACACCCGGCGGTGATTAACACCGCCAGAGATAACAACAATGTTGCCAGATATCGCACGCTTCCTCCCGCGCTTAGCCAACGACCAGATTGAGGAGTTTACCGGGTACGTAAATCACTTTACGTACAGTAACGCCATCAAGATATTTTGCTACCAGATGTTCCTGGCCAGCACGTTCGCGAACCTGTTCTTCCGTTGCGTCCACCGGAACGGTGATTTTTGCACGGACTTTACCGTTAACCTGCACCACGACCAGCGTGGAGTCTTCCACCATCGCTTTTTCGTCAGCAACCGGCCACGGCGCGTTGTCGATATCGCCTTCGCCTTTCAGTTCCTGCCACAGCGTGAAGCAGATGTGCGGGGTGAACGGGTTAAGCATACGGACTACCGCCAGCAGCGCTTCCTGCATCAGGGCGCGATCCTGCTCGCCATCGGTCGGTGCTTTCGCCAGTTTGTTCATCAGCTCCATAATCGCCGCAATTGCGGTGTTGAAGGTCTGACGACGGCCGATATCATCGGTTACTTTAGCGATAGTTTTATGCACATCGCGACGCAGCGCTTTCTGATCTTCAGTCAGCGCATCGACGTTCAGTGCCGCAACATCACCTTTTGCTGTGTGCTCGTACACCAGTTTCCAGACACGTTTCAGGAAGCGGTTAGCCCCTTCCACGCCGGATTCCTGCCATTCGAGAGTCATATCAGCCGGAGAAGCAAACATCATAAACAGACGAACGGTGTCCGCGCCGTAACGTTCAACCATCACCTGCGGGTCGATACCGTTGTTCTTCGACTTGGACATTTTGCTCATGCCGGTATAAACCAGTTCATGGCCTGCCGCATCTTTCGCTTTCACGATACGGCCTTTCTCGTCACGTTCAACGATAGCATCAACCGGGGAAACCCAGTTACGTTCGCCGTTTTCACCAACATAGTAGAAGGCATCTGCCAGCACCATACCCTGACACAGCAACTGTTTCGCTGGTTCGTCAGAGTTCACCATGCCTGCATCACGCATCAGTTTGTGGAAGAAGCGGAAGTAGAGCAGGTGCATAATGGCGTGTTCGATACCACCAATGTAAATATCCACCGGCAGCCAATAGTTAGCCGTTTTGGAATCCAGCATACCTTCTTTGTACTCCGGGCAAGTGTAGCGCGCATAGTACCAGGAGGACTCCATAAAGGTGTCGAAAGTGTCGGTTTCACGCAGTGCTGGCATACCGTTAACGGTAGTTTTTGCCCACTCCGGATCTGCTTTAATCGGGCTGGTAATGCCGTCCATCACCACATCTTCCGGCAGGATCACCGGCAGCTGGTCGTCCGGGGTCGGCATTACGGTACCGTCTTCCAGCGTCACCATCGGAATCGGCGCGCCCCAGTAACGCTGACGAGAAACACCCCAGTCGCGCAGGCGGTAGTTCACTTTACGCTCGCCAACGCCCATCGCAGTCAGTTTATCGGCGATGGCGTTGAAGGCCGCTTCATGGTCAAGACCATTAAACTCGCCAGAGTTGAACAGCACGCCTTTTTCAGTCAGGGCTTGCTGAGAAAGATCTGGCTCAGAGCCGTCAGCTGCCAGGATAACCGGTTTGATGTTCAGGCCGTATTTAGAGGCAAACTCGTAGTCGCGCTGGTCGTGACCCGGAACTGCCATAACTGCGCCCGTGCCGTATTCCATCAATACGAAGTTTGCTGCCCAAACGGGAATTTCTTCGCCCGTTAATGGGTGAACCGCTTTAAAGCCAGTATCGACGCCTTTTTTCTCCATCGTCGCCATTTCAGCTTCGGCAACTTTGGTGTTACGGCATTCGTCAATAAAGGCGGCCAGTTCAGGATTATTTTCCGCCGCTTTCTGTGCCAACGGATGACCCGCAGCCACCGCCAGGTAGGTACAACCCATAAAGGTGTCCGGGCGGGTAGTGTAAACGGTCAGCGTGTTGTCATAGTCGTTAACGTTGAAGGTGATTTCCACGCCTTCGGAACGACCGATCCAGTTACGCTGCATTGTTTTAACGGTGTCTGGCCAGTGATCCAGTTTATCCAGATCGTTGAGCAGCTCGTCAGCGTAAGCAGTGATTTTGATAAACCACTGCGGGATCTCTTTACGCTCAACTTTGGTATCGCAGCGCCAGCAGCAGCCGTCGATAACTTGTTCGTTCGCCAGTACGGTCTGGTCGTTCGGGCACCAGTTGACCGCAGAAGTCTTCTTATATACCAGGCCTTTTTTATACAGTTCGGTGAAGAATTTCTGTTCCCAACGGTAGTATTCCGGCGTACAGGTCGCCAGCTCGCGGCTCCAGTCATAACCAAAGCCCAGCATTTTGAGCTGGTTTTTCATATACGCGATGTTGTCGTACGTCCACGGTGCTGGCGCGGTGTTGTTTTTCACCGCCGCGCCTTCCGCAGGCAGACCAAATGCGTCCCAGCCGATTGGCTGCAGGACGTTTTTGCCCAGCATGCGCTGGTAGCGGGCGATCACGTCACCGATGGTGTAGTTGCGAACGTGGCCCATGTGTAGTCGACCAGAAGGATAGGGAAGCATAGACAGGCAGTAATACTTCTCTTTGCTCTCGTCTTCGGTTACTTCAAATGTGCGCTTCTCATCCCAGTGAAGCTGTACTTTGGATTCTATCTCTTCCGGGCGGTATTGCTCTTGCATGGCAGCCAGTGGTCCTGTTTTCAATACGGCTACAAATGTAGCGTTGATGTGGTTTTTCAGATCCGCATAGCATAGCCCAAACGTCCGCGTCAAAACAGCCTTTCGCGCACTCGACGTTGAAATGATGCCCGGATTATTCATACATTAATTTACAGAGTTTGTGGGCGTATTAGCAAAGCAAGGAACAAAGAACGTCTATTATTATAGTCAGTTAACGACCCGGGAGATGAAACGATGAACAAGGTTGCTCAATATTACCGTGAACTGGTCGCGTCACTGAGCGAACGCCTGCGCAATGGCGAACGTGATATCGACGCACTGGTGGAACAGGCGCGCGAGCGCGTAATAAAAACAGGGGAGTTAACGCGAACCGAGGTCGATGAGCTGACGCGAGCTGTCAGACGTGACCTGGAAGAGTTCGCCATGAGCTATGAAGAGAGCCTGAAAGAAGAGTCTGACAGCGTCTTTATGCGGGTGATTAAAGAAAGCTTGTGGCAGGAGCTGGCAGACATCACCGATAAAACGCAGCTTGAATGGCGCGAAGTTTTCCAGGACCTCAATCATCATGGGGTTTATCACAGCGGAGAAGTGGTAGGGCTGGGAAATCTGGTCTGCGAGAAATGTCACTTCCATCTCCCGATCTATACACCGGAAGTGCTGACGCTATGCCCGAAATGTGGTCATGATCAGTTCCAGAGACGTCCGTTCGAGCCGTAATGAAATGAGTGGTGCCGGATGGCGTGATGTCATCCGGCGAGTGATTAAGCGTAAAATTTCAGACGATCAGCCAGTAAATCAACAAAGCCCTGACGATCAACATCGACCATTACGGTGGCATTCGGTTTATTGCCAGTCAG
Organism: Escherichia sp. WS1118; assembly: GCF_046487695.1. Taxonomy (NCBI): domain Bacteria; kingdom Pseudomonadati; phylum Pseudomonadota; class Gammaproteobacteria; order Enterobacterales; family Enterobacteriaceae; genus Escherichia; species Escherichia sp. WS1118. The sequence continues at coordinate 68,710 of NZ_JBJQIZ010000003.1, read as the reverse complement.
ATAATAATAATCAACAACCGTCATACCCTGGGTATATTTCCCTTGTGTTTCCACGCCAACCCAGCGCTCAACAGTGGTAAACAACTCCGGTTTCAACAGCCAGGCGATGGTGCATGGGTCATGCAGTGGTGCGCCGACAAAGCCCCATTTTTCGTCTTTGTGATATTCGAGGAAGAAATCCAGCAGTTCGGCAACAATGGTTGAAACAGGGTTGCCAATCGCGCGGAAACGCTCAGTGTCTTCAACGTGGATTTGTGCTTTGTGAGTAACATCCAGACCGGCCATCACCACCGGAATTCCTGACTGGAAGACAATTTCTGCCGCTTCCGGGTCAACGTAAATATTAAATTCAGCCGCAGGCGTCCAGTTACCAAGCCCCATTGCGCCGCCCATAATCACGATACGGGCAATTTTGCTATGCAGTTCCGGGTGGCTATTGAGCAGCAAGGCAACGTTAGTTTGCGGTCCGGTAGAAACAATGGTGACAGGTTCCTCACTTTCACACAGCGTTTTCGCCATCAGCTCCACTGCCGTGCAGTTTTGCGGTGCAAATGCCGGTTCCGGTAATGCCGGGCCGTCGAGACCGCTTTCGCCGTGCACGTTGTCCGCAATAATCAAATTACGCATTAACGGTTTTACCGCACCGCTTGCTACCGGAATATCGGTGCGATTAAGCAAGGTCAGCATACGCAGAACATTGCGTAAGGTTTTTTCTGGTGTCTGGTTTCCGGCGGAAGACGTAATTGCTTTGACATCAAGCTCTGGTGAGGCGAGGGCGAGAACGATTGCGATAGCGTCGTCATGACCTGGGTCGCAATCTAACAGAATTGGCAGTGCCATTGTTGCTCCTTGTTGTGTGTTTCTTTGCGACAAGGGTAACGCCGGGATGTAACAGATACGAGGGACGAAACGAGAAAGCGTGAGATGGCGCGCAATTGAGTATGCGCGCCAGAGTGATTAATGCAGGATTTTTGCGAGGAAGTCTTTTGCGCGGTCCGATTTCGGATCATCGAAGAAAGCGTCTTTCGGCGAGTCTTCGACAATTTTACCCTCGTCCATAAAGATCACCCGATTCGCCACTTTACGGGCAAAGCCCATTTCGTGAGTCACCACCATCATCGTCATTCCTTCGTTCGCCAGTTCGACCATCACGTCCAGCACTTCGTTGATCATCTCCGGATCCAGCGCCGACGTTGGTTCGTCGAACAGCATGGCAATAGGATCCATGCACAATGCGCGAGCGATCGCCACACGCTGCTGCTGGCCGCCGGAAAGCTGCGCCGGAAACTTATTGGCATGTGCGGAAAGCCCGACGCGCTCCAGCAATTTCAATGCTTTTTCACGAGCCGGCGCTTTATTGCGTTTAAGCACTTTCACCTGCGCCAGGGTCAGGTTTTCGATAATCGACAGATGGGGGAACAGCTCGAAATGCTGAAACACCATCCCGACGCGGGAACGCAGTTTCGCCAGATCGGTTTTCTTGTCGTTAACCACGATGCCATCGACGGTGATTTCACCTTGCTGCACCGGTTCGAGGCCGTTGACGGTTTTAATCAGCGTTGATTTGCCTGAACCAGACGGGCCGCAAACCACCACCACTTCGCCTTTTTTCACTTCGGTTGAGCAGTCGGTCAGCACCTGAAAGTGACCATACCATTTTGAAACATTTTTCAGGGTAATCATTATGCTGTCCTTCTTTTCAAGTAGCTGACCAACAACGACGCGCTAAGGCTAATAACGAAATAAACAAATCCGGCAAACAGGATCATCTCAACCTGCGTACCATCACGCTCACCAATGGTTGAGGCGGTACGGAAGAAATCGGCCAGAGATAACACATACACCAGTGAGGTATCCTGAAACAGTACGATGCCCTGAGTGAGCAACAGCGGCACCATCGCGCGGAACGCCTGCGGCAGAATAATCAGTTTCATCGACTGCCAGTGAGTCATTCCCAACGCCAGCGCGGCGCTCGACTGACCACGAGAAATACTTTGAATACCAGCACGGATAATCTCTGAATAGTACGCCGCTTCAAACATCGAAAACGCCACCATCGCCGAAATTAAACGGATATCATTTTTGGGTGATAATCCCAGCACGTTTTGCAGAAAACCCGGTACGATCAGGTAAAACCACAGCAAAACCATAACTAAAGGAATCGAGCGGAATACGTTAACGTAGGCTTTGGCAAACCACGCTACGGGCGCAAAGCTGGACAAGCGCATCACCGCCAGCATGGTGCCCCACAAAATACCAATCACCACTGCCGTGACGGTGATTTTCAGCGTGATCACCAGCCCGTCGAGCAGATATGGCAGGGAAGGAACAATGGAACTCCAGTCAAACTCGTACATTATTTGCCCCCCATGTTGCCGGGCAGGCGAACTTTACGTTCAACCAGCGTCATCACCAGCATGATAAAAGCGTTAATCAATACATACGCCAGCGTAATGGCGGTAAACGACTCCCAGGCGTGGGCCGAGTAATCGAGCAATTTACCCGCCTGCGCCGCCATATCCACCAGACCGATAGTCGAGGCGATGGCGGAGTTTTTCACCAGGTTCATCATCTCTGAGGTCATCGGCGGGACGATAACGCGATAAGCATTAGGCAGCAGTACGTAGCGGTAAGCCTGCGGTAGCGTCAGACCCATCGCCAGCGCGGCATTTTTTTGCCCACGCGGCAGCGACTGAATAGCGGCGCGTACCTGTTCGCAAACACGGGCGGCGGTAAACAGCCCCAGGCAGAGCATGGATGAAAGGAAAAATTGAATATTAGGGTCCAGTTCCGCCTTAAACCACATGCCGATTTTCTCTGGCAGCAGCTCCGGGATCACCAGATACCAGGTAAAGAATTGCACAATCAACGGCACGTTGCGGAACAGTTCGACATACAACGTACCCAGACCGGAGAGAAAACGGTTTGGAACGGTACGTAAAATGCCGAAAAATGAACCGACGAGGAAAGCGATAATCCAGGCGCAGATCGACAAAGCGATCGTCACCTGAAAGCCACTCCAGATCCAACCAAGATAGGTGGTGTTGCCGAACGGGGCTTGTTGTAAAAAAATACCCCAGTTCCAGTCTATAGACATAAATCTACTCCAGAAAAAAGAGGGTAGCAGCGTTAACTGCTACCCTCGAAGATTGTTACCCAGCGTATTGCGGTTTTCAGGCCCGATGGGGAACGACCACCAGGCGTATAGTCTGTCCGTGCTACGTAACAATCGAGAGGGCTGGAATTTCCGCCCCTGGTTCTTGTAATTAGTTCAGTGCCTTGTCATTCGGTTCTTTGAACAGTGCTTTCATTTCGTCTGACAGTTCGAAATTCATGTTCAGGTTTTTCGGCGGAATTGGATTTTTGAACCACTTATCAAACCATTTTTCCGCTTCACCGGAGGTCTGCACCTGAGCGATGGTGACATCCATCAGCTTTTTGAACTGCGGATCGTCTTTACGCAACATGCAACCGTAGGCTTCCTGAGACTGCGGCTTGCCGACGATTTCCCAGTTGTCTGGTTTCTTCGCTTTCGCACGTTCACCGGCCAGCAGAGCATCATCCATCATAAAGGCAACGGCACGACCGCTTTCCAGGGTACGGAAAGAGTCACCGTGATCTTTGGCGCTGATGATGCGCATATTCATTTTTTGCTCTTCATTCAGTTTGTTGAGCAAAACTTCAGAGGTGGTGCCGGAAGTGACGACTACGGCTTTGCCTTTCAGGTCGGCAAAATCTTTGATATCGCCGCCCTTTTTGGTCAGCAGGCGCGTACCGACCACGAAAATAGTGTCAGAGAAAGCCGCCTGTTTTTGGCGTTCGGCATTGTTGGTGGTAGAACCGCATTCAAAATCGAAAGTGCCGTTTTGCAGCAGTGGAATACGGTTTTGTGAGGTGATCGGAATCAATTTCACCTGTAAGTCTGGTTTGTTGAGTTTCTTTTTCACTGCTTCAACAATGGCGTTGGAGTAATCCTGCGAGTAGCCCACCACTTTTTGCTGATTGTCGTAATAAGAGAAAGGTACTGAAGATTCACGGTGACCGACGACAATCACGCCGTTTTTGGCGATTTTGTCCAGCGTGCTGCCTGCTGCCGGGGCGGCGTCATCTGCCTGTGCCAGTCCTGCGGAAAGCGCCAGGGCCAGGATTGCTGTGGCAGGTTTACGTAATTGCATATCCAACTCCTTTATCTTCTGCGTTAAAAACGCATGGATACCCGTTGTGAGTGTTTGTGTTGTTATCATCTGCGACTTTATTGTGCAGTGTTGTGTTTGTTAGGTAACATTTAGTTTGGATAAATGTAAAGATATTGCTGTTTTATTGTTTATTTTTGCGAGGTGCGCCGCACCATTCCGAAGCAAAATTCTTAAACCGCACCTTTTTGGTGCTACCGCTGATTTGTGGTGGTGCAACCCGGTTGCGTTGCGGCTGATTTCATTGCTTACACAGTAAATAAAGCAACTTACATGCCAAAAAATACTTAGGGGTGAATTAATTACGATTGTAATTTCAGTTTGAAAAAGTCATATTTCGGACAGTGTTAACTTTTCGGTGTGGGACGTTTGCCGGGATGATAACTACACACGGGAAAATGCTTTTTACTAGTCTTTTCAAGGAAGAATCACCTTATGTCTGCATCTTCGGTTAAGCCGTTAAATGTTCAATTACCCGCAATAACCCTGATCCTTTTTGCGCTCTGTGTTGGGATATTTTGTTACCTCGCACAATGGATGAGTTACGAAGAAGTCGATCAATCCGCACTCATCCATCTCGGCGCTAACGTTGCTTCTCTCACGTTGTCGGATGAATCCTGGCGCTTATTGAGCAGTGTTTTTCTGCACAGTAGTTTTTCCCATTTGCTGATGAATATGTTTGCACTCCTGGCGGTGGGGACAGTAGCGGAACGGATACTGGGGAAATGGCGACTCCTGATTATCTGGTTATTCTCCGGCATCTTTGGTGGGCTGATCAGCGCCTGTTATGCGTTACGCGAAAGTGAGCAGATAGTCATCAGCGTTGGGGCATCCGGGGCAATTATGGGAATAGCTGGCGGTGCGATAGCAACACAGCTTGCTTCAGGTGCGGGTACACACCATAAAAACCAGCGGCGAGTATTTTCTCTGTTGGGTATGGTGGCGCTGACACTGTTGTATGGTGCCCGGCAAGCAGGAATAGATAACGCTTGCCACATTGGCGGCCTGATTGCGGGGGGCGCGTTGGGTTGGCTGAGCGCGCGTTTAGTTGGGCAAAACCGATTCGTTACGGAAGGCGGGATTATTGTTGCGGTCACTCTTCTTCTGACCGGGGCTATCTGGCTTGTGCAGCAGCAGATTGATGAATCAGTTTTACAGGTCAGGCAAAGCCTGCGTGAAGCGTTTTATCCGCAGGAGATTGAACAAGAGCGACGACAAAAAAAGCAGCAGTTAGTGGAGGAGCGCAACGCCCTCACGGAAACATTATCCGCTCCGGTAAGTCGTGAGCAGGCCAGTGGTGATTTACTCGCTGAGATTGCCGATATCCATGATATGGCGATCAGTCGGGATGGTAATACGTTGTATGCCGCAATTGAAAACACCAACAGCATTGTTGTTTTCGACCTCGGACAAAAGAAAATCCTGCATATCTTTACAGCGCCCATAGCGAAAGAAAAGTCAGTCAAATATTGTGGTGGCTGTAAAGATCAGGGCGTCAGATCGCTGGCATTAAGCCCGGATGAAACGTTGCTTTATGCAACTTCATTTGAAGCGAATGCATTATCGGTCATTAACGTGGCGACGGGGGAGATTATTCAGTCGATTACCACCGGCGCACATCCTGACAACCTTATCCTCTCGCGTGATGGCACAAAAGCCTGGGTGATGAATCGCACCAGTAATAGTGTGTCAGCGATTGATCTGGTGACTTATCAGCATGTGGCGGATATCCCACTGGAGAAATACGACGGGACGGGGACGAGCGGTAAACCAGGCGCCTGGGTTATGGCACTTTCCCCGGATGAAAAAACATTACTGGTTCCGGGAGCAGGCAGAGGTAACATCGTGCGGATCAATACCATCACGCATCAGAAAGAAGACTTTCCCGCAGGTAATGCGCGTGGTGTCGTTTCTGCGATGGGATTCCGACCAAAAAATGGTGAGGTTATTTTTGCCGATAGCCAGGGGATTTCACGTATAAGAGCTGAGGATCAACAAGCCAGCATTATGACGCAATGGTGTAGCAGGAGCGTTTATTCCGTTGAGGGTATTAGCCCGGACGGTCAGTATTTAGCGTTGGTGTCATATGGCCTGCAAGGTTATGTCATCCTGCTCAATATTAATGCCGGGCAGATTATTGGCGTTTATCCTGCCAGCTACGTTAATAATCTTCGTTTTTCAGCGGATGGTAGAAAGATATTTGTTATGGCGAAGAACGGGCTAATACAATTGGACAGAGAAAGTTCACTTGATCCGCAGGCAATTATTCGTCATCCCCAATATGGCGATGTGGCTTGTATCCCTGAACCGTAAGAAAAAGGGGCATGATAATCATGCCCCACAACTCAATGAGAAAGTATGTTTTGTTGATACCGGATGTGGTGTGAACGGTTTATCTGGCCTGCAAAATTGATGCAATTTTGCAGGCCAGCGCATCATTCACATCAACGTTTACGTCGCTGACGCAGACTCATCAGCACAGCTGCAAAACCAAACAGTGCCGTCAGCACCCACAGTGGCCAGTTGCCGGTACGTGCGTACGGGGTGAGTCCGGTGGTCGGCGTTACGTTAGTGGTTAACACCTCGCGGGTGAACTGCGGGATCATCGCCTGAATCTCACCCTGCGGGCCAATCACCGCCGTAATGCCGTTGTTGGTGCTGCGCAACAGTGGGCGCGCCAGCTCCAGCGCACGCATTCGCGCCATCTGGAAGTGCTGCCATGGACCAATAGACTTACCAAACCACGCATCGTTGGAGATAGTCAGCAGATAGTCTGTATCCGGGCGGAAGTTATCGCGCACTTGCTCGCCGAGAATGATTTCGTAGCAAATGGCCGCAGTAAGTTGAATGCCATTCAACGACAGCGGTGGCTGAATATATGGTCCGCGGCTGAATGAAGACATCGGCAAATCAAAGAACGGTGCTAACGGACGCAGTATCGACTCCAGTGGGACAAACTCGCCAAACGGCACCAGATGGTTTTTGTTATAGCGATCGGCTGATTCATAGCTGTACGGTGCGCCTTTACCCAGTGTGATGATGGTGTTGTAGGTATCGTAGCGGTTCTGTTTATTGAGACGCGCGTCGACAATCCCGGTGACCAGCGAGCTACCTTTATCGCGCAACTCACCGTCCAGAGCTTTAAGGAACGGTTGCTGATTAATTTCCAGATCGGTTATCGCCGACTCCGGCCAGATAATCAGCGATGATTTGCCCATCAGCGGTGCCGTTGCGTTGTAGTAAATCTTCAGCGTATTAAGAAGCTGGCCTTCGTCCCATTTCAGCGATTGCGGAATATCGCCCTGAACCATCGAAACCTGAATGGTTTTCTCCGGTTGCGGGGTAAACCACTGGATGTAACGCAGCGGGAAGGGAAGGGCAAACAGCACGACGGTCACCACCAGCGGACGCCAGTTGCGTTTGACCAACGCCAGTGCCAGCAGGCCACTAACCATCATCAGCAGGAAGTTAATGGCTTCCACGCCCATTATCGGTGCCAGCCCTTTTAACGGGCCATCAATCTGGCTATAGCCGAACTGTAACCACGGGAAGCCAGTCAGCACCCAACCGCGCAGAAACTCGGTCACTTGCCAGAGAGCAGGGGCGGCAATCGCCACGCGCAGCCAGGTGGTTTTCGGCCACAGACGCGACAGCACGCCAGCAAACAGTCCGGTATACAGCGACAAATACGCCGCCAGCAGTACCACCAGGAAGATGTTAACCGGGCCAGGCATTCCGCCAAAGGTCGCGATGCTGACATAGACCCAGTTAATACCGCTGCCAAAGAGGCCAAATCCCCAGCAAAAGCCAATAGCGGCAGACTGGAGTGGACGGCGGTTAAAGGTCAACGCCTGAAGCCCCATCAGCGAAATAATCGCCGCAGGCCAGACGTCGTAAGGAGAGAAGGCCAGCGTTCCGCAGGCACCGAATAATAACGCCAGCAGCAGGCGAATGCGCTGGCGTTCAATTAATGAGGCAAAAGCCATGTAGTTATCTATCCAGTTTCGGTTTTATTCATCCAGCTTCGGCTGGGGTGAGTCATCCGGGATTTTGACATGAACCTGAATAATACGCCGACTGTCGGCCATCGCCACTTTGAACTGGTAACCGTCGATGTCGATGGTTTCGCCACGCGCCGGAAGATGCCCAAATGCCTGCATCACCAGACCACCGATAGTGTCAACCTCTTCATCGCTAAAGTGGGTGCCGAACGCTTCGTTGAAGTCTTCAATAGAAGCCAGTGCGCGCACGGTCCAGGTATGACGACTCAGCTGACGGAAGTCGATATCATCTTCTTCGTCATACTCGTCTTCAATCTCACCAACAATCAGTTCCAGGATGTCTTCAATGGTCACCAGACCGGAAACCCCACCGAATTCGTCAATGACGATCGCCATGTGGTAACGCTGAGAGCGAAACTCTTTCAGCATCCGGTCTACGCGCTTACTTTCAGGAACGACAACCGCCTGACGTAACACTTTGTCCATGCTGAAGGCTTCAGCATCGCTGCGCATAAACGGCAGCAAGTCTTTCGCCATCAGAATCCCTTCAATGTGATCTTTGTCTTCGCTAATCACCGGGAAACGTGAGTGGGCGGACTCAATGATGACATCAAGGCATTCGTCCAGCGTCTGGTTGCGTTTCAGGGTAATCATCTGGGAGCGGGGGATCATGATGTCGCGAACGCGTTGGTCTGCGATGTCCATCACCCCTTCGAGCATATCGCGCGTATCTTCGTCGATAAGGTCGTTCTGCCCGGAATCACGGATCAGCGCCAGCAGTTCGTCACGGTTTTTCGGTTCACCGTGGAAAAGTTGGCTGAGTAACAGGGAGAAAAATCCCTTCTTGTTGCTTATCGTGTCACTACTGTGTGAATTGTCGTCGCTCATGGCGTCGTATGGGTTCTCATGTTAGTTAATCAAAACGCCGTCGTTAATCACCAACGGCGGGGACGTCTGCCAGTCAAATGCCTGGCAAATTATTCTTTCTCGGCAATGTACGGATCCTCATAGCCCAGAGCAAGCATAATCTCTGTTTCGATGGCTTCCATTTCTTCTGCTTCGTCATCTTCGATGTGATCGTAACCTAACAAATGCAGACTGCCGTGCACCACCATATGCGCCCAGTGCGCCTCCAGTGGTTTGCCTTGCTCCTGAGCTTCCTTCTCAACCACCTGACGGCAGATAACCAGATCGCCCAGTAGCGACATTTCCATGCCAGGCGGTACTTCAAACGGGAAGGAGAGCACGTTGGTCGGCTTATCCTTACCGCGATAGGTCAGATTCAGACTGTGGCTTTCGGCGGTATCGACCACGCGAATAGTCACTTCCGATTCTTCCTGAAACTGCGGGATCACCGCATTCAGCCATGTCTGAAACTGGCTCTCTTCCGGTAACCCGGAATTATCTTCACATGCCAGTTGTAAATCGAGGATCACCTGACTCATTTTTGTTCCTGTTCTTCGCGCTTGCGTTCTGCTGCCAGCGCCGCTTTACGTTTTTGTTCGGCTTCTTCCCAGGCTTCATAGGCGTTAACGATACGCGCCACCACCGGGTGACGAACCACGTCTTCGCTGTGGAAGAAGTTAAAGCTGATCTCTTCGACATCGGCCAGCACTTCGATGGCATGACGCAAACCAGACTTGGTATTACGCGGCAGGTCGATCTGTGTGACGTCGCCGGTGATAACCGCTTTTGAGTTAAAACCGATACGGGTCAGGAACATCTTCATCTGTTCGATGGTGGTGTTCTGGCTTTCATCAAGAATGATAAACGCGTCGTTCAGCGTACGACCACGCATATAGGCCAGCGGTGCGACTTCAATAACGTTGCGCTCAATCAGTTTCTCGACTTTCTCAAAGCCCAGCATTTCAAACAGCGCGTCGTACAGCGGGCGCAGATACGGGTCTACTTTCTGGCTTAAATCGCCAGGCAGGAAGCCCAGTTTCTCACCGGCTTCGACCGCCGGACGAGTCAGCAGAATACGGCGAATTTCCTGACGCTCCAGGGCATCAACTGCCGCAGCCACTGCCAGGTAGGTTTTACCCGTACCCGCCGGGCCAACGCCGAAGGTAATGTCATGGTCGAGAATATTGGCGATGTACTGCGCCTGGTTTGGCGTGCGCGGCTTAATTACGCCGCGTTTGGTTTTGATATTGACCGCTTTGCCGTACTCCGGCACGCTCTCCGCGCTTTGCTCCAGTACCCGCGCTTCTTTAATCGCAAGGTGGATCTGTTCCGGTTCGATATCCTGAATCTGACCGCGCATCGGGGCAGTATCGACATACAGGCTACGCAGAATGTCTGCCGCAGCGGTGACGCAAATCGGACGGCCGGTCAGTTTAAAGTGGTTATCGCGGCGATTGATCTCGATGCCGAGACGGCGTTCGAGCTGCTTGATGTTGTCATCAAACGGGCCGCACAGGCTCAACAGACGCGCATTGTCTGCTGGCTCCAGGGTGATTTCGCGAGTGTCTATGTTCAAACCGTTCCTCTTATCTGTATGCCGCCGGAAGCTGAACATTCACCGGCCTATAAGGAAATTATTCACGCCACAGGAAAAAGGCGCAAGCATTGCGATAAAGATGGGGATAAAGAGAGAAAAAACAAGGCCCACCGGAACGGCGGGCCTGAGAATTACGGCTGATAATAACCCACGCCAAGGTCGTTTTCTTTGCGGGTACGGGCAATCACCGATTCCGGTGTTTCTGCCACGCGCAGACCCATTTCATCTTCAGTTCGCACCACTTTACCGCGCAGAGAGTTCGGGTAGACGTCGGTAATTTCTACATCGACGAATTTACCGATCATATCCGGCGTGCCCTCGAAGTTAACCACGCGGTTATTTTCAGTGCGACCGGAAAGCTCCATGATGCTCTTACGTGAAGTCCCTTCTACCAGAATGCGCTGGGTGGTGCCGAGCATCCGGCGGCTCCATGCCATCGCTTGCTGATTAATGCGCTCTTGCAGAATATACAGACGCTGCTTCTTCTCTTCTTCCGGAACATCATCAACCATATCGGCGGCTGGTGTACCCGGACGTGCAGAGAAGATAAAGCTGTAGCTCATGTCGAAATTGACGTCGGCAATCAGCTTCATCGTTTTCTCGAAGTCTTCGGTGGTTTCGCCAGGGAAGCCGACGATGAAGTCAGAGCTGATCTGAATATCCGGGCGCGCCGCACGCAGTTTACGGATGATCGCTTTGTACTCCAGCGCCGTATGGGTACGTCCCATCAGGTTCAGAATGCGATCGGAACCGCTCTGTACCGGCAGATGCAGGAAGCTCACCAGCTCCGGCGTGTCGCGGTACACTTCGATGATATCGTCGGTGAATTCGATCGGATGGCTGGTGGTAAAGCGAATACGATCGATCCCGTCGATCGCCGCAACCAGACGCAGCAGATCGGCAAACGATCCGGTGGTGCCGTCGTAGTTCTCACCGCGCCAGGCGTTCACGTTCTGGCCGAGCAGGTTAACTTCACGCACGCCCTGAGCAGCAAGCTGGGCAATCTCAAACAGAATATCGTCGGACGGACGGCTTACCTCTTCACCACGGGTGTAAGGCACTACGCAGTAGGTGCAATATTTATTGCAGCCTTCCATGATGGAGACAAACGCGGTCGGCCCTTCGGCGCGCGGTTCTGGCAGACGGTCAAACTTCTCGATTTCCGGGAAGCTGATATCTACAACCGGGCTGCGGTCGCCGCGCACGGAGTTGATCATCTCTGGCAGGCGGTGCAGCGTTTGCGGCCCAAAAATAATATCGACATAGTGGGCGCGCTGGCGAATGTGCTCGCCTTCTTGCGATGCCACGCAACCGCCGACGCCGATAATCAGGTCTGGATTCTTCTCTTTTAACAGTTTCCAGCGACCCAACTGATGGAAGACTTTTTCCTGAGCCTTCTCGCGGATTGAGCAGGTGTTCAGCAGCAGCACATCCGCTTCTTCCGCCACGTCGGTCAGTTGATAGCCGTGGGTGGCATCCAGCAGATCGGCCATCTTCGATGAATCGTACTCGTTCATCTGACAGCCCCAGGTTTTAATATGGAGTTTTTTGGTCATCGACTTGCTCTTGCGAAATAGTAGCCAGGAATGCAGGGCGCATAGTGTAATGCTTTGCTGCCGTTGTGACCAGTATGAGCGTTATCAGCCCTTGGGGGTAAAAATCCTGTAAACTTAAAGCATATTGCTAACAGGATGATTGACCATGACAAATCAACCAACGGAAATTGCCATTGTCGGCGGAGGAATGGTCGGCGGCGCACTGGCGCTGGGACTGGCACAGCACGGGTTTACGGTAACGGTTATTGAACATGCCCAGCCTGCGCCGTTTGTTGCGGACAGCCAGCCGGACGTGCGGATCTCGGCGATCAGCGCGGCTTCGGTATCATTGCTTAAAGGGGTAGGGGCCTGGGATGCAGTACAGGCTATGCGTTGCCATCCTTACCGCAGACTGGAAACGTGGGAGTGGGAAACGGCGCATGTCGTGTTTGACGCCGCTGAACTTAAGCTACCGTTGCTTGGCTACATGGTGGAAAACACTGTCCTGCAACAGGCGTTGTGGCAGGCGCTGGAAGCGCATCCGAAAGTAACGTTACGTGTGCCAGGCTCGCTGATTGCACTGCATCGCCATAATGATCTTCAGGAGCTGGAACTGAAGGGCGGTGAAACGATCCTCGCGAAGCTGGTGATTGGTGCCGACGGCGCAAATTCGCAGGTGCGACAGATGGCGGGAATTGGCGTTCATGCCTGGCAGTATGCGCAGTCGTGTATGTTGATTAGCGTACAGTGTGAGAACGATCCCGGCGACAGCACCTGGCAGCAATTTACCCCGGACGGACCGCGTGCGTTTCTGCCGTTGTTTGATAACTGGGCATCGCTGGTGTGGTATGACTCTCCGGCACGCATTCGCCAGTTGCAGAATATGAATATGGCGCAGCTACAGGCGGAAATCGTGAAGCATTTCCCGTCGCGTCTGGGTTACGTGACACCGCTTGCCGCTGGTGCGTTTCCGCTGATACGTCGCCATGCGTTGCAGTATGTGCAACCAGGGCTTGCTCTGGTGGGCGATGCCGCGCATACCATCCATCCGCTGGCGGGACAGGGAGTGAATCTTGGTTATCGTGATGTCGATGCCCTGATTGACGTTCTGGTGAACGCCCGCAGCTACGGCGAAGCGTGGGCCAGTTATCCTGTGCTCAAGCGTTACCAGATGCGGCGTATGGCGGATAACTTCATGATGCAAAGTGGTATGGATCTGTTTTATGCCGGATTCAGCAATAATCTGCCACCGCTGCGTTTTGTGCGTAATCTTGGTTTGATGGCGGCGGAGCGTGCTGGCGTGTTGAAACGTAAGGCGCTGAAATATGCGTTAGGGTTGTAGCCTCACAACATTGCTGGATGCATGCCAACCGTAGGTCGGATAAGACGCGGCAGCGTCGCATCCGACTTTGAAGGATAAGACGAGTCAACATCGCATTCGGCATTGAATATACGCAGAAAAGCAAAAAGCTCGCCGAAGCGAGCTTTTTTAATGTGGCTGGGGTACGAGGATTCGAACCTCGGAATGCCGGAATCAGAATCCGGTGCCTTACCGCTTGGCGATACCCCAACTGGGTGCACTTACAAGGTAAGCGTCTTGAATAAATTGGCTGGGGTACGAGGATTCGAACCTCGGAATGCCGGAATCAGAATCCGGTGCCTTACCGCTTGGCGATACCCCAACAAATTTGTTTTTGAATTTGCCGAACATATTCGACACATTCAGAATTTGGTGGCTACGACGGGATTCGAACCTGTGACCCCATCATTATGAGTGATGTGCTCTAACCAACTGAGCTACGTAGCCAGATTGTTTCTTCGATGGCTGGGGTACCTGGATTCGAACCAGGGAATGCCGGTATCAAAAACCGGTGCCTTACCGCTTGGCGATACCCCAATAACCGGGCGGTGAACCGCTTATTCGAAGAATATGGCTGGGGTACCTGGATTCGAACCAGGGAATGCCGGTATCAAAAACCGGTGCCTTACCGCTTGGCGATACCCCATCCGTACAACGCTTTCTGGTGAATGGTGCGGGAGGCGAGACTTGAACTCGCACACCTTGCGGCGCCAGAACCTAAATCTGGTGCGTCTACCAATTTCGCCACTCCCGCAAAAAAAGATGGTGGCTACGACGGGATTCGAACCTGTGACCCCATCATTATGAGTGATGTGCTCTAACCAACTGAGCTACGTAGCCATCTTTTTTTTCGCGATACCTTATCGGCGTTGCGGGGCGCATTATGCGTATAGAGCCTTGCAGCGTCAACCTCTTTTTCAAGGAAAATTGCTCGAAAGTGACTGTTTGGTTAGGTTGCGAACAGCATGGCGCTATATTCGTCAATTATTGTTTACTTTGTGTTTTTTCCCCACCCTACAGCCATTCTTTTGTCATACAGGATGAAATTCGGAATTCAACAATAGTGGTGGGAAATTAATCTATGAAATACTGGCCTACAGTAATGAGTTGTCAAACAGCGATGTGGCAAACCCGGAACATTTCCTTACTGCATATCAGAATCAACAAGCGCCCCAGTAACTGAAATTGCCCCGGATTTCTCCGGGGCAATATTACACGTCTTATTTATATGCCGACTGGTGAACGCCAACCGCGCGACCAGACGGATCGTCCATTTTCTTGAACGCTTCATCCCACTCAATCGCTTTAGCGGAAGAACAAGCGACGGAAGGACCGCCCGGCACGCACTCAGCGGCGCTCGGAAGCGGGAACAATTCTTCAAAGATCTCCCGGTACAGATACGCTTCTTTTGAGGTCGGCGTGTTGAACGGGAAGCGGAAGCGGGCAGTTTCCAGCTGTTGATCAGAAACCTGCTGCGCTGCCACTTCTTTCAGGGTGTCGATCCAACTGTAACCGACGCCATCGGAGAACTGCTCTTTTTGCCGCCAGGCCACGCTTGCAGGCAGATACGCTTCAAAACATTCACGCAGGATGTGTTTTTCCATTTTGCCGTTACCGCACATTTTATCCTGTGGGTTAATGCGCATCGCCACATCAAGGAATTTTTTGTCGAGGAACGGAACGCGTGCTTCCACGCCCCAGGCTGACATCGCTTTGTTGGCACGCGCGCAGTCATACATATGCAGGGCCAGCAGTTTACGCACCGTCTCTTCATGCAACTCTTTAGCGTTCGGCGCTTTGTGGAAGTATAGATAACCGCCAAACACTTCGTCAGAACCTTCACCGGACAGCACCATTTTAATGCCCATCGCCTTGATCTTACGCGACATTAAATACATCGGTGTTGAAGCGCGAATAGTGGTCACATCATAAGTTTCGATGTGGTAAATCACGTCGCGGATGGCATCCAGACCTTCCTGTACAGTGAAGTGAATTTCGTGATGCACCGTGCCCAGATGGTTTGCCACTTCCTGGGCTGCTTTCAGATCCGGTGAACCCGGCAGACCTACAGCAAAGGAGTGCAACTGCGGCCACCAGGCTTCAGAGCGTTCCTGATCTTCCACGCGACGGGCGGCGTATTTCTTGGTGATAGCGGAAATAATTGAGGAATCCAGACCACCAGAAAGCAGCACACCGTAAGGCACATCAGACATCAGATGGCTTTTAACGGAATCTTCCAGTGCCTGACGCAGCTCGTTTTTGTCGGTCACGTTATCTTTCACCGCATCGTAGTCGAACCAGTCGCGATGATAATAAGAACGGATTTCGCCGTCCTGACTCCACAAATAGCTCCCCGCCGGAAACTCTTTAATCGTGCGGCAAACTGGCACGAGGGCTTTCATTTCTGAGGCCACATACAGCTGACCGTGTTCGTCATAGCCCATATACAGTGGGATGATCCCCAGATGGTCGCGACCAATCAGATATGCATCTTTTTCGCTGTCGTACAGGGCAAAGGCAAACATGCCCTGCAAGTCGTCGAGAAATTCCGGCCCTTTTTCCTGATACAGCGCGAGGATCACTTCACAGTCAGACCCGGTCTGGAACTGGTAACGATCGCCATATTCAGCGCGCAATGCCTGGTGGTTGTAGATTTCACCGTTTACTGCCAGCACATGAGTTTTTTGTTGGTTGTAGAGAGGTTGCGCCCCCGCGTTAACGTCAACAATTGACAGACGTTCGTGGGCGAGAATGGCGTTATCGCTGGCATAAATACCGGACCAGTCCGGGCCACGATGACGCATCAGGCGTGACAGCTCGAGTGCTTTCTTACGCAGCTCAACTGCGTCTGTTTTGATATCGAATACGCCAAAAATTGAACACATAACCTTCTCCGTTAACCTGGTGTTTACTGCGTGTTGTGTTTGCTTGTTAAAAAAATGCCGCAAAGCAGCACGGTGCGCAAGCGATTTGGCGGTGGAAAAATAAAAAACGTAATGACGATTGCTGATTGATGAAAAAGGGGAGGGCTTTTGGGTATATTTATTGATGGATCGATAATTTTTGACGGGTTTTATTGAATGGGGTGATTTTAATGATGGGTAAAAATAAGAAACCACGCCCTGAGGCGTGGTTGCTATTCAGATAACGTCGATTTCAGCGACTGATGGGTAAATCCAACTTGGGCGGAACGGCATACTGTCGATATCGTCGAGCGACGAAACACCAGAAAGCACCAGAATCGTCTCCAGACCGGCCTGGAAGCCCGCCAGAATATCGGTACGCAAGTTATCGCCGACAATCACCGTTTCTTCCGAATGCGCCTGCATTTTGTTTAATGCCGCGCGGATGATCCACGGACTCGGCTTTCCAACATAGAACGGTTTGCGCCCGGAGATTTTCTCGATCCCTGCACACAACGCGCCACAGGCGGGATAAAAACCGCGCCCGTGGGTGTCCGGGTTGGTGGCGATAAAGCGTGCACCGTTAGCGACGAAATAGGCTGCTTTATGCATCATGTCCCAGTTGTAGGAACGCGTTTCGCCAACAATCACAAAATCAGGGTTCACATCGGTAATAGTGAAACCGGCTTTGTACAGTTCATGAATCAGTGCGCCTTCGCCCACCACATACGCTTTCTTGCCTTCCTGGCGACGCAGGAAATCGGCGGTCGCCATCGCGGAGGTATAAAACACGCTATCCGGTACATCGACACCGGCAGTGGCAAAGCGATTCGCCAGATCTTGCCCGGTCTGCGAAGGATAGTTGGTCAGCAACACCAGCGGCAGGCCTTTATCCATAATCCCGTGCAAAAATTCCGCTGCACCCGGTACGGCGACGTTATCGTGCATCAGCACGCCGTCGATATCGCAAATTACATTTTTAATGGTCATGGACTACCCAGAATATTGACAACAATAAGCGCCACTATAAAAGCACATTAATTTTCCAGCAAATGCTGGAGCAAAATACCGTTGAGCATGGCGCGTTTTACCAGCGCAAAAGCGCCGATTGCCGAGCGGTGATCCAACTCAGAACGTACCACCGGTAGATTAGTACGAAACGCCTTCAGCGCCTGGGTATTAATGCAGCTTTCAATAGCAGGGAGCAGCACTTTATCGGCTTCGGTGATTTCTCCAGCAATAACAATTTTTTGCGGATTAAATAAGTTGATAGCAATGGCGATGGTTTTACCCAGATGACGACCGACATATTCAATCACTTCCGAGGCCAGGCTATCGCCTTTGTTCGCGGCTTTGCAGATAGTTTTGATGGTGCAGTCGTCCAGTGGCACACGGCTCTGGTAGCCCTGCTTTAACAGATTCAACACCCGTTGTTCAATGGCAGCATTGGCGGCGATAGTTTCCAGGCAGCCAAAGTTGCCGCAGTGGCAGCGTTCACCCAGCGGTTCGACCTGAATATGGCCAATTTCACCGACGTTGCCGTTGCGCCCGATAAAAATTCGCCCGTTAGAGATAATCCCGGCCCCGGTTCCGCGATGGACACGCACCAGAATGGAGTCTTCGCAATCCTGACTTGCACCGAAGTAGTGCTCTGCCAGCGCCAGACTGCGGATATCGTGGCCGACAAAACAGGTCACTTTAAAACGCTCTTCCAGTGCTTCAACCAGCCCCCAGTTTTCTACCTGAATATGCGGCATGTAATGAATTTTGCCGCTGTCCGGGTCTACAAGCCCTGGCAGGATCACCGAAATCGCGATCAGCTCGCGTAGCTTGCGCTGGTAGCTATCAATAAACTGAGCAATGGCATTCAGCAGGGCATGTTCCAGCGTCTGCTGGGTACGTTCCGGCAGCGGGTAATGTTCTTCTGCCAGCACTTTGCTGCTGAGATCAAACAAGGTGATGGTGGCGTCGTGACGACCAAGCCGTACGCCGATTGCGTGGAAATTGCGGGTTTCGGTGACGATGGAGATAGCGCGGCGGCCCCCGGTGGAGGCCTGCTGATCAACTTCTTTGATCAGCCCGCGTTCGATAAGCTGACGCGTAATTTTGGTTACGCTGGCGGGGGCAAGCTGACTTTGCTCGGCAATCTGAATCCGCGAGATTGGCCCGTACTGGTCAATCAGGCGATAAACTGCCGCGCTGTTAAGCTGTTTTACGAGATCAACATTACCTATCTGAGCTTGTCCGCCTGGTGTCATACTTTCTCTTATTGAGTTACGACCTCGTTACCGTTAACGATGGTCCTGGTGATTTTAAAATCAGGTGTGAATGCAGTCAGGTTGGCTACTTTACCTGCGGCGAGCGTGCCGAGACGTTTCTCAACGCTAATCGCACGTGCCGGATAGAGCGTCGCCATACGCAGCACTTCATCCAGTGCGATACCACAATGTTCGACCAGATTACGCACGCCTTCAATCATGGTTAAGGATGAACCGCTTAACGTACCGTTCTCATCCACACAAAGTCCATTACGGTAGTATATTGTTTTACCCGCAAAAATGAACTGTTCAATGTTGGCACCTGCTGGCGCGGTGGCATCGGTAACCAGACACAATTTGTCGCCTTTCAGACGTTTAGCGTTACGAATGTTGGCGTAATCAACATGCAGGCCATCAGCGATAATACCGCAATAAATGTCAGCTTCGTCGAGGATCGCGCCCGCCAGGCCCGGTTCACGACCGGTAATATACGGCATCGCGTTGTACAGATGGGTGGCAAAGGTAATCCCCGCGCGGAAACCGGCTTTCGCTTCTTTCAACGTCGCGTTGGAGTGACCAGCAGAAACCACAATCCCGGCATTTGCCAGTTTGCTGATGACTTCCGCTGGAACCATTTCCGGTGCCAGAGTCACTTTGGTAATCACGTCGGCGTTCTCACACAGGAAATCGACCAGCGCGGCATCAGGCTTACGCACAAAATTCGGATTATGGGTGCCTTTTTTTACCAGATTCAGCCACGGACCTTCCAGATGCAGACCTAACGCCTGGTTCGGATGTTTTGCCAGGTACTCGCGCATAACGCGCACGCCCTGTTTCATCAGCTCATCGCTGGTGGTGATAAGCGTCGGCAGATAGTTAGTACAGCCTGATTTCTCATTGGCTTTCTGCATGATTTCCAGCGTTTCCACGCTGACCGCTTCAGCGGTGTCGTTAAACTGTACGCCGCCGCAGCCGTTTAACTGCACATCGATAAAACCGGGGGAGAGAATGGCCCCGTTCAGTGAACGTTGTTCGATCTCTGGCGGCAGTTCCGCTACCGGACAGACGCTTTTAATCAGGCCATCAGCGATAACAACCGCGTGGTCATCAAGAAATTCGTGGCCGGTAAAGATCCGGCCCTGGGTTAATGCATACATTCTGACCCCCGATTTTAAAAAATATTGCCCTGAGCAAGGTGTCAGGGCAGGGATAATAATTACAGACCTTTGATATTTTCTGCTTCTAATTCATTGAAATATCTTAAAGTCTTAACTTTCAGCTCCATGGTGGAAGGTTCATCGCACACCATGATCGCTTTTGGATGCAGTTGCAGACAGCTGATGGTCCACATGTGGTTCACGCAACCTTCAACGGCGGCCTGCAGTGCCAGTGCTTTCTGACTACCCAGCACCAGAATCATCACTTCTTCGGCATCCAGCAATGTACCAACACCGACAGTCAGGGCATATTTTGGCACCTGATTAACATCGTTATCAAAGAAACGAGAGTTCGCGACGCGAGTGTCATGAGTCAGGGTTTTGATACGAGTACGAGAAGCCAGAGAAGACGCCGGTTCGTTAAATGCAATATGACCGTCGTTACCTACACCGCCCATAAACAGATGAATTTTTCCGTAAGAACGGATTTTTTCTTCATACTGGCGGCATTCGGCGTCGATATCCGGGGCGTTGCCGTTGAGAAGGTTGATATTTTCTGCTGGAATATCAACGTGATCGAAGAAATTACGGTGCATAAAGCTGTAGTAGCTTTCCGGATGCTCTTTCGGCAGACCGACATATTCGTCCATGTTGAAGGTGACAACGTGCTTAAAGCTGACCTGGCCTGCTTTATGCATTTCGACTAACGCTTTATAGGTGGTCATCGGCGTGCCGCCAGTCGGCAGGCCCAGTACAAACGGACGATCGGCAGTCGGTTTGAACGCATTGATACGATTGACGATATGGCGAGCAGCCCATTTGCCGACCTGTTCAGCGGTAGTCAGGGGGATCAGTCTCATTATTCACCTCAATAAGTAAAATGTAAGCCGTTGGCGGATTAGGCATCTTTAAGCGTAACCTGGATTTGCGCAGACAGGCGTCAATCCGACCTGATTTTTTGAATGATAAAATAAGTTTTCTGGTTTAGCCAGTAAAAGGGAGTGATGATAACGATATTTGGTGACAAAACTCACAAAAGACACGCGTTTAATTTGCGATACGAATTAAATTTTCACACACTCTGTAGCAGATGATCTAACAATCTGATTACAGAACATCGGCAGTACAATTTGCAGCAAAATAAAAATACGGCTTTAAACGAGCCAAATAGGGTTCTCGTAGGGGGAATAAGATGAATATTTTAGGTTTTTTCCAGCGACTCGGTAGGGCGTTACAGCTCCCTATCGCGGTGCTGCCGGTGGCGGCGCTGTTGCTGCGATTCGGTCAGCCAGATTTACTTAACGTTGCGTTTATTGCCCAGGCGGGCGGTGCGATTTTTGATAACCTCGCATTAATCTTCGCCATCGGCGTGGCATCCAGCTGGTCGAAAGACAGCGCAGGTGCGGCGGCACTGGCGGGTGCGGTAGGTTACTTTGTGTTAACCAAAGCGATGGTGACCATCAACCCAGAAATTAACATGGGTGTACTGGCGGGTATCATTACCGGTCTGGTTGGTGGCGCAGCCTATAACCGTTGGTCCGATATTAAACTGCCGGACTTCCTGAGCTTCTTCGGCGGCAAACGCTTTGTGCCGATCGCCACCGGCTTCTTCTGTCTGGTGCTGGCGGCCATTTTTGGTTACGTCTGGCCGCCGGTACAGCACGCTATCCATGCAGGCGGCGAGTGGATCGTTTCTGCGGGCGCGCTGGGTTCCGGTATCTTTGGTTTCATCAACCGTCTGCTGATCCCAACCGGTCTGCATCAGGTGCTGAACACCATCGCCTGGTTCCAGATTGGTGAATTCACCAACGCGGCGGGAACGGTTTTCCACGGTGATATCAACCGCTTCTATGCCGGTGACGGCACCGCGGGGATGTTCATGTCCGGCTTCTTCCCGATTATGATGTTCGGTCTGCCGGGTGCGGCGCTGGCGATGTACTTCGCAGCACCGAAAGAGCGTCGTCCGATGGTTGGCGGGATGCTGCTTTCTGTTGCTGTTACTGCGTTCCTGACCGGTGTGACTGAGCCGCTGGAATTCCTGTTCATGTTCCTTGCACCGCTGCTGTACCTCCTGCACGCACTGCTGACCGGTATCAGCCTGTTTGTGGCAACGTTGCTGGGTATCCATGCCGGCTTCTCTTTCTCTGCGGGGGCTATCGACTACGCGTTGATGTATAACCTGCCGGCCGCCAGCCAGAACGTCTGGATGCTGCTGGTGATGGGGGTTGTCTTCTTCGCTATCTACTTCGTGGTGTTCAGTTTGGTTATCCGCATGTTCAACCTGAAAACGCCGGGTCGTGAAGATAAAGAAGACGAGATCGTTACTGAAGAGGCTAACAGCAATACTGAAGAAGGTCTCAATCAACTGGCAACCAACTATATTGCTGCGGTTGGCGGTACTGACAACCTGAAAGCCATTGACGCCTGTATTACTCGTCTGCGCCTTACCGTGGTTGACTCAGCTCGCGTCAACGATGCGATGTGTAAACGTCTGGGTGCTTCTGGGGTAGTGAAACTGAACAAACAGACTATTCAGGTGATTGTTGGCGCGAAAGCAGAATCCATCGGCGATGCGATGAAGAAAGTCGTTGCCCGTGGTCCGGTAGCCGCTGCGTCAGCTGAAGCAACTCCGGCAACTGCCGCTCCTGTAGCAAAACCGCAGGCTGTACCAAACGCGGTATCTATCGCGGAGCTGGTATCCCCGATTACCGGGGATGTTGTGGCACTGGATCAGGTTCCTGACGAAGCATTCGCCAGCAAAGCGGTGGGTGACGGTGTGGCGGTGAAACCGACAGATAAAATCGTCGTATCACCAGCCGCAGGAACAATCGTGAAAATCTTCAACACCAACCACGCATTCTGTCTGGAAACCGAAAAAGGCGCGGAGATCGTCGTCCATATGGGTATCGACACCGTAGCGCTGGAAGGTAAAGGCTTTAAACGTCTGGTGGAAGAGGGCGCGCAGGTAAGCGCAGGGCAACCGATTCTGGAAATGGATCTGGATTACCTGAACGCTAACGCTCGCTCGATGATTAGCCCGGTGGTTTGCAGCAATATCGACGATTTCAGCGGCCTTATCATTAAAGCTCAGGGCCATGTTGTGGCGGGTCAAACACCGCTGTATGAAATCAAAAAGTAATCTGCTTTATGTCTGATGCGACGCGGCAGCGTCGCATCCAACAATAAAAAGCGGCAGGGATCTTCTCTGCCGCTTTTTTTGTCTGAGATTACATTGGGAAGATAAAAACAGCGCCTGCACAA
Source organism: Escherichia sp. WS1118 (assembly GCF_046487695.1). Lineage (NCBI taxonomy): Bacteria > Pseudomonadati > Pseudomonadota > Gammaproteobacteria > Enterobacterales > Enterobacteriaceae > Escherichia > Escherichia sp. WS1118. The sequence goes on along the minus strand of NZ_JBJQIZ010000003.1, from coordinate 45,539 downwards.
AGCGCCAGAATGCGGATGAGATACATTGGTACAGAGAACACCCAGAATTCGGGAAGTTTGTATTTCCCCATTCCGAGGATCATGGCTGGCATTCCGTCAATAGGCATATAGCCGCCATTCCAGCCAGAAATCACCACCGCAATCGCGGCAGCGGTCGGGTTAAGCCCAAGGCTAGTACAGGCGGCAATGGCGATGGGGGCAAAAATATATACTGACCCCATATTCGAACCCGTGAAGGTGGCGCAGGTACTGGTAAGCAAAGCAAAGGCGACAATAAATACAAACGGTGAGACGCCAGAACCGAGCACACCTGCAACGGCATCGCCAACCATCGCCGTAAAGCCGGTGCCCGCCAGTGCATCAGCTACACCGATCACCCCCGCCATCATTAAAATGACCGGAGCCCCCATATGATCGCGAACTTCTTTGAAGTCCAGTACATCGATCATCAGAACAAACGCACCCGCAAGACCCGGAATAACGAAGGCGATATTTCCCAGAATGTTCATTAGCATCATGCCGATAACGCTGACAGCGAATGCGGCAATAGTGCAATATTCTTTCCAGGCAGGAAGGGCGTTAAACGTTTCCTCGCGTGCCGCCAGCGCATCCTCGGAAGCATCCGCAATGGGATGATCCGGAAGAAAACGGTAGGCAATAAGACTCCATGTGAGGAAAGCCGCTGACATGATGAGATTCACCAGCGCAAAGCGCCCCATCGAAATCTCCTGATGAAACCCCGCGGTTTCGAGTACGGTCGCCGTAACGCCAAAGAGAAGCGCGAGATTGATAGGAAGAAGCGGGTGGTTGGTGGCAAATCCCAGGGGCATCATTAATTTCGATGTTGGTAGCTTTTTACTGTACGGAATGGTGGATACCAGCGACAGAATTAGCACGTAATAACCGGTCGCTCCGGTGCCGGCAAGACTGGCACCCAGCATAACAATGACTAACAACAGCCCATAGCTGCGGTAACTGCCTTTATTGACCAGGCTTATCATCGCAGATTTAACGTTGCTGATAAGCCGGGTTTTTTGTAGCGCCGCCATGACCACCATAAACCCTGCAATCATCACCACGCTTGGATTGACGAATCCGGCAAAAGCCTGTTGAACGGTCGAAAGTCCCGATACAACCAGCAATAAACACGCAAGCAGTGGCGGTGCGCCAAAAGGCATTTTGTCCGACATGATCAGCACGATCATCAGGACCAGTATTCCTAATGCCAGGATCATTTCCATTGTCATTTTTTCTCTCCTTTTAGGCTTCCAGCATGTCGCGCGGTACTTTAAAGACCGCTTTGCGTATTGAAGTAGCCGTGCCAATTGCGCACAGTGCCTGGTGAGGTTCCTCAGGCATAAAGACGGCGAAATCACCGGCGTGTAGGGTGATGGCGACACTGTTTTCAGGGGATGGGGCGATAAACAGATCGGGCTTACGTTCTTCATCGTTTTCGCGAGCGATGGGCCGCGTTCCCGCATTAATGCCCTCACAACCAGTAATCACCACCTGTATATCGGCCCATAAATGGTGATACTCCGTATGGCGGAGTTCGGCGGGTTGCGTGTCTGAAGTTCCCAGCGTGCAGAACCACCGACATCCTTCAGGTTGCCAGCGACCGTCCTCTCTGGTGGATAACGCCGATAACGAACACTCCGGGCGCAGCAGAATATTTCTCACCCAGGCAGGAAGCCCCGCCAGCGACAAATGGTTGAGATTACCGATAATCATGATGCCTGCCCCTTAACCCACTCGGGGGAGATGCGTACGTACTTGATGGCCTGACGCCACCAGGTGTAAGCGATATGTAGCGTACCGTCCGGGCTTTGTTTGATGCTGGGGTAGGAGAACTCACGATTTAGCTTTTCCAGGGAATTGTTGGTCATGCAGTAGCCGTCGCCTTCATCGAGATTGCGCCGCCACGGCCAGCTTTTCCCACCATCGGCAGAAATCGCTACCGTCATCGGCGCGCGTGGGGCCCCCCAGAAAGCGGAGCGTCCGACGGCTGTCGGTTCTTTGCGGCTGTCGTCGCCATCGTCGATTTCGTCATAAAGCGACGCGCGACGTTCTACTGCGCCTGCCGCACTCATCGCGTTGTACACCAGCGCCAGTTCGCCGCTGGCAAGTGTCGTTACCTGAATAGACGAATTGTTGTTGGGCAATTCGGTTGCTTGCGGTACTGACCAGCTCTCGCCGTTGTCCGCGGAATGGCTGATATAGATGTTGTCTGCCCAACGGCTGCGAAAGAGAGCAACCAACGTACCGTTGTGCAGCATTGTGATATTCATATGAACACAGCCAAGACTTTGCGGCACCTCGACATCGCGCCAGGAGTGACCACCGTCAGCGGAAATTTTCACTGCGCTGATATCATCATTGCCGACCCATTTTTCGCCGGGTTGGGTACGGCAATAAAAGACGGGCAGCAGCCAGTTGCCGTTATCAAGCACCGTGATTGGCTGTCGAATGAACGTACCGGGTTTATCAAGCAGGGTGGCAATCTCGCCCCAGGTTTGTCCGAGGTCGTCTGACTTACGGTAGCGGACGATGGCGGTGTCCTGATTACCGGATATTTGTGCGGTCCATAGGAGCCACAGCACGTTATCCGGCGCGAGAAACAGCACCGGGTTTTGCTCTGAACGCGTGTCATCGTGGGAAAGTTTGACCGCATCGCTCCACTGCATTCCGCCAGCGGGCAATCGCGATCCCCAGACAGAAATATCGGCAATACCTTCCTGCGTTCCCGCAAACCAGACGCACATTAACGCGCCATCCGGCAAAGGCAGAATATTCGCCGCGTGGTTTTGCGGGCAGGACGAGGGCAGCATGGCGGTAAGCACATGCGAATCGTTTTCGGATGGACGGATGACGCCGTCACGAATAAGGGCTACAGACATAGTTAGACTCCATCTTAAAGTTGGTAATAGATTTATTAATGCGAGTGCGATTCATGCGTTTCGAGCAATGTCGAAACTTTTTTATTTTTTCTTTCACGGATAATATTGAGTGTCTCAACACTTAATGAGAAAAATATCGCGAAGTAGAGATACTCTTTGGCAATATGAATGTTGAGACTATCGGCAACCAGCAATACACCGACAAACAATAAAAAGGTTAACGCCAGTATTTTTATTGACGGCGTGGCGTTAACGAAATCACCAATTGTTTTCGCCGCAAACATCATGACACCGACGGCAATCATTACGGCGGCAATCATGATAAATATATGCTGAGAAAGGCCGACGGCGGTGATCACCGAATCCAGGCTAAACACGATATCGAGCAGCATTATCTGTACAATGGCACCGCACAACGACAGTTGCCGCGATCCGCTGCCATGTTCGTCTTCCTGCGCGGGCGACAGCTCTTCGCGTATCTCCTGTATCGCTTTATAAATCAGGAACAGCCCGCCCCCGAGCAGAATCAAGGTGCGGAACGAAATCTCCAGCGTCAGCACGGTAAAAAGCGGCTGGGTAATATGTGAAAGCCACGCAATGGATATCAGCAATAATATCCGCATAATCATCGCGCAGCTTAAACCCAGTTTACGCGCCATATTTTGTTGTGATAACGGAAGTTTTGCCACCACCAGTGAAAGAAAAATAATATTATCCACCCCAAGAATAATTTCCAGAAAGGTGAGGGTAATTAAAGTGAGCCAGATATCTGGCTGCATAAACCACAAAAACATGGGGTAATCCTTTATTCTCTTTATCTAAACTTTATAGCGGGCTGGATAATAGAGTTAATTTAATTAATGTTATAATGACGAATAATTTGTTGAATCTCGCTGATCTGTTCAGGCGTGAAATTAACCGCGTAGCGGCTATCACCAACATCATGCCCCATAAGCTGCAACGCTTTTTTCACCGCAGCCGGGGAGAATGCTACTTTATAAAGATCGGTACGCAGGCCCGTTACACTCTCCTGTGCTTCATAAGACCCTTCAATATCACCGGCATGGAAGCGAGACCAGATGGCATTGATTTCTCGCGGCGCGATGTTGGCGAGCCCAGAGATACAGGTTGAACATCCCTCGACAAACCCTTTATGGATCAGCGAATCCGGGCCGTTGAGCACATTAAAGCCGTCAATGTCGCGCACCGCATCGAGAAAACCCTTCAGGCTTTCGTCGCTTCCGGCGCTGTCTTTAATCCCAATGATATTGGGGTGCGACGCCAGAGCACGCGCGGTTTCTGGCTGGATCGTATTGCCAGTGCGGGCCGGGATGTTATAGAGAAACATCGGAATGCTCAGTGCGTCGGCAATTGCGCTGTAATGCGCAATCAACTCTTCCTGTTTCAGCGGTACGAAGTAAGGGGCAATGACCGACACGGCATCTACGCCAAGTTTTTCAATCTGCTGACCCAGACGAATCGTTTCGCGCGTAGAGATCTCGCCAATGTGTGCCACGACCGGCGCACGACCAGCCACTTCATCCACGCAGGTTTGCGTAACGCTGAGCTTCTCCTGTTCATTCAACACAAAAAACTCGCCGTTGGTGCCGCCGCAAAAAATCGCGTTACCCGCTTCCAGTTGACGATTCACCTGCACTTTTAACGCCGGGATATTCAGACTGCCGGTCGCGGTAAACGGGGTGACAATGGCGGTTAATACACCTTCAATGGTTTTCGGCATGATTTACTCCTTAAATGGATGTTGCGGAAACAGTGTTTGGTAAATGGCCTGTACGTCCTGTAGATCAATTTGGCACGGCGCATTGTTCATAAGGCGCTTCACGTTCAGTGCCGCCTCACTAAGCGAGGTAATATCCTCTGGTGGTACGCCGAGATCCGCGAGATTGTTGGGTAGCTTGAGTTGATTGACTAATGCCTGTAGCCAGGCCACCAGAGCATGAGATTTTTCTTCCGCGCTCAGGGATGTATCCGCGTCAGGAATGCAATCCCAGACCTGGGCAAATTTCTCAACCGCGTAAGGGCGTACGACGGCCATGCATGGCGCCAGCAAGATGGCATTCGCCACGCCGTGCGGCAGGTGATATTTGCCGCCTAACGGGTAGGAGAGCGCATGAACGAGATGCGTGCCCGCATGGGTTATCGCTACGCCGCCATAGTAAGACGCCCACAGCATTTCCAGTTTTGCGCGCAGATCCTGAGGATCATTCACGGCGGGCTGAATATGCCGGAAAAGCTTACTTAACCCAGTCAGCGCCGCGTTATCGCTGACCGGATTTGCCACGGTCGCGGTAAAACACTCCAGTAAGTGGCAAAGAGCATCAATGCCCGTGGACGCCGCAATATGCGCGGGCATGCTGGTGGTCAGTTCCGGGAAAAGCGCCACATAGTCTGGTAACAGCACCTGGGAAATAATACCCACCTTCGTGCTTTGCTCAGGGATTGCCAGAATCGCATTCGGCGTGGCTTCTGAGCCGGTTCCGGCGGTTGTAGGAATCAACCATGATTGCACCCGCTGAGTCGGTTTTTCACCCGCAAGCAGCGCATCCAGCCCCGGAGATTGTGGATGGCAAAGCACCGATAGCAGCTTCGCCACATCCAACACGCTGCCACCGCCGATCCCGACCACCACATCAAAAGAGGCATCGCCAAGGGCATCCATTAGCTGGCGCACATCATGATGCGTGGGCTCTGCGGGCACATTATCGATAATGTTAACCTGCGGGCAGTGCTTTTTCAGTAAGGCGCGAATCTGCTGCACACCGTCGAGCTGCGCAATATTACGGTCAGTGACCAGCATCATTTTTCTGATGTCGGGTAAGAGCGACGTCAGGGAAGGGATAGCGCCTGCGCCGCTCAGTATCGTGCTATTGATAATTACCACAAATAACCTCTCTTCTGGTGATTGAATTCAATCATTCAAAATGCCGTAGCCTACGTAACATGGTCTAATTTTATAATTTATTCGAGTGATTAATAACTTGAGCTTGCTCACATTTAATCAATCATGATTGAATATAATCATTGTTATCATAAAACAACCTGGAGTGATGATGGAAAAGGGAATCACTAAGCCGAGCATTCTCGTCGTTGCTGATGATTTCACGGGAGCCAACGACGCGGGGGTAAGCCTGGCGCAGGTGGGGCATACAGTTGATGTGGCCTTTGAAATGCATTATCGCGGTGATGCCAGCGTATGGGTGATTAACAGCGACAGTCGGGCGATGGATCCTAAGCTGGCGGCGATGAAAATAACCTCGCTGATGAGTCATCTCCCTCTGGCGAATAACCCGCCGCTCGTGATTAAAAAGATAGATTCCACGCTGCGAGGCAATATCGGCGCAGAAATTGAAGCCCTGATGAAGGCATGCGGTATAACGGGCGCAGTGGTTGCCCCCGCATTTCCTCAGGCGGGAAGGACCACAGTGGCCGGTGAGTGTTGGGTAAACGGTGTGCGGATAACGGAAACCGAGTTTGCCAGCGATCCGAAAACCCCGGTATTGAGCGCCCGAATTGCGGACATCATCCGGTTGCAGACGGCCATTCCATGCCAGCCCGTTACGGTTTCTCAGCTCAGCCATTTGTCTTATGAGCAACCGTGGATTGGCGTGATAGATGCGCAGACGGACAGCGACCTGGATCGCATCGCTGCCGCTGTGATGCAGGCTAAACAACCGCTGCTGCTGGTCGGCTCCGCTGGTATTTGTGATGCCGTTGCCCGGCGCTCCGCGATTATGCCGCCACCCACCGTGCTGGCCATTATTGGTTCAATGAGCGAAATCGCTCAACGGCAGATCGCCACACTTCATTCACACCCACGTATCACACAGATATACGTCGATGTTGAACACATTCTGGCAGGCAATGCCAGTGACTATGACGCGCGTATTGTGCAGGCCTTGCAGAAAGGCGACCACTGCATTGTCCACACCTGTAACGATTCTGTAGCAAGGCATCAGATCGACACCCTTTGCCAGCGTTGGCAGATGAGTCGCGCTGCACTTGGGGAAAAAATTTGTCGGTTTCTTGGCGAACTTACCCGGCAAGTTCTGCTTCGCACAATGCCCGATGCGCTTTATCTCTCTGGTGGTGATGTCGCAATGGCAATAGCCAGTGCGTTAGGCGCGACCGGATTTCGTATTACGGGGAAGGTGGCGCAATGCGTTCCATACGGTCACTTTCTGGGCGGTGTCTGGTCCCGTTCGGTGATGACGAAAGCCGGTGGGTTTGGCGATGAGACCACGTTGCATCAGGTTCTGAATTTTATCGAGGAGAAGTGTAGTGAATAATATTATTGCGGTAACGATGGGTGACCCGGCGGGTATTGGCCCGGAGATCATTATTAAATCCCTGAGCGAAGCCGGGCTTGCTGGTGCCCCGGTGGTGGTGGTGGGCTGTGTGCGTACGCTGCGACGTATTATGGCGATGAATATCACGCCGCAGGCAGAGTTACGCGTCATTCAAAAGGTGTGCGACGCCCATTTTGCTCCCGGCGTGATTAACGTGATGGATGAGCCGCTGGCTAACCCCGATGCGCTGACACCCGGAGTGGTACAGGCTGCGGCAGGCGATTTAGCGTATCGCTGTATCAAACGTGCAACGGCTCTGGCCTTATCAGGCGAGGTGAAAGCCATAGCCACTGCGCCGCTGAATAAAGAAGCGCTGCATCTTGGCGGGCATAACTATCCGGGGCATACGGAATTGCTGGCCCATCTTACCGGCAGCAAAGAGTACGCGATGGTGCTCTATACCGATAAGCTCAAGGTTATCCATATTTCGACTCACATCTCACTGCGTAAATTCCTGGATACTTTGAATGGTGAAAGGGTCAAAACGGTTATTCGAGTTGCGAACCACTTCCTGAAACGTGTTGGTATTGAGCGTCCGCGTATTGCCGTGGCGGGTGTAAATCCACATGCAGGGGAACATGGTTTATTCGGCACTGAGGAAATCGAGATTATCGCGCCTGCGATTGAAGCAATGCAGGCCGAAGATATTGATGTTACTGGCCCGTGCCCGCCAGATACCGTGTTTATGCAATGCCATGAAGGGCTATTCGATATGGTAGTGGCTATGTACCACGATCAGGGGCATATCCCTTTAAAACTGCTTGGATTTTATGATGGGGTGAATATCACCGCCGGGTTGCCATTTATTCGCACTTCTGCCGACCACGGCACCGCGTTTGATATTGCCTGGACAGGAAAAGCCAAGTCTGAGAGCATGGCAGTTTCCATCCAGTTAGCAATGCAGATTTCGCGAGAATAAAATGAAGGGATATAACCGGTTAGAGCAGATCATGGATTACCTGAAAAGCCATAATCTGGTCACCGTTGATGAGCTGGTGGCGGTAACCAATGCGTCGCCGGCTACGATTCGTCGAGACCTGATAAAACTCGATGAGCAGGGTGTTATCAGCCGTACACACGGCGGTGTGACCCTCAACCGGTTTATTCCTACCCAACCGACTACCCATGAGAAAATGCAGCGCAGCCTGGCGGAAAAACATGCCATCGCCAGCGCAGCGGCGTCAATGGTCAAAGCGGGGGATTCCGTCGTCCTTGATGCCGGTACGACAATGATTGAACTTGCGCGGCAGATTACACATTTACCGCTTCGCGTGATCACCAGCGACCTGCATATCGCGCTTTTTTTGGCTGAATTCAAGCAAATTGAAGTGACGATTATCGGCGGACGTATCGACGACTCCAGCCAGTCCTGCATTGGCGAACATGGTCGTAAATTGCTGCAAAATACCTGGCCGGACGTGGCATTTTTAAGCTGTAACAGCTGGGATCTTGAAAAGGGTATTACAGCACCCACGGAAGAGAAAGCCGCACTAAAACGCGATCTTATCGCGCATGCTTCGCGCAAAATTCTCCTGGCTGACAGCTCAAAATACGGTTCATGGTCGCTGTTTAATATCGCGCATCTTAATGAACTGACAGAGATTATTACGGATAGTCAGCTTGATGGGCAGACGCGTAGAACGCTTGCGTCCTTGTCGACGCGTTTAATCATAGCCGACTAATCTATGACTCTGCGGCCAGCTCATCCGGCAATTTAATAAATGCGTCAGGCTGGCGACGTTTGGCCTTACGTTTCCAGCGCGAGGATCTGCTGGCAGTAGCGCAGAAAACGCCCCAATATCTTACGCAAAACCATTTTTTCTCTAACTAACAGTTGTCAGCCTGTCCCGCTTATAAGATCATACGCCGTTATACGTTGTTTACGCTTTGAGGAATCCACGATGAGTGAGGCAGAAGCCCGCCCGACTAACTTTATTCGTCAGATCATCGATGAAGATCTGGCCAGTGGTAAGCACACCACAGTACACACCCGTTTCCCGCCGGAGCCGAATGGCTATCTGCATATTGGCCATGCGAAATCTATCTGCCTGAACTTCGGGATCGCCCAGGACTATAAAGGCCAGTGCAACCTGCGTTTCGACGACACTAACCCGGTAAAAGAAGATATCGAGTATGTCGATTCGATCAAAAACGACGTAGAGTGGTTAGGTTTTCACTGGTCTGGTAACGTCCGTTACTCCTCCGATTATTTTGATCAGCTCCACGCCTATGCGATCGAACTGATCAATAAAGGCCTGGCGTACGTTGATGAACTGACGCCGGAACAGATCCGCGAATACCGCGGCACCTTGACGCAGCCGGGTAAAAACAGCCCGTACCGCGATCGCAGCGTTGAAGAGAACCTGGCGCTGTTCGAGAAAATGCGTACCGGCGGTTTTGAAGAAGGTAAAGCCTGCCTGCGTGCGAAAATCGACATGGCTTCGCCGTTTATCGTGATGCGCGATCCGGTGCTGTACCGCATTAAGTTTGCTGAACACCACCAGACTGGCAACAAGTGGTGCATCTACCCGATGTACGACTTCACCCACTGCATCAGCGATGCGCTGGAAGGTATTACGCACTCTCTGTGTACGCTTGAGTTCCAGGACAACCGCCGTCTGTACGACTGGGTACTGGACAACATCACCATTCCTGTTCACCCGCGCCAGTACGAATTCTCGCGCCTGAATCTGGAATACACTGTGATGTCCAAGCGTAAGCTGAACCTGCTGGTGACCGATAAGCACGTTGAAGGCTGGGATGACCCGCGTATGCCGACCATTTCTGGTCTGCGTCGTCGTGGTTACACTGCGGCTTCTATTCGTGAGTTCTGCAAACGCATTGGTGTGACCAAGCAGGACAACACCATTGAGATGGCGTCACTGGAATCCTGCATCCGTGAAGATCTCAACGAAAATGCGCCGCGCGCAATGGCGGTTATCGATCCGGTGAAACTGGTTATCGAAAACTACCAGGGCGAAGGCGAAATGGTTACCATGCCGAACCATCCGAATAAACCGGAAATGGGCAGCCGCCAGGTGCCATTTAGCGGTGAGATTTGGATCGATCGCGCCGATTTCCGCGAAGAAGCTAACAAGCAGTACAAACGTCTGGTGCTGGGTAAAGAAGTGCGTCTGCGTAATGCTTACGTCATTAAGGCAGAACGCGTCGAGAAAGATGCCGAAGGCAATATCACCACCATCTTCTGTACTTATGACGCCGACACCTTAAGCAAAGATCCGGCAGATGGTCGTAAAGTCAAAGGTGTTATTCACTGGGTGAGCGCGGCACATGCGCTGCCGGTTGAAATCCGTTTGTATGACCGTCTGTTCAGCGTGCCGAACCCTGGTGCTGCGGATGATTTCCTGTCGGTGATTAACCCGGAATCGCTGGTGATCAAACAGGGCTTTGCTGAACCGTCGCTGAAAGATGCGGCTGCGGGTAAAGCATTCCAGTTTGAGCGTGAAGGTTACTTCTGCCTCGACAGCCGCCATTCTACGGCGGAAAAACCGGTATTTAACCGCACCGTTGGGCTGCGTGATACCTGGGCGAAAGTAGGCGAGTAAGTTTACGTTGTCGGATAGAGCGTTTACGCCGCATCCGGCAAGAAATATGCAAATTATCCCAAACGCCGCGCTCTGCGGCGTTTTTTTCTGCTTTTCTTCGCGAATTAATTCCGCTTCGCAATTTATCCATAAAACAAATTTAAAATCACAAACCATAATTAAATAAAATGTAACCGTTTTCATCTTGCTGGAAATTCACGCTTTTATTCTTCTGCAAGCCTTTCAACTGCAAACTTAAGCCTTGTAACAAAAATCATCAAAATATGTGCGGTTGCTCATGTTCTTACATTCTGGTTACAGAAAGAGATTGATAATTCGCGTCGCGAAAAATAGTCTGTTCCTGTAGTCAGCGAGACTTTTCTCAACGCTACTTTTTTAATTTTTATTTTTTTCGCTGTTCACCTTTGGTGCAGCAATTTATACGTCAAAGAGGATTAACCCATGCGTGCGTTTAGTGGCAAACGTAGTACGCTGGCGCTGGCTATCGCCGGTGTTACAGCTATGTCGGGCTTTATGGCAATTCCGGAGGCTCGCGCCGAAGGATTCATCGACGATTCAACCTTAACCGGCGGTATCTATTACTGGCAGCGTGAACGCGACCGTAAAGATGTTACCGACGGCGATAAATACAAAACCAACCTTTCTCACTCCACCTGGAACGCCAACCTCGATTTTCAGTCTGGTTATGCTGCTGATATGTTCGGCCTTGATATTGCCGCGTTTACGGCGATTGAAATGGCGGAAAACGGCGACAGCTCTCACCCGAACGAAATCGCGTTTTCAAAAAGTAATAAAGCCTATGACGAAGACTGGTCCGGCGATAAAAGCGGTATAAGCCTGTATAAAGCAGCGGCCAAATTTAAATACGGTCCGGTTTGGGCGAGGGCAGGTTATATTCAGCCAACCGGTCAGACGCTGTTAGCGCCACACTGGAGCTTTATGCCGGGTACTTATCAGGGGGCGGAGGCCGGGGCGAATTTTGATTACGGCGATGCTGGTGCGTTGAGTTTCTCCTACATGTGGACCAACGAATACAAAGCACCGTGGCATCTGGAAATGGATGAGTTTTATCAGAACGATAAAACCACCAAAGTTGATTATCTACACTCCCTTGGGGCGAAGTACGACTTCAAAAATAACTTCGTACTGGAAGCGGCGTTTGGTCAGGCCGAAGGGTATATCGATCAATATTTTGCCAAAGCCAGCTACAAATTTGATATCGCCGGTAGCCCGTTAACCACCAGCTACCAGTTCTATGGTACGCGCGATAAAGTTGACGATCGCAGCATCAACGATCTTTATGACGGCACCGCCTGGCTGCAGGCGTTGACCTTTGGTTACCGGGCGGCTGACGTAGTGGATTTGCGCCTCGAAGGTACCTGGGTTAAGGCTGACGGTCAGCAAGGATACTTCCTGCAACGTATGACTCCAACCTACGCTTCCTCGAACGGTCGCCTGGATATCTGGTGGGATAACCGTTCCGACTTCAACGCCAACGGCGAAAAAGCGGTCTTCTTCGGTGCGATGTATGACCTGAAAAACTGGAATCTTCCAGGCTTCGCCATCGGCGCTTCCTACGTTTACGCATGGGATGCTAAACCTGCGACCTGGCAGAGCAATCCGGATGCGTACTACGACAAGAATCGGACTATTGAAGAGTCTGCCTACAGCCTGGATGCGGTTTACACCATTCAGGACGGTCGTGCCAAGGGCACGATGTTCAAACTGCATTTCACCGAATATGACAACCACTCCGACATCCCAAGCTGGGGCGGTGGTTACGGCAACATTTTCCAGGATGAGCGCGACGTGAAATTCATGGTAATCGCACCATTCACCATCTTCTGATGCCCGACGCGGCAGGTTTTGTGCCTGCCGCACGTTTGAGGAATTTGCTATGAAAAAACTGATTCTCATCGCCATGATGGCATCGGGGCTGGTAGCTTGTGCGCAATCAACCGCACCGCAGGAAGACAGCCGTCTGAAAGAGGCTTACAGCGCCTGTATCAACACCGCGCAAGGTTCGCCGGAAAAAATTGAAGCCTGCCAGAGCGTGTTAAACGTGCTGAAGAAAGAGAGACAACATCAGCAGTTTGCTGACCAGGAAAGTGTCCGCGTACTGGATTATCAGCAGTGTCTGCGCGCAACGCAAACCGGTAATGACCAGGCGGTGAAAGCCGATTGTGATAAGGTCTGGCAGGAAATTCGCAGTAATAACAAATAAGTGAGAGCTGTAACTCTCGCTTTTCTTATTTCCCTTGTATAAAAAAGCCAACCTGCAGGTTGGCTTTTCTCGTTCAGGCTGGCTTATTTGCCTTCGTGCGCGTGCTCATCTTCGCGGCAATCGCCTTCGGCACAGTGACCGTAAAGATAGAGACTGTGGTTAGTCAGGCGAATGCCATGTTTTGCGGCGATTTCACGCTGACGCGCTTCGATGGAATCATCACTAAATTCGATAACCTTACCGCAGTCGAGGCAGATCAGGTGATCGTGGTGATGTTGCTGTGTTAGTTCAAATACGGATTTACCGCCTTCAAAATTGTGGCGGGTGACGATACCAGCGTCGTCAAACTGGTTCAGTACGCGATATACCGTAGCCAGACCAATTTCTTCACCCATATCGATCAGACGTTTGTATAAATCTTCCGCACTGACGTGATGGTTGTCCGGCTCCTGAAGAACTTCCAGGATTTTCAAGCGAGGAAGCGTTACTTTCAGGCCAGCTTTCTTTAGGGCGGTATTGTTATCAGTCATGCGGAATCTGTCCTGTTACTAAGCGGTTCACTTCATTAGAAGAAGTGACAGAATTTGCTCTTGAGATAATGCGTATCATTATAGAATTGCCACGCCTAAATGAAAACCACAAGTCCCTGGCAAATATTGTTAATAAAAACGTGGCACAGCTTACATTTACAACGGCAAGGCCACTTGAACACCGGGACATTGTACAGGTACAACAGCAAAAGTTACAAATTTGTAGCAATTATTTTGATTGGCATTATCTATTAATACGGCGTAGACATGAGTCTACGCCGCATCACATCAGGCATTGAGAATTTCGTCGAGATGCAGCTCTTCAGAAATTTGTTTAACCCATTTTTCTACACGTTCAGCAGTCAGTTCCGGCTGACGATCTTCGTCGATAGCCAGACCGACAAAGTGGTCATCATCAGCCAGACCTTTTGACGCTTCGAAGTGGTAGCCCGCGGTTGGCCAGTGACCAACGATAGTTGCGCCGCGCGGTTCAATGATGTCGCGGATGGTGCCTAATGCATCGCAGAAGTATTCTGCGTAATCTTCCTGGTCGCCACAACCAAACAGCGCAACCAGTTTACCATTGAAATCAATCTCTTCGAGAGTCGGGAAGAAGTCATCCCAGTCACACTGCGCTTCGCCGTAATACCAGGTTGGGATGCCCAGCAGCAGAATGTCATATGCTTCCAGATCTTCTTTGCTGCTTTTTGCAATGTCATGGACATCGGCAACGTCTTTACCAAGCTGTTTTTGAATCATTTTTGCGATATTTTCGGTATTACCGGTGTCGCTGCCGAAAAAGATGCCAGTGATAGCCATGAGTGAAATAACCTCTTGAAACTTATTGAAATGGGGGTGGAAAATTGCCCACGGATAAAGGCAATCATAGCAGAACAGGCAGTCTTGCGGAATCAGCAAACGAGCAGGACTGCACACTGTGCTACATGAAAGTGGAAATTTAAACGATGCCCTGACTACGCAGCGCCGCCAGTTGCTGCATTAACATCTCTTCGATCAGCTCGCTACGGCTCATATTGCGCGATTCCGCCAGCTCGTTCAGTGCCTCGACAGCTTCCGCGTTCAGCTTCAGTTCGACACGCTTAAGGCCACGTACTTTGTCGCGTTTTAGTTGGTTGCGTTTATTAATACGCAGCTGTTCATCGCGCGAAAGCGGATTAGTTTTCGGTCGTCCCGGTCGACGCTCGTGCGCGAACAGATCTAATGTCGTACGGTCCGTTTGTTCTTTGGCCATGATCTTGGTGACTTCGGGGGAAACAATCAGCCAGGCGCCTGCCCGGATGGATAGCGCGCCATAATACATCAGCGCGATGAGTCACGCCAACGTCCACGCGCGGAAAGCGACGCGGACGCTGGGTTTTTAATCAGTTGCGTTAATCATTGAGATAGCGACGGATAGCGCGTAATACCGCATCCGGTTTTTCAGCATGGACCCAGTGACCCGCGCCTGCAATCACATGCGCCCGAGCCTGTGGAAATTGTGCCAGTAAATCATCACGGTACTGCTCGCTAACATACGGAGAATTGCCGCCAGGGATAAACAGGATAGGATGATCCCATGCCGGGATTTTCTCCCAACCCACAATATGCGGATACTGATCCCACAATACTGGCACGTTAAAGCGCCACTCCCCATCAACAAAAGATTTCAACAGAAACTGAATCACCCCTTCTTCATTAAGATGCTGGCGCATTATTGCCGCTGCTTGCTGGCGTGTTTGTGCGTCTGATTCACTGACTGCGTTGATGGCCGCGAAAATCTCATCATGACGGCGAACGTGATAATCGACCGGCGCAATATCAATCGCCACCAGCTTGTCAATGCGATCGGGGGCTAGTGCAGTAAGAGCCATTACCGCTTTACCACCCATGGAGTGACCGATAAATGTTGCTTTGTCGATCTGCTGTGCATCCAGGGTATCAACAAGATCCTGCGCCATCGCCGGGTAATTCATTACCGGATCTCTCGGTGAAAGACCGTGGTTACGCATATCAACCTGGATGATATTGTGATCGTTTACCAGATCGCGAGCCAGTACGCCAAGGTTGTCGAGGCTGCCAAACAGACCATGGACAAGAACGATGGGAGAATTATTGTGCTGGTTTTGTGCAGTTTGCGCGCGGATATTCAATTTCATGGCAAAGTTCTTTTTTTCGCGTTGTCGGGTTAGGGTATTATGTTGACCATTGTGCCACAGGGCTGCAACAAATAAGGTTTATTCCGAGTTTTTCTGCAAGCCAGGCTTGACGCTATCCGCTGCCGGGATTTATTCATATACTCCTGGCGACTTGTATTCAGCTAAGACACTGCACTGGATTAAGATGAAAACGATTGAAGTTGATGATGAACTCTACAGCTATATTGCCAGCCACACTAAGCATATCGGCGAGAGCGCATCCGACATTTTACGGCGTATGTTGAAATTTTCCGCCGCATCACAGCCTGCTGCTCCGGTGACGAAAGAGGTTCGCGTTGCGTCACCTGCTATCGTCGAAGCGAAGCCGGTCAAAACGATTAAAGACAAGGTTCGCGCAATGCGTGAACTTCTGCTTTCGGATGAATACGCAGAGCAAAAGCGAGCGGTCAATCGCTTTATGCTGCTGTTGTCTACACTATATTCTCTTGACGCCCAGGCGTTTGCCGAAGCAACGGAATCGTTGCACGGTCGTACACGCGTTTACTTTGCGGCAGATGAACAAACGCTGCTGAAAAATGGTAATCAGACCAAGCCGAAACATGTGCCTGGTACGCCGTATTGGGTGATCACCAACACCAACACCGGCCGTAAATGCAGCATGATCGAACACATCATGCAGTCGATGCAATTCCCGGCGGAATTGATTGAGAAGGTTTGCGGAACTATCTAAAACGTTGCAGACAAAGGACAAAGCAATGGCAATCCACAATCGTGCAGGCCAACCTGCACAACAGAGTGATTTGATTAACGTCGCCCAACTGACGGCGCAATATTATGTACTGAAACCAGAAGCAGGGAATGCGGAGCACGCGGTGAAATTCGGTACTTCCGGTCACCGTGGCAGTGCAGCGCGCCACAGCTTTAACGAGCCGCACATTCTGGCGATCGCTCAGGCAATTGCTGAAGAACGTGCGAAAAACGGCATCACTGGCCCTTGCTATGTGGGTAAAGATACTCACGCCCTGTCCGAGCCTGCGTTCATTTCCGTACTGGAAGTGCTGGCAGCGAACGGCGTTGATGTCATTGTGCAGGAAAACAATGGCTTCACTCCGACACCTGCCATTTCCAATGCCATTCTGGTTCACAATAAAAAAGGTGGCCCGCTGGCAGACGGTATCGTGATTACACCGTCCCATAACCCGCCGGAAGATGGTGGTATCAAGTACAATCCGCCAAATGGTGGCCCGGCTGATACCAACGTCACTAAAGTGGTGGAAGACAGAGCCAACGCACTGCTGGCTGATGGCCTGAAAGGCGTGAAGCGTATCTCCCTCGACGAAGCGATGGCATCCGGTCATGTGAAAGAGCAGGATCTGGTGCAGCCGTTTGTGGAAGGGCTGGCCGATATCGTTGATATGGCGGCGATTCAGAAAGCGGGCCTGACGCTGGGCGTTGATCCGCTGGGTGGTTCCGGTATCGAATACTGGAAGCGCATTGGCGAGTATTACAACCTCAACCTGACCATCGTTAACGATCAGGTCGATCAAACCTTCCGCTTTATGCACCTCGATAAAGACGGTGCGATCCGTATGGACTGCTCCTCCGAGTGTGCGATGGCGGGCCTGCTGGCACTGCGTGATAAGTTCGATCTGGCGTTTGCTAACGACCCGGATTATGACCGTCACGGTATCGTCACTCCGGCAGGTTTGATGAATCCGAACCACTACCTGGCAGTGGCGATCAACTACCTGTTCCAGCATCGTCCGCAGTGGGGCAAAGATGTTGCTGTCGGTAAAACGCTGGTTTCATCTGCGATGATCGACCGTGTGGTCAATGATTTGGGCCGTAAGCTGGTAGAAGTACCGGTAGGTTTCAAATGGTTTGTTGATGGTTTGTTCGATGGCAGCTTCGGCTTTGGCGGCGAAGAGAGTGCAGGCGCTTCCTTCCTGCGTTTCGACGGCACGCCGTGGTCCACCGATAAAGACGGTATCATTATGTGTCTGCTGGCGGCGGAAATCACCGCTGTCACCGGTAAGAACCCGCAGGAACACTATAACGAACTGGCAAAACGCTTTGGTGCGCCGAGCTATAACCGTTTGCAGGCAGCAGCGACTTCCGCACAAAAAGCGGCGTTGTCTAAGCTGTCTCCGGAAATGGTGAGCGCCAGCACCCTGGCAGGTGACCCGATCACCGCGCGTCTGACGGCGGCACCGGGTAATGGCGCTTCTATCGGCGGTCTGAAAGTGATGACTGACAACGGCTGGTTCGCCGCGCGTCCGTCAGGCACGGAAGACGCATATAAGATCTACTGCGAAAGCTTCCTTGGTGAAGAACATCGCAAGCAGATTGAGAAAGAAGCGGTTGAGATTGTTAGCGAAGTTCTGAAAAACGCGTAAACATATCAAATAAGAAAAAGGGCGGTCGGAAGATCGCCCTTTTTTGCTTTGCTTAATTAACCGTGTTTATTTTTCAGTTCAAAGCGTGGTGAGACCAGACCATACAGTGTCCAACCGAGGAAGGTCACGATGGAACCGTATAGCATGGCTTCTTCCCCGGATGAGTACAGCGCATAAAAGCTGTACATCGCGCCAACAAAAGCAACAAAGTTTGCAACTTTCGCTTTTGAGGGGGGCACATTAGCGACCTTCTGAATAATGACTAATGCCGCCATTGACAGAATATACGGAATGATATTGGTCACCACGGCCAGGTTAACCAGCACGTTGAACTGACTGTTTAGCGACGGGCTAATCGTCATCAGCGCCAACCCGCTCTGGATAATCACAATGGTCAACATTCCCTGCACCGGTGCATCCACTTTGGTTACACGGGAGAAAATTTTAGGGAAGTAGCCTTCATCAGATGAAGATTTAAACACCTGGGCAATGGTGAACTGCCAGCCAAGCAGCGAACCGCAGCAGGACATCACCATCAGCGCCATAATGACTTTACCCACTTCCGGCGTGAACATCTGCGCGAAGGCCAGACCAAATGGTGCCGTTGAATTTGCCAGCTCCATATTTGGCACAATCCCGGCAATCACGTTGGTGGAGACGATATAAATCACCGCCGCACCTAACGTACCGCCGAGTACCGCGATTGGCACATTACGTTCCGGGTTTTCCACTACATCAGTATTCGCACACGCAGACTCCAGACCAAGAAAAGCCCACAGCGTCATAGCGATGGAAGAACCTACCGCACTGAAGAAGGGGGCATGATGCGGATTCCAGGAATCAACGTAAAGCGTCGGGCTAAACCAGAACCAGCCGATAATGCACAGGCCTACCACCGGAATAATGACCCCCCACACGGTAATGCTACTGATTTGCCCGGTAATGCGCGCACCACCAAAGTTAGCCACGGTACAAATCCACAGCACCCCGATGGTCGCAAGACCAATCTGCACTGGCGACAAACTCGCGCCGAGCAGTTCGGTGCCGTAACCAACCGCCGAAATAGCAATCGCGACGTTAGCAATCAGCAGCGAGACGCCGTAGGTATAGTTCGCCATAAAGTTACCGGATTTACCGAAAGCATACTCGGCATAACCGCCCATACCTCCTGATTTACGGCTGAACATACCGCATTTTGCGAATGCCCATGCCAGTGCCATTGAGCCTACGGCTGTCACCAGCCAGGAGATAATTGAGATTGTCCCGACTTCGGCAAGCTTTGTCGGCAGCATGATGATACCGGAGCCCATCATGTTGACCATCGTCAGTATGGTTAACTGAACGACACCCATTTTGTTCGATTTAGCCTGACTCATAATTTTTCCCCTTTCAAAAGGGCGCTTTGCGCATCACGAGGCTTGATGACATAGCACCAAACTTGCTTACGACCATCATGTTCTTCGATATAGACACCCTGCAGCTCCGGTGCAAAACCTGGCAGCAGGTTGATGCCTTCTTCCAGAGCGCTGAAGTAACGCAAAACAGCACCACCCCAGATTTCACCAGGAACAACACACAGCACACCCGGAGGATAAGGAAGCGCACCTTCGGCAGCGATACGGCCTTCTGCATCCGGCAGACGAACCAGCTCCACTTCACCGCGTAAGTAGGCGTAGTTGGCTTCTTGCGGATTCATGCTGACGCGTGGGAAGTGTTCCTTACGGAACATCTCTTTTTGCAGTTGTTTCACGTTGTGGCGGGCATACAAATCATGCATTTCCTGGCACAACTGACGAAGGGTATAACCGGCGTAGCGCTCTTCATGCTGTTTGTAGATGGAAGGCAGTACTTCCGCCAGAGGCGCATCAGCTTCCAGTAGTTTTTCGAAGCGTACCAGCAGGGCAACAAGTTGCTGCAGTTTGGCCATATCTTCTGCCGGAGTCAGCAGGAAGAGGATGGAGTTAAGATCGCATTTTTCCGGCACTACGCCATTTTCGCGCAGGAAGTTAGCAAGAATCGTTGCGGGTACACCGAACGCTTCATATTCGCCGTTACGTGCATCAATACCTGGAGTTGTCAGCAACAGTTTGCACGGATCGACAAAGTATTGGTTCTCTGCGTAGCCTTCAAAAGAATGCCAGTGCTCACCGGGTACAAATTTAAAGAAGCGCAGATCAACCGCAATTTGCGCTGTTTCATACGACTGCCAGGGTTTACCATCCACCAGTTCAGGAACGAACGGGCGAATGTGCTGGCAGTTATCGAGGATCAATTTGCGGGCATTAATACCGTTAACCACACAATCCATCCACATATTACGACCGCTGACACCTTCATGCATTTTGGCGTTGATATCCAGTGCGGCAAACAGCGGATAGAACGGGCTGGTGGAGGCGTGCATCATAAAGGCGTTGTTCATGCGTTTGTGCGGTACATAACGCTGTTGCCCTTTGATATGGCTGTCTTTTTTATGAATTTGTGAAGTCTGAGAAAAACCAGCCTGTTGTTTATGCACAGATTGCGTAACCAGAATACCCGGATCGTTCTCATTAAGCTCCAGCAGCAGCGGCGAACAGTCCGCCATCATCGGAATAAACTGTTCATAGCCGACCCATGCTGAGTCAAACAGGATGTAGTCACACAGATGACCGATTTTATCCACCACCTGGCGGGCGTTATAAATAGTACCGTCGTAGGTGCCTAACTGAATCACAGCGAGGCGGAACGGACGCGCTTCTTTTGCCCGTTGCGGTGCAACTTCTGTAATCAGTTCACGCAGATAACTTTCTTCGAAGCAGTGCGCATCAATGCCACCGATAAAACCATACGGGTTACGTGCTGTTTCCAGATAAACCGGTGTTGCACCAGCCTGTAGCAAGGCCCCGTGGTGGTTAGACTTATGGTTATTGCGGTCAAACAGCACCAGATCACCCGGTGTCAACAGGGCGTTTAAAACCACTTTGTTGGAAGAGGAGGTGCCGTTTAAAACAAAGTACGTTTTATCGGCATTAAACACTTTAGCCGCATGTTGCTGTGCAATGCATGGCGCACCTTCATGAATCAGTAGATCGCCCATTGCAACGTCGGCATTACACAAGTCGGAGCGGAAGAGCATTTCGCCAAAATATTCCACGAACTGATTGCCTGCCGGATGGCGACGGAAAAACTCACCTCCCTGATGACCCGGGCAGTCAAAAGCGCTATTGCCCTGATTGACATAATCGACCAGTGCGCGGAAGAAGGGCGGGCGCAGTTGCGTTTCATAATGGCTGGCAGCGGTTTCTAACTGACGTCCATAAAACTCTTTCCGTGATTCGCAATGCTCGAAGACACCAGAAATACGTGGCAGATATTCTGCTGGTACACGTTCTTCATTTTCCGTTGCAATAAAAACAGGAATGCCATAGCCAGTAGCGTCTATTTCATCGAGTTTTCCACGTTCAACATCATTGACTGATAAAATAATGGCGGCAACGTCAATATAATTACTTTTGTCAATATTCACGCATTCACGATGAGTGGAAAAACAATCCGGGCAAGAACGGCTAACGGCAATTTTTAATTCTGACATTTTGTTCATCTCTTTATTTCAGGTAATAGCAGGTCCTCAATTTCTCAAAGAAGAAATTGATCACGCCGGAAAAAAGCAAAACCCCACCGCTGATAAATAAATCAGTAGTTTGCTTTTTGCAGATGCAATAACCCAGACCAGCCCGGTAACTGGCTATACTCGTCATACTTCAAGTTGCCTATGCTGCGACTCGAATTATTTAGAGTTTAAAAGGGTTAGCAGTATATGAGCACCGAGGGATACAGGTATTAACCTGTAATGCTTAAAGTCAGGGAGACCTGTACGCTGGGGTGCCCTTTAGTCAGAAGACTAGCGGGCATTAAAGAAATGAAAGTCAAAACTATTACGATGGGCAAACTTCATGATATGGGTTGTCCGCCTTATATGAGGCATTAAGCGGTTATTATTTTCCATTTACCTTTACCTTTTTCTGTGTCAGTTGAAGGTAGGGTTATTCTATCCATGAAATGGCTATAATCTGTGAAGAAGATCAACAAAAAACGATCATATCCCAAATAATAAATCATTAATGATGAATAGCGCCATATTAGATGCTGTTTTGTTGTTTAAATGTTGCAATTTTGTGGGTTGTATTTTCATTAAGAAATTAAACCTGCCAAATAATAATTTTCGGGGCAGGTTTAATAATAAATTAATAATTATTTAAGCGTATTTATTGAATAATAATTCATGGCATAAACCGATACCCAATACCGGTTTCAGTAATAAAATGGCGGGGGCGGGCGGGATCTTGCTCCAGTTTTTGTCGCAGATGCCCCATATAAATACGCAAATAGTGGCTGTGTTCGACCGCGTTTGGTCCCCACACCTGATTGAGTAACTGGCGCTGGGTGAGCACTTTTCCGGCGTTGTTGAGCAGCACGGCCAGCAGGCGGAACTCAATCGGTGTGAGATGCACCTCTTCCTCGCCGCGGTGGATAACGCGGGCGGCTAAATCGACGGTAACATCAGAAAATTTCACCAGCGGATCGGGCGTGGTGGTGGCGGAGTGGCGGCGTAATGCGACGCGCAGACGGGCCTGCAATTCGCCAATGCCAAACGGCTTACTCAGATAATCATCCGCTCCGGCATCCAGCGCGGCGATTTTATCGCTCTCTTCGCTGCGTGCGGAAAGCACAATCACCGGCACCGCGCTCCACTGGCGCAGGTCGCGGATAAACTCAATCCCATCACCGTCGGGCAGGCCGAGATCGAGAATAATCAAATCTGGCTTACGGGTTGCCGCTTCCAGCAAGCCGCGTTGCAGCGTTTCGGCCTCAAAGACGCGCATACCGTCGCCCTCCAGCGCCGTGCGCAGAAAGCGACGAATAGCCTGTTCATCTTCAACAATCAGAACGTTTGTCACATATCCTCATGAAATTCTTCAAGTTCAGGGGCTGTTTGCTGGGGAAGTGTAACACGAAAACAGGCACCACCTTCCGGTCGGTTGAATGCGGTAATGGTGCCGCCGTGTACATCCACTATCGCCCGACAAATTGCCAGCCCAAGCCCTACACCCGGTACCGCCGACTCTTTATTCCCGCGAGCAAACTTATCAAATATCGTCTGCTCCTGGCCTGGTGGAAGACCGGGGCCGTTATCCCAGACATCCAGTTGTAGATTTTCGCCCTCAACGTGGGCATTGATACCAATTTCGGCCTGCGCCCCCGCATATTTCACCGCGTTCTCCAGCAGGTTAATCAGCACCCGTTCAAAGAGTGGCCCGTCAACGTGGATTAAGGTCAGCGGCTCTGGCAGAGAAAGATTGATGGGCGACGATAAACCCGGTTCCAGCATTTGCAGCGCGCTGCCGACCACTTCTTCCAGCGTTAACCACTCTTTCTTCAAATTAAAGCCGCCGGACTGAATTCGCGCCATATCCAGTAGATTATTCACCAGTCGGGTGGTGTTCAGCACATGCTGACGAATCTCGCTGGCCTGGCGGGCGTGGGGCGATCCTTCGCTTGCCAGATCGAGCGTTAAGATTTCTGCCTGACCGAACAGCACCGTAAGCGGCGTGCGTAAATCATGCGAAAGCGCCGCCAGCAGGGCGTTGCGGATCTGTTCACGTTCGCTTGCCATCCGCGCCTGTTCTTCGCTGGCGGTCAGTGTCAGTCGCTCAAGGGCATTGGCGACTAACAGCGTAAACGTCTCCAGCAGGCGCTGCTGTTCCGGGATCATCAACTGGCGCAGATTCCCCGGTTCCACCACCACCAGTCCGTAGGTTTTCTCGCCGCTTTTTAGCGGCAAAATCTGGTACGGTACACCGGGTAACGTGTCGGTGCCCGCGCCCGCAGGCAGGCCTTTATCAAAACTCCACTGCGCGATGGCATCGTCCCACGGCGTCATTCCTTGCGGATGTGTTAAAGGCTGCAATTTACCGTTGTCATCAGGCAGCAACACCTGGCTACGGGCATGAAACGTGGAGGCAATAAACTGTTCGCTGGTGGCGGCGATATCCTGCGAACTACGGCCCACAGCCAGAGCTTTGGACATTTCATATAAGTGCCGTGTGCGTTGTTCGCGGTAACGGGCTACCCGCGCCTGATAACGCACGCCAGCAGTAAGGTTCCCGATCACCAGCCCGACGGTTAACATCACCGCGAAGGTCAGCAGATATTGCACATCAGAGACGGCGAGCGTGCCGCGTGGGGCGATAAAAAAGAGATCGAAACTCACCACATTAATGACGGTGGCAACCACCGAAGGCCAGCGTCCGTAAAATAGTGCCACCACCACGACGCCAAGCAGATACAGCATCACCAGGTTGGCGGCATCAAACGCCATCAGCCACTGCATGGCAATTAAGGTGATAACGGCGCATAACGCGGCGGCAACCACGCATCCCTGAATCTGTACCCGCCACTTGTCTTTAAAAGAGCGGCTATCCGGCGCGTTGTTAATCGTGCGGGCGGGTGGTTCATCAAGCGCGACCAGCACCTGATCGAGATCGGGGGCGATGCGTGCCAGCCGGTCAGCAAATGTTTCCCGACGCCACCAGCGGCGCGAAGCCGGGCGACCGAGAATAATCTTGCCGAGATTATGTTCACGGGCATAACGCACTACCGCTTTTTCTTCCGCTGGATCAGAAAGTGTTGCCGTCTCCGCGCCCAGCTCCTGCGCCAGACGTAAGGCGCTGAGAATTGCCCGACGTTTTTTCTCCGGTAAGCGATGCAGGGCAGGGGTTTCAACATACACCGCGTGCCAGACACTGCCCAGGCGCGAGGCCAACCGCGCCGCCGCGCGGACCAGTTTCTCACTGCCGGTGTTATGCCCGATGCATAAAAGGATCGCGTCGCGTGTGTGCCAGACTTTCTCTTCGCCAGGATGCCCCCGCCAGGCGCGCATTTGCTCATCTACGCGATCGGCAGTACGGCGCAGTGCCAGTTCGCGCAGGGCGATCAGATTACCTTTGCGGAAAAAATGTTCAATGGCGCGCTCCGCCTGCCCGGCAATATAGACTTTGCCTTCTTTCAGTCGCTGGCGCAGATCGTCCGGGGGCAAGTCCACCAGCACCACGTCGTCGGCGGCATCAAAAAAAGGATCGGGCACGGTCTCCCGTACCTGAATTCCGGTGACGCCGCTGACCACATCATTCAGACTTTCCAGATGCTGAACGTTGACGGTAGTGAAAACATCAATGCCAGCTTCCAGCAGCTCCTCAATGTCCTGCCAGCGTTTAGGATGACGTGAACCTGGCGCATTACTGTGCGCCAGTTCGTCCATTAAGATCAGTGCCGGACGGCGGGCGAGGGCGGCATCGAGATCAAACTCGCTGATGTGCCGCCCACGGTACGCCTGGCGTTTTAACGGCAGAACAGCCAGACCTTTCAGCATTGCGGCGGTATCTTTCCGACCGTGGGTTTCTACCACGCCAACCACAATATCCAGCCCTTGCGCCCGCAGTCGCTGGGCTTCCGCCAGCATCGCCCAGGTCTTCCCGACGCCTGCGCAGGCACCGAAGAAAACTTTCAGCTTCCCCCGATGCGGCGCGGCAGCTTGTTCCAGCAGACGATCGGGGTCGGGACGTAAGGGTTCGTTATTCATCAAGCTTATCCAGTGCCAGATTGAGTTCGACAATGTTGACGACCGGCTGGCCGATATATTTCACCAGCGGTTGTTGGCTGTATTTTGCGATCAGTTGCGTGAGCTGTTCAACGCTGAGATTACGCGCTTTCGCCACGCGTGGGATCTGCCAGGCCGCCGCTTGCGGGGTGATGTTATTGTCCAGCCCGCTTGCTGACGCCGTCACCAGTTCAACCGGAACGTTCGTGCTGGCATCCGGGTTAGCAGCCCGTAATGCAGCAACGCGTGCGGCTATCTGTTTATCCAGCTCCGGGTTACTGACCGCCAGGTTGCTCCCGCCAGAAGCCTGTGGATTATAGGGCATTTCTGCTGTTGCCGACGGGCGACCATGAAAATAGCCGTTGCCGGTAAAATTTTGCCCGATTAATGCCGAACCGCGCACCGTATCACCTTCACGAATCAATGAACCGTTGGCCTGCCAGGGAAACCACCATTGCCCCAGTGCGGTGGTCAGCAGCGGGTAAACGCCGCCAGTAATCAATAACAGAAAGAGAAATGTCGATAATGCCGGACGTAATCCACGCATGGTAAACCTCACACCAGACCGCAAACGGTTAGCAGTAAATCAATGACTTTGATACCAATAAACGGCACCAGCAGCCCACCCAGACCGTAAATCCATAAGTTACGGCGCAACATGGCAGAAGCGGTAAGCGGTTTATAACTCACGCCTTTTAACGCCAGGGGAATCAAAAAGACGATAATCAAGGCGTTGAAAATGACCGCACTGAGAATGGCGGAGTCGGGCGAATGCAGGCGCATGATGTTCAGCGCATTTAACTGCGGATACGTTGCCGCGAACGCCGCTGGAATAATGGCGAAGTATTTCGCCACATCGTTGGCAATGCTGAAGGTGGTCAACGAGCCACGGGTCATCAGCATCTGTTTGCCAATGTGCACTACCTCGATCAACTTGGTCGGGTTGGAGTCGAGATCCACCATATTGCCCGCTTCTTTCGCCGCCTGGGTGCCGGAGTTCATCGCCACCGCAACATCGGCCTGTGCCAGCGCCGGAGCATCGTTGGTGCCATCGCCGGTCATCGCCACTAAACGGCCTTCCGCCTGATACTGACGAATCAGTGCCAGCTTGGCCTCCGGTGTTGCTTCGGCGAGAAAATCATCGACACCCGCTTCCGCAGCTATCGCGGCGGCAGTCAGGCGGTTATCGCCGGTAATCATCACCGTTTTAATGCCCATTTTACGCAGCTGGGCGAAGCGCTCTTTAATACCGCCTTTGACGATATCTTTCAGCGCAATAACGCCCAGCACACGAGAACCTTCCACCACCACCAGCGGCGTGGCTCCCTGACGCGCAACCTGATCGACTTTTTGATCAACATCGGCAGGGAAGTGACCGCCGTTAGCCTCAACATGGCGGCGAATGGCATCGACAGAACCTTTACGGATCATGCGGTTGTCGATGTTGATCCCGCTCATCCGGCTTTGTGCAGTAAACGGTACAAAGGTGGCATGGAGCGACTGCACATCGCGCTCGCGCAGGTTAAAACGCTGCTTGGCGAGGATCACAATACTGCGGCCTTCCGGCGTTTCATCAGCCAGCGAAGCCAGTTGTGCGGCGTCGGCCAGCGCTTTTTCCTCCACGCCTTGTGCGGGGATAAACTCTGACGCCTGACGGTTACCGAGGGTGATGGTGCCGGTTTTATCCAGCAGCAGAACGTCAACATCACCCGCTGCTTCAACTGCTCGCCCGCTGGTGGCAATAACATTCGCGCCCAGCATCCGGCTCATCCCGGCGACGCCAATCGCTGACAACAGGCCGCCAATAGTGGTTGGGATCAGACAGACCAGCAGTGCCACCAGTACCGTTACGCTGACGGCATTACCGCCCCACGCGGAAAACGGCCACAGCGTGGCGGTTGCCAGTAAAAAGACGATAGTCAGGGCAATCAGGAGAATGGTCAGGGCAATCTCGTTCGGCGTTTTACGTCGCTGCGCACCTTCCACCATCGCGATCATCCGATCCAGAAATGTCTCGCCGGGGTTAACGCTGCACTCAATCACCAGCCAGTCAGAAAGAATACGCGTGCCGCCAGTGACGGAGGCAAAATCACCGCCGGATTCACGGATCACCGGAGCCGATTCCCCGGTGATGGCGCTTTCATCGACCGATGCGCCGCCTTCAATGACTTCACCATCGCAGGGGATAATATCGCCAGCTTCTACCAGCACGATGTCACCTTTACGCAGTTGATCAGCAGGAACTTTGTCCGCCGCAGCGCCATATTTCGGTTCGCGCAGTTTGCGAGCAAAAGCGGTTTTTTTCACCCCTTTCAGACTGTTGGCCTGCGCTTTACTGCGGCCTTCTGCCAACGCCTCGGCGAAATTAGCGAACAGTACGGTGACCCACAGCCAGCCGCTAATTGCCGCGCTAAACAGCGCATTGCCAGGCATCACACCGCTTGCCATCGCGATGCTAATACAGGTGGTCAGCAGACTGCCGATCCAGACGATAAACATCACCGGATTGCGCCATTGCGCCTGCGGGTTTAATTTTTTCACCGCTTCTTTCAGCGCCTGAACGACAAGTGTTGGTTCGAATAGCGCCAGTTGTTTACGACTCATATTCAGTGCTCACTCAATATCATCAGGAGAGATATTCCGCCACCGGACCAAGCGCCAGGGCAGGGATAAAGGTCAGTGCGCCAACCAGCAACACGGTGCCGATTAACAGGCCAACAAACAGCGGGCCGTGCGTTGGCAATGTGCCGGAGCTGGCGGGTTGGCTCTTTTTACTCACCAGCGAACCGGCAATTGCCATCACCGGGATAATCACCCCGAAGCGCCCGACAAACATGCACAACGCCAGTAAACAGTTCCAGAATGGAGAGTTGGCGCTTAATCCGGCAAAGGCGCTGCCGTTGTTGTTAGCGGCGGATGACACGGCGTACAGCACTTCGCTAAAACCATGCGGGCCAGGGTTGAGCATGGCGCTACGTCCGGCGTCGGTCATCATTGCCAGCGCCGCGCCCATCAGCACCAGCGTCGGGGTGACCAGAATCGCCAGTGCAGTCAGTTTCATCTCGCGTACGTCGATTTTTTTACCCAGATATTCCGGTGTACGACCAATCATCAGCCCGGCAATAAACACCGCCAGCAGGACAAACAGCATCATGCCGTAAAGGCCGGAACCGACGCCGCCGAATACCACTTCACCAATTTGCATCAACCACATCGGCACCATGCCACCAAGAGCGGTAAACGAATCATGCATCGCAATCACCGCGCCGCAGGAAGCCGCCGTAGTCACGACCGCAAACAGGCTACTGACCAGCACGCCGAAACGGCTCTCTTTACCTTCCATATTGATGCTGCTGTCCGCGCCGAGCGCCAGCAGATGCGGATTACCCTGAACTTCTGCCCACATCACTACGCCTACGCAGATGACAAAAATCACCGACATCGCCCACAGCAACATGCGCCCCTGGCGACGATCGCCCGCCACTTCACCAAAGGCAAAGCACAGCGCTGTTGGGATCAAGAAAATCGCCAGCATTTGCACGAAGTTGGTCAGTGCGGTTGGGTTTTCAAACGGATGCGACGAGTTGGCATTAAAAAAGCCACCGCCGTTAGTTCCGAGCATTTTGATCGCTTCCTGAGAAGCTACTGGCCCCATTGGTAACAGCTGTTGCGATCCTTCAATGGTCGTCACAGCCTGATAAGGCAAAAAGTTTTGCAGCGCACCTTGTTGTATAAAAAACAGTGCGATCAACAATGCCACAGGGGCTAACACCCATAACGTGATGCGTAGCAGATCGACCCAGGCATTACCGAGCGTGCTCATGCTCTGGCGGGTAAACGCGCGAATAAGCGCAAAAATCACCGCAATCCCGCTGGCGGCAGAAAGAAAGTTTTGCACCGTTAAGCCCGCCATCTGGCTGAAATAGCTCAACGTGGTTTCACCGCTATAAGATTGCCAGTTGGTATTCGTGACAAAGCTGACGGCGGTATTGAGCGCCAGATCCCACGACAGCCCCGGCAACTGCTGTGGATTAAGCGGCAGATAGTGCTGACCGAGCAACATAAAAAACAGCACCGCCAGCCCCAGCATGTTCAGGCCGAGAATGGCACAGAGATACTGCTTCCAGTTCATCTCACTGTCAGAGACGCCAGGTAAACGAAAAAGTACGCGTTCAACACCCGCTGTACCGGGAAGAGGTATGTCATTAATCAGCCGCGCCAGCCCGCTGCCTAAAGGACGTGCCAGCACCATTAATACCAGTAAAAACGTGGCGATAAGTAAGAACCCTTGCGCAGCCATCAGAACGCCTCCGCATTGATCAGGGCATAAACCAGATAACCCAGTAATAAAAACACCAGCAACACGCCGGCTATCACGCCTGCACTCACAGTGCACCTCCAGTGGCCTAAAAGTGATACCGGAAGGGTAGAGTTCTGGCTGCAAAGATTTCGCAAAAATCTGCGGGCGGGGTGTAAAAAAAGTATAAAAATGGCAAAAGCCATGATTTAACTAATGCTTAGTATTAATTTAACTTTTATGTAACTTAATTACACGGTGAATGTAAATAAACCATCAATAAGCAAAAATAAGTGGTCGGATGAGTAGTAAAATTACACAAACAGCGGTACTATTTTCATCAGATAAACGAATTCATTTTTCCGGTGCTATTCACCGGGTAGATACAAAAGGGGGAGAAAAGTATGGAACTCTACAAAGAATATCCTGCATGGCTTATCTTTTTACGCCGTACTTGTGCGGTTGCAGCGGGCGTTCTGGCGCTGCCTTTCATGCTTTTCTGGAAAGACCGCGCCCGCTTTTATAGCTACCTGCACCGCGTCTGGTCGAAAACCAGCGATAAACCGGTGTGGATGGATCAGGCCGAAAAGGCAACCAGTGATTTTTACTGATTGCCAAACATGACGTTTAAAGAAAACCGCCGGTGGAAACGCTGGCGGTTTTCTTTTTTCGGCGTCTACACTTACTCCTGTAAACCGTTCAGGAGCAGTAATGAATCAACAACTTTTTGATGACAGCACCCTTATCCGCATTTTTGCTTTGCATGAGTTACACAATCTCAAAGATCGAGGACTAACGCGCGGGGCGCTTCTCGATTATCACAGCCGCTATAAACTCGTCTTTCTGGCGCATTCTCAGCCGGAGTACCGCAAACTTGGCCCGTTTGTGGCTGATATTCACCGGTGGCAAAGTCTGGATGACTATTACAACCAGTACCGCCAACGCGTGATTGTTTTGCTTTCTCACCCTGCCAACCGGCGTGATCATACTAACGTTTTGATGCACGTTCAGGGATATTTTCGCCCACATATTGATTCCACAGAACGCCAGCAGCTGGCGGCGCTTATCGACAGTTATCGCCGTGGCGAGCAACCGCTTCTTGCGCCGCTGATGCGTATCAAACACTATATGGCGCTTTATCCTGACGCCTGGCTTTCAGGGCAGCGTTATTTCGAACTTTGGCCGCGTGTGATTAACTTGCGCCATGCAGGAGTTTTATGACTACCCATCTGGTCTGGTTTCGCCAGGATTTACGTCAGCACGATAATCTCGCGCTGGCTGCCGCCTGCCGCAATTCGTCTGCGCGCGTGCTGGCGTTGTATATCGCTACACCACACCAGTGGGCGGCGCATAATGTGTCGCCGCGTCAGGCTGAACTTATCAATACACAACTTAATGCGCTGCAAAACGCGCTGGCGGAAAAAGGCATTCCTTTATTGTTCCGCGAAGTGGATGACTTTGCTGCCAGTGTCGAAACAGTTAAACAGGTGTGCGCGGAAAATCGCATTACCCATCTGTTTTATAACTATCAGTATGAGGTGAATGAGCGGGCGCGGGATGTGCAGGCTGAGAGGACGCTGCGTAACGTGGTGTGTGAAGGATTTGATGACAGCGTGATCCTGCCGCCGGGGGCGGTGATGACTGGCAATCATGAGATGTACAAAGTCTTTACGCCTTTTAAAAACGCATGGTTGAAACGGCTGCGGGAAGGGATGCCGGAGTGCGTCGCTGCACCAAAAGTTCGTAGTAGCGGATCGATAGAGCCCGCGCCATCCATTACGCTGAATTATCCTCGTCAGTCTTTCGATACTGCGCATTTCCCGGTGGAAGAAAAAGCGGCGATTGCGCAATTACGCCAGTTTTGCCAGAACGGTGCCGGAGAGTATGAGCAACAACGAGATTTTCCGGCAGTGGAAGGCACCAGTCGTTTGTCCGCCAGCCTGGCAACGGGCGGGTTATCGCCTCGCCAGTGTTTACATCGCCTGTTGGCGGAACAACCGCAGGTGCTGGAAGGCGGACCGGGGAGCGTCTGGCTTAATGAGCTGATATGGCGCGAGTTCTACCGCCATTTGATGACGTATTATCCTTCGCTGTGTAAACATCGTCCGTTTATTGCCTGGACGGATCGTGTACAGTGGCAAAGTAATCCCGCCCATTTAAAGGCCTGGCAGGAAGGCAAAACGGGATACCCGATTGTCGATGCTGCCATGCGTCAGCTTAACAGCACTGGCTGGATGCATAACCGGCTACGGATGATTACAGCCAGTTTTCTGGTGAAAGATTTGTTGATCGACTGGCGCGAAGGCGAGCGATATTTCATGTCGCAGCTGATTGATGGTGATTTGGCAGCTAATAACGGTGGCTGGCAGTGGGCCGCTTCTACGGGTACTGATGCAGCGCCGTATTTTCGTATTTTCAACCCGACAACTCAGGGCGAGAAATTTGACCGCGAAGGCGAATTTATCCGCCAGTGGCTACCGGAGCTGCGCGATGTACCGGGGAAAGCGGTGCATGAGCCGTGGAAGTGGGCAGAGAAAACAGGTGTGACGTTGGATTATCCGCAACCGATAGTCGATCACAAAGAGGCAAGGCTGCGAACGCTGGCAGCGTACGAAGAAGCGAGGAAAGGAGCCTGATAAAACGCAGCGAGCGTTTTATCAGGCATGGTGCTGGCTTATTAAGACTCCAGCGCCAGCGCGCGGTTTCTGAACTTAAGCGCCTGATACAGCCAAATCATCAGTACCAGTCCTACACACGCCAGTGCGCCCCAGGTAATTTGATCAAATACTTCAATATATGCATTGATGGAGTAGTTGATCGCCCCGGAAGCATCAAACGAAGCCTGCGATGTCTGATCGGCAATCACGCCCGCCAGATAGTTCGCAATCGCGCCGGAAAGCAGCATATAAATGCCGGTTAATACGCCGGTCACGCCGGGGATTTCAATGCGCGTAATCTGCGACATAGCAACCGGATCGATAAACAGTTCCGCAAAGCCCATCACCGCCAGGCCTAACACCATCAGTGGCAGAGAAGAGTGACCATACATTGCGGACCAGCGGGCGCTTAAGGTCAGAATGCAGAATCCGGCGCTCATCAGGCCAAGGCCAAGAGCAAATTTTCCCCAGATGCGCACGGTACGATTACCTGCGACGCTTTCTTTAACCACCCACGCCAGGAACACACCGCACAGCATAACTGCGAAGGCATTAATCGACTGGAACATAGCAGTCGGAACGGTATAACCAAACATATCGCGGTTAACGAAGCGGTCGATATAAAGGCTAATCGAGCTACCCCCCTGTTGTGCGAATGCCCAGAACAACATGCTGAAGAAGGTGAGGGTAACAATCAGCCCCAGCTCCTTACGCTGTTTTTGGTTTTCTGCTTTGCGATAAATTTTTGCCAGAACCCCAAGGCCAATGATCGTCGCGACAATCAAGGCGTATACCGACCACTCTTTCCAGAACAACACGGTAATCAGCGCAGGCGTTGCCACCAGCAGAACCAGTAGCCATCCCCAGTTGGGCAGGAGAAAGTTTGTCGCACGCAGTACCTTTTTGTTAACGCCGCGGGTGTGTGTGAAATGACGATTGCCACATAAGAAAATGACCAGACCCGCGATCATACCCACCGCCGCCAGGCCAAAGCCCATCGCCCAACTGTACTCTTCCTGGGCGAAACCACAGGCGATAGGTGCGATAATAGACCCCACGTTACCCGCCGCATACATCAGCGAGAAACCGCCATCACGACGTGGATCGGTTGGCTCATACAGCTCGCCGAGCAGGCAACTGACGTTGGATTTAAACAGACCATAGCCGCAGACGATAATCGCCAGGGACAGATAGAGGAATGACGGATGGATCTCACTGGCACCCAGCACCACATGACCGATCGCCATCAACAACGCCCCCAGCATCACCGCCATGCGATTGCCGAGAACTTTATCCGCCAAAAAGCCACCGAGGATTGGCGTGACATATACCAGCGAACAGTAGGCGCTAAATAACTCGTAGGCGTGATTATCGCTATATTTTAGTTGATTGGTGAGATAGAGGATCAGCAGGGCACGCATGCCGTAAAAGCTAAAATATTCCCAGATTTGCAGCGCAACGACATAGTAAATAGCGCGCGGTTGTGATGCGTGTTTATTCATAATAATTCCACAATTGACTGCAACGTCACGTAATAGTTGCGCGGCGTGCTTGTGTTTCCTTAAAGTTAAAACTTTGATACAGATCTGATTATTTATGCAATATGCTGTCTGATTGCATAAATATACATTAGCTGAAGCGTGATGATATAAACAATTTGCGTCTTTTGGCGTCGGGTTTGTTTCTTAATATGTCAAAAGATTGGCTATCGACGAACAGGCGAGGTAACGCTATGTTAACGGTGTAGCTATCAGAATACGGAAGGCGCGAAGATGAAAAACACCGAACTGGAACAACTGATTAACGAAAAACTGAACAGCGCGGCGATTAGTGATTACGCGCCGAATGGTTTGCAGGTGGAAGGCAAAGAGACGGTGCAAAAAATTGTTACCGGTGTCACTGCCAGCCAGGCTTTGCTCGATGAGGCAGTGCGTCTGGGCGCGGATGCGGTCATTGTGCATCATGGCTACTTCTGGAAAGGCGAATCTCCGGTCATTCGCGGAATGAAGCGTAACCGTTTAAAAACGTTGCTGGCGAATGATATCAACCTGTATGGCTGGCATCTGCCCCTGGACGCGCATCCGGAGCTGGGTAATAACGCACAACTGGCGGCGTTACTGGGGATCACGGTCATGGGCGAAATTGAGCCGTTGGTGCCGTGGGGCGAACTGACCATGCCTGTGCCGGGACTAGAACTGGCCTCCTGGATTGAAGCGCGTCTGGGACGTAAGCCGTTATGGTGTGGCGATACCGGACCTGAGGTGGTCCAGCGCGTCGCCTGGTGCACGGGCGGCGGGCAAAGTTTTATCGATAGCGCCGCGCGTTTTGGCGTGGATGCTTTTATTACTGGCGAAGTTTCTGAACAGACCATTCATTCAGCCCGCGAGCAGGGATTGCATTTTTATGCTGCGGGTCACCATGCCACTGAACGCGGTGGTATTCGCGCATTGAGCGAGTGGCTGAATGAAAATACCGATCTTGATGTGACCTTTATTGATATTCCTAATCCTGCATAACGAATAATCAGAGGGATCGAAAGTGCAACGAGCGCGTTGTTATCTGATAGGTGAAACGGTGGTAGTACTGGAACTGGAACCGCCGGTGACGCTGGCTAGCCAGAAACGGATCTGGCGACTGGCACAGCGTCTGGTGGATATGCCGAATGTGGTTGAAGCCATTCCTGGCATGAACAATATCACAGTGATTTTGCGTAATCCTGAGTCGCTGGCGCTGGATGCCATAGAGCGTTTGCAACGCTGGTGGGAGGAGAGTGAGGCGCTGGAGCCGGAGTCTCGCTTTATTGAAATTCCGGTGGTTTACGGTGGCGCAGCCGGACCGGATTTGGCGGTGGTCGCGGCGCATTGTGGATTGAGCGAAAAACAGGTTGTTGAATTGCACTCCTCCGTGGAATACGTGGTCTGGTTTTTAGGTTTTCAACCGGGCTTCCCGTATCTCGGGAGTTTGCCGGAACAACTACACACGCCACGGCGCGCTGAACCGCGCTTGCACGTTCCGGCAGGTTCTGTCGGGATCGGCGGGCCGCAGACCGGTGTTTATCCGCTGGCAACGCCGGGTGGCTGGCAGTTGATTGGTCATACCTCACTCAGCCTGTTTGATCCGGAGCGTGACGAACCCATCTTATTACGTCCGGGAGACAGCGTGCGCTTTGTACCCCAGAAGGAGGGAGTATGCTGAAGATTATTCGTGCGGGCATGTATACCACTGTGCAGGATGGCGGTCGTCACGGTTTTCGCCAGTCGGGTATCAGCCACTGCGGCGCACTGGATATGCCTGCGCTGCGCATTGCTAACCTGCTGGTGGGTAATGACGCCAACGCCCCCGCGCTGGAGATCACGCTCGGTCAGTTAACGGTTGAGTTCGAAACTGATGGGTGGTTTGCCCTGACGGGTGCCGGTTGCGAAGCGCGGCTGGATGATAACGCCGTCTGGACCGGCTGGCGATTGCCAATGAGAGCAGGCCAGCGTTTAACGCTTAAACGCCCGCAGCACGGGATGCGCAGTTATCTGGCGGTCGCGGGTGGTATTGATGTTCCGCCGGTAATGGGATCATGCAGCACCGATCTCAAAGTGGGGATTGGCGGGCTGGAAGGCCGTTTACTGAGGGATGGTGACCGACTCCCGATTGGCAAAGCGAAGCGTGATTTTATGGAAGCGCAGGGCGTTAAACAGCTGCTGTGGGGCAACCGCATTCGCGCCTTGCCGGGGCCGGAATATCATGAGTTCGATCGCGCCTCGCAGGATGCATTCTGGCGTTCGCCCTGGCAGCTTAGCTCGCAAAGTAACCGGATGGGCTATCGCTTACAGGGGCAAATTTTAAAACGCACCACCGATCGCGAACTGTTATCTCACGGTTTGTTACCAGGTGTGGTGCAGGTGCCGCATAACGGGCAGCCCATTGTGTTGATGAACGATGCGCAAACCACCGGTGGTTACCCGCGTATTGCCTGTATCATTGAGGCTGATATGTACCATCTGGCGCAAATTCCGCTCGGTCAGCCGATTCATTTTGTCCAGTGTTCACTGGAAGAGGCACTGAAAGCACGGCAAGATCAACAACGTTATTTCGAACAATTAGCATGGCGGCTGCACAATGAAAATTGACCTGAACGCCGATCTGGGCGAAGGCTGCGCCAGCGACGCAGAGCTATTAACGCTGGTTTCCTCTGCCAATATTGCCTGTGGATTTCATGCAGGCGATGCGCAAACCATGCAGGCTTGCGTGCGTGAAGCAATAAAAAACGGTGTCGCGATTGGCGCGCACCCGAGTTTTCCCGACAGGGAAAATTTTGGTCGCAGCGCCATGCAGCTGCCGCCAGAAACCGTTTTCGCCCAGACGCTGTATCAAATTGGCGCGCTGGCAGCGATTACCCGTGCGCAAGGCGGCGTAATGTGTCATGTCAAACCGCACGGCATGTTATACAACCAGGCGGCGAAAGAGGCACAACTGGCAGACGCTATCGCCAGAGCGGTATACGCTTGCGATCCGGCATTGATTCTCGTCGGGCTGGCAGGAAGCGAGCTGATTCGTGCAGGCGAACGATATGGCCTGGTAACGCGCGAGGAAGTGTTTGCCGATCGTGGTTATCAGGCAGACGGTTCGCTGGTGCCGCGAAGCCAGCCAGGCGCGTTGATTGAAAACGAAGAACAGGCGCTGGCGCAAACGTTGGAGATGGTGCAATACGGCAGAGTCAAAAGTATCACCGGCGAATGGGCAATGGTCACGGCGCAAACGGTCTGCCTACATGGCGATGGCGAGCACGCACTGGCGTTCGCCCGCCGATTACGAGCTACATTTGCTGAAAAGGGGATTGTTGTCGCAGCATAACCCCGCTTAATAAAGAATGAAAAAAGGATATCACCATGCCTGAAGGCCCGGAGATCCGCCGTGCAGCGGATAACCTGGAGGCGGCGATCAAAGGCAAACCACTAACTGATGTCTGGTTTGCCTTCCCGCAGTTAAAATCTTATCAATCACGACTTATCGGTCAACACGTTACCCATGTGGAAACGCGTGGTAAGGCGTTGTTAACTCATTTTTCCAACGACTTAACGCTCTACAGCCATAATCAGCTTTACGGCGTCTGGCGCGTGGTTGATACCGGCGAAGAGCCGCAGACCACGCGAGTATTGCGGGTAAAACTGCAAACGGCTGACAAAACCATTCTGCTTTATAGCGCCTCGGATATTGAGATGTTGACTCCGGAACAACTGACCACGCATCCGTTTTTACAACGCGTTGGTCCCGATGTGCTGGATCCGAATCTGACGCCAGAGGTGGTAAAGGAACGATTATTGTCGCCGCGCTTTCGTAACCGTCAGTTTGCTGGATTACTGCTCGATCAGGCGTTTCTGGCAGGACTTGGCAATTATTTGCGGGTGGAGATCCTCTGGCAGGTTGGGTTGACCGGAAATCATAAAGCGAAAGATCTCAATGCGGCGCAACTGGATGCACTCGCACACGCGTTACTGGATATTCCGCGACTTTCTTACGCTACGCGGGGCCAGGTGGATGAAAACAAATATCATGGGGCGCTGTTTCGCTTTAAGGTTTTTCATCGTGATGGCGAACCTTGCGAACGCTGTGGCGGCATCATTGAGAAAACCACGCTGTCATCGCGCCCGTTTTACTGGTGCCCAGGCTGCCAGCACTAGGCCGAACGCTTCGGCGCATAGGTTGAAATAAACCGTGCGATGGCAGGCCCCGTCAGCAAAATACTGAACAGGCGCAGGGTTTGCATCGCCATGATGAGCGCCATATCGGCATTGCTCCCTGCGGCGATGACCGCCACGGTATCAAGCCCGCCGGGGCTGGTGGCGAGGTAGGCGGTCATAAAATCAATATGCATAAACCGGGTCAGCCCCCACGCCATACCCGCACAAATAGCCAGCAGAGCAAAAATCGACAGCAGGATTTGTGGCAGTGGGCGCAATGCCCGCAGTAATATTTGCTTATCGAAACCAAGACCAATCCGCCAGCCAATTGCCATATATGCCATCGCCAGCAGCCATTCCGGGAGTTCAATCGTGATGAGCTGACCAGACTGGAGCACTGCGCCCGCCAGCATCGGGATGAGCATCGTGCCGGAAGGAAGACGTAGCAAGCATCCCGCCGTACCGGCAACGACCGCGAGCAAAATCGTAAGCAGGAGATTAATGCTCACTGGCGGGAACCAGACGATCTGCTGGTTAACCGCTTCAGCGTTATCGCCCAGCATCATGCGGGTGACCAGAACAGCGGCCCCCGCGACGAACAGCACTCGCAGATATTGCATAAACGCCACCAGGCGAATATCTGCGCCGTAATCTTGCGCCATTGCGACCATTGCCGCCGCGCCGCCAGGAGAAGAACCCCAGGCCCCGGTATTTCCAGGCAGTGAGCTATAGCGCACCAATAACCAACCCACGATGGCGCTGGAAAGCAGCGTCACCAGTAAAATCGCAAGCACGATCGGCCAGTTGACGGCCAGCGTGGTGAGAATCGAACCAGTGAGGTTTTGTGCAATCATGCAGCCAAGAATGGCTTGGGCAGCGAGAAAAGCGGAGCGGGGAAGTTGCAGAGTGACTCCGCGCATACTGAAGATGATCCCGGCGATCATCGGGCCAAGCAGGAGTGCCGCCGGGAGATGTAAAGCGAGGAAGCCAATAGAAAGGAGAAGTGACAGAACACATAACATTCCCCACTGCAATACAGGCATTCTT
The DNA here is from genome assembly GCF_046487695.1 of Escherichia sp. WS1118. Lineage (NCBI taxonomy): Bacteria > Pseudomonadati > Pseudomonadota > Gammaproteobacteria > Enterobacterales > Enterobacteriaceae > Escherichia > Escherichia sp. WS1118. Next base: position 6,094 of record NZ_JBJQIZ010000003.1, on the reverse strand, counting down.
CGCTTCCTCATTATTTTATCTTTGGTGTATCGATACAGCATAAAGAAAGCTGGGTCTGGAAAAAATAACGGTAATCAAGGAAAAGGGGAAAATCAGCAATAATCTGAATACGTTGCCCTTTCCGGCTGAAAAGGGCGTCGTGTTAAATCAGTTATAGTTAATCTTAAAAAGTACCACTGTATCGAAGGGACCCGCCGCGATGGGAGTGCCAGGTGTGGACGATAATTCAGCCGTATAGGTTTTTTCGTAGATCAGCATATCACTGGTGAAATCGGCGTATTCAGCATATTTATTGAATGTATAAGGCGAGGCGTTTTCATCCAGTATACGTAGCTTCAGACCATTACCAATCAACAATGCTTTATCTTCTTCAACCAACGTTTTTTCGGTATAAAACGAGGAGCTGACCTTAAATCCGTCGGTACACTGGTCATTTTGCGATTTTGTTGTCTTGATACTGAATGTTTTCGACATTGTGTGGCGGCGAATATCCAGTAAGTTAAATTTACCCAAATCAATCACCAGTGTTTCCGGTGAAATATTTTTTCACCATTATTAATGGGTATTTGCATCTGGTTTAATTTTTACAATTTTTTATGTTCAGCCATATAAAAAGAACCCGCTCTATTAAAGGCGGGTCCGGAAAGTGAACGGCTTAGCAATCAACCATTAACGCTTGATATCGCTTTTAAAGTCGCGTTTTTCATATCCTGTATACAGCTGACGCGGACGGGCAATCTTCATACCGTCACTGTGCATTTCGCTCCAGTGGGCGATCCAGCCAACCGTACGTGCCATAGCGAAGATCACGGTGAACATAGAAGACGGAATACCCATCGCTTTCAGGATGATACCAGAGTAGAAATCGACGTTCGGGTACAGTTTTTTCTCGATAAAGTACGGGTCGTTCAGCGCGATGTTTTCCAGCTCCATAGCCACTTCCAGCAGGTCATCTTTGGTACCCAGCTCTTTCAGAACTTCATGGCAGGTTTCACGCATTACGGTGGCGCGCGGGTCGTAATTTTTGTACACGCGGTGACCGAAGCCCATCAGGCGGAAAGAATCATTTTTGTCTTTCGCACGACGAACAAATTCTGGAATGTGTTTAACGGAGCTGATTTCTTCCAGCATTTTCAGCGCCGCTTCGTTAGCACCACCGTGCGCAGGTCCCCACAGTGAAGCAATACCTGCTGCGATACAGGCAAACGGGTTCGCACCCGAAGAGCCAGCGGTACGCACGGTGGAGGTGGAGGCGTTCTGTTCATGGTCAGCGTGCAGGATCAGAATACGGTCCATAGCACGTTCCAGAATCGGATTAACTTCATACGGTTCGCACGGCGTGGAGAACATCATATTCAGGAAGTTACCGGCGTAGGAGAGATCGTTGCGCGGGTAAACAAATGGCTGACCAATGGAATACTTGTAACACATCGCGGCCATGGTCGGCATTTTTGACAGCAGGCGGAACGCGGCAATTTCACGATGACGAGGATTGTTAACATCCAGCGAGTCGTGATAGAACGCTGCCAGCGCGCCGGTAATACCACACATGACTGCCATTGGATGCGAGTCGCGACGGAAAGCATGGAACAGACGGGTAATCTGCTCGTGGATCATGGTATGACGGGTCACCGTAGTTTTAAATTCGTCATACTGTTCCTGAGTCGGTTTTTCACCATTCAGCAGGATGTAACAAACTTCCAGGTAGTTAGAATCGGTCGCCAGCTGATCGATCGGGAAACCGCGGTGCAGCAAAATACCTTCATCACCATCAATAAAAGTAATTTTAGATTCGCAGGATGCGGTTGAAGTGAAGCCTGGGTCAAAGGTGAACACACCTTTTGAACCGAGAGTACGGATATCAATAACATCTTGACCCAGCGTGCCTTTCAGCACATCCAGTTCAACAGCTGTGTCCCCGTTGAGGGTGAGTTTTGCTTTTGTATCAGCCATTTAAGGTCTCCTTAGCGCCTTATTGCGTAAGACTGCCGGAACTTAAATTTGCCTTCGCACATCAACCTGGCTTTACCCGTTTGTTATTTGGCTCGCCGCTCTGTGAAAGAGGGGAAAACCTGGGTACAGAGCTCTGGGCGCTTGCAGGTAAAGGATCTATTGATGACGAATAAATGGCGAATCAAGTACTTAGCAATCCGAATTATTAAACTTGTCTACCACTAATAACTGTCCCGAATGAATTGGTCAATACTTCCACACTGTTACATAAGTTAATCTTAGGTGAAATACCGACTTCATAACTTTTACGCATTATATGCTTTTCCTGGTAATGTTTGTAACAACTTTGTTGAATGATTGTCAAATTAGATGATTAAAAATTAAATAAATGTTGTTATCGTGACGCAGATCACTGTTCGGGATAAAACCCGACAAACTATATGTAGGTTAATTGTAATGATTTTGTGAACAGCCTATACTGCCGCCAGGTCTCCGGAACACCCTGCAATCCCGAGCCACCCAGCGTTGTAACGTGTCGTTTTCGCATCTGGAAGCAGTGTTTTGCATGACGCGCAGTTATAGAAAGGACGCTGTCTGACCCGCAAGCAGACCGGAGGAAGGAAATCCCGACGTCTCCTGGTAACAGAAAGTTAACCTCTGTGCCCGTAGTCCCCAGGGAATAATAAGAACAGCATGTGGGCGTTATTCATGATAAGAAATGTGAAAAAACAAAGACCTGTTAATCTGGACCTACAGACCATCCGGTTCCCCGTCACGGCGATAGCGTCCATTCTCCATCGCGTTTCCGGTGTGATCACCTTTGTTGCAGTGGGCATCCTGCTGTGGCTTCTGGGTACCAGCCTCTCTTCCCCTGAAGGTTTCGAGCAAGCTTCCGCGATTATGGGCAGCTTCTTCGTCAAATTTATCATGTGGGGCATCCTTACCGCTCTGGCATATCACGTCGTCGTAGGTATTCGCCACATGATGATGGATTTTGGCTATCTGGAAGAAACATTCGAAGCGGGTAAACGCTCCGCCAAAATCTCCTTTGTTATTACTGTCGTGTTTTCACTTCTCGCAGGAGTCCTCGTATGGTAAGCAACGCCTCCGCATTAGGACGCAATGGCGTACATGATTTCATCCTCGTTCGTGCTACCGCTATCGTCCTGACGCTCTACATCATTTATATGGTCGGTTTTTTCGCTACCAGTGGCGAGCTGACATATGAAGTCTGGATCGGTTTCTTCGCCTCTGCGTTCACCAAAGTGTTCACCCTGCTGGCGCTGTTTTCTATCTTGATCCATGCCTGGATCGGCATGTGGCAGGTGTTGACCGACTACGTTAAACCGCTGGCCTTGCGCCTGATGCTGCAACTGGTGATTGTCGTTGCACTGGTGGTTTACGTGATTTATGGATTCGTTGTGGTGTGGGGTGTGTGATGAAATTGCCAGTCAGAGAATTTGATGCAGTTGTGATTGGTGCTGGCGGCGCAGGTATGCGCGCGGCGCTGCAAATTTCCCAGAGTGGCCAGACCTGTGCGCTGCTCTCTAAAGTCTTCCCGACCCGTTCCCATACCGTTTCTGCGCAAGGTGGTATTACCGTTGCGCTGGGTAATACCCATGAAGATAACTGGGAATGGCATATGTACGACACCGTAAAAGGGTCGGACTATATCGGTGACCAGGACGCGATTGAATATATGTGTAAAACCGGGCCGGAAGCGATTCTGGAACTGGAACATATGGGCCTGCCGTTCTCGCGTCTTGATGATGGTCGTATCTATCAACGTCCGTTTGGCGGTCAGTCGAAAAACTTCGGCGGCGAGCAGGCGGCACGTACTGCGGCGGCTGCCGACCGTACCGGTCACGCACTGTTGCACACCCTTTATCAGCAGAACCTGAAAAACCACACCACTATTTTCTCCGAGTGGTATGCGTTGGATCTGGTGAAAAACCAGGATGGCGCAGTGGTCGGTTGTACCGCACTGTGCATCGAAACTGGTGAAGTGGTTTACTTTAAAGCTCGCGCGACAGTGCTGGCGACTGGCGGGGCAGGGCGTATTTATCAGTCCACCACTAACGCCCACATTAACACTGGCGACGGTGTCGGCATGGCTATCCGTGCAGGCGTACCGGTACAGGATATGGAAATGTGGCAGTTCCACCCGACCGGTATTGCCGGTGCGGGCGTACTGGTCACCGAAGGTTGCCGTGGTGAAGGCGGTTATCTGCTGAACAAACATGGCGAACGCTTTATGGAGCGTTATGCGCCGAACGCCAAAGACCTGGCGGGCCGTGACGTGGTAGCGCGTTCCATCATGATCGAAATCCGTGAAGGCCGCGGCTGTGATGGTCCGTGGGGGCCACACGCAAAACTGAAACTTGACCATCTGGGGAAAGAAGTTCTCGAATCCCGTCTGCCGGGTATTCTGGAACTCTCCCGCACCTTCGCTCACGTTGATCCGGTGAAAGAGCCGATTCCGGTAATTCCAACCTGTCACTACATGATGGGCGGTATTCCGACCAAAGTGACCGGTCAGGCGCTGACTGTGAATGAGAAAGGCGAAGATGTGGTTGTTCCGGGGCTGTTTGCCGTTGGTGAAATCGCTTGTGTATCGGTACATGGCGCTAACCGTCTGGGCGGCAACTCGCTGCTGGACCTGGTCGTATTTGGTCGTGCGGCAGGTCTGCATCTGCAAGAGTCTATTGCCGAGCAGGGCGCACTGCGCGATGCCAGCGAGTCTGATGTAGAAGCGTCTCTGGATCGCCTGAACCGCTGGAACAATAACCGTAACGGTGAAGATCCGGTGGCGATCCGTAAAGCACTGCAAGAATGTATGCAGCATAACTTCTCGGTCTTCCGTGAAGGTGATGCGATGGCGAAAGGGCTTGAGCAGTTGAAAGTTATCCGCGAGCGTCTGAAAAATGCCCGTCTGGATGACACTTCCAGCGAGTTCAACACCCAGCGCGTTGAGTGCCTGGAACTGGATAACCTGATGGAAACGGCGTATGCAACGGCTGTTTCTGCCAACTTCCGTACCGAAAGCCGTGGCGCGCATAGCCGCTTCGACTTCCCGGATCGTGATGATGAAAACTGGCTGTGCCACTCCCTGTATCTGCCAGAGTCGGAATCCATGACGCGCCGAAGCGTCAACATGGAACCGAAACTGCGCCCGGCATTCCCGCCGAAGATTCGTACTTACTAATGCGGAGACAGGAAAATGAGACTCGAGTTTTCAATTTATCGCTATAACCCGGATGTTGATGATGCTCCGCGTATGCAGGATTACACCCTGGAAGCGGAAGAAGGTCGCGACATGATGCTGCTGGATGCGCTTATTCAGCTGAAAGAGAAAGATCCCAGCCTGTCGTTCCGCCGCTCCTGCCGTGAAGGTGTGTGCGGTTCCGACGGTCTGAACATGAACGGTAAGAATGGTCTGGCCTGTATTACTCCGATTTCGGCACTCAACCAGCCGGGCAAGAAGATTGTGATTCGCCCGCTGCCAGGTTTACCGGTGATCCGCGATTTGGTGGTAGACATGGGACAATTCTATGCGCAATATGAGAAAATTAAGCCTTACCTGTTGAATAATGGACAAAATCCGCCAGCTCGCGAGCATTTACAGATGCCAGAGCAGCGCGAAAAACTCGACGGGTTGTATGAATGTATTCTCTGCGCATGTTGTTCAACCTCTTGTCCGTCTTTCTGGTGGAATCCCGATAAGTTTATCGGCCCGGCAGGCTTGTTAGCGGCATATCGTTTCCTGATCGATAGCCGTGATACCGAGACTGACAGCCGCCTCGACGGTTTGAGCGATGCATTCAGTGTATTCCGCTGTCACAGCATCATGAACTGCGTCAGTGTATGTCCGAAGGGGCTGAACCCGACGCGCGCCATCGGCCATATCAAGTCGATGTTGTTGCAACGTAATGCGTAAACCGTAGGCCTGATAAGACGCACAAGCGTCGCATCAGGCAACCAGTGCCGGATGCGGCGTGAACGCCTTATCCGGCCTACAAAAGAAATGCAGAAACCGTAGGCCTGATAAGACGCACAAGCGTCGCATCAGGCAACCAGTGCCGGATGCGGCGTGAACGCCTTATCCGGCCTACAAAAGAAATGCAGAAACCGTAGGCCTGAT